>VSMY01000192.1 GCA_009773995.1 Oscillibacter sp. | reverse complement strand
TCCCACTTCTGGCCGTCCACGTCCAGGGTGGAAGCCTCGCGGAGGAACTGGATGTAGTTGGCCACGTCGATGTCCAGATGCGTGCAGTCGGCGCACAGGCCGGTGTGGAGCCGGGCCGCGCAGCGGGGGGCCAGGTCACGGCCGATGTTCGTCGCGCCAATCAGGAACGCCTCGGGCTTCAGCTCCTCGATGACGTCGCAGATGACTTTGGCGTAGGCGTCCGTGTTGTAGACGGACAGCATGGGGCTTTCGCAGACGTAGACCTTGTCCGCGCCGTAGCCGCCCAGCTCTTTCGCGGCGGCCTCGATGCCCTCGCCGCCCAGGAGGAGGCCGCAGAGGTTCACGCCCAGCTCGTTGGCCAGGTCACGGCCCTTGGAAATCAGCTCGAAGTCGGTGGGCATCAGCTTGCCCTCGCGCTGCTCGCAGAAGACCCAAACGTCCTTGAAGGCAGCGATATCCGCGCTGTTAAAATTAGACATAATTTATATACTCCCTTCTCAGATGATGTGTTTCTTGATGAGGATGGCGGCCAGCTCTTCGCAGGTCTCCTTGCCGTTGCCCTCCAGCATCACGCCGACGCCTTTCTGGGGCGGGGTGAAGCTCTTGAAGATGTTGGTGGGGGAGCCCTTCAGGCCGATAGTAGAGGGGTCGATGAGCCGGTGGTCCTTGAGCTTCTCATAGTCGAAGGTGGCCAGGGGCTTGTTGTAGGTCTCATAGATGCCGCCGATGGACATGTAGCGAGGCTCGTTCAGCTCCTTGATGCAGGTCAGCAGGCAGGGGGTCTTGACTTTGATGGTCATATAGCCGTCTTCCAGCATCCGCTTGACGGTGATGTTTTCCCCGTCCTTGTGGATGTCGGCGGCGTAGGTGACCTGGGGCAGGCCCAGCTTCTCGGCCATCTGGGGGCCCACCTGGGCCGTGTCGCCGTCGATGGCCTGGCGGCCGCACATGACCACGTCGTCCTTTTCCACGCCGATGGTATCCACGGCGGCGGCCAGGATCTGGGAGGTGGCGTAGGTGTCGGAGCCGCCGAACTCACGGGCGGAGACCAGCACGGCCTCGTCCGCGCCCATGGCCATGAGCTCCCGGAGCATGGAGGCCGCCGGGGGCGGGCCCATGGTGACCACAATCACCTTGCAGCCGGTTTCGTCTTTTAATTTCAGGGCGGCCTCGACGGCGTTCATGTCGTCGGGGTTCGTGATGGTCTGCATGGAAGCCCGGTTCAGGGTGCCGTCGGGGTTGACGGCGACTTTACCGGAGGTATCGGGGACCTGCTTGACACAGACAATGATTTTCATAGTCGTTTCCTCCTCCTCTTACAGTCCCATATTCGCGGAGATGACGATGCGCTGGACCTCGGACGTGCCCTCGTAGATTTCCGTAATCTTGGCGTCCCGCATCATGCGCTCCATGGGATAGTCCTTGGTGTAGCCGTAGCCGCCGAACATCTGCAGCGCCTTGGTGGTGGTTTTCATGGCGTGCTCGGAGCACCAGAGCTTGGCCATGGCGGCCTCCTTGGTGTAGCGGACGCCCTGTCCCTTGAGGACGGCGGCCTGATAGGTCAGGAGGCGGCCCGCCTCGCAGCCCATCTCCATGTCGGCGAAGGTAAACTGGGTGTTCTGGAACTTGGAAATGGGCTTGCCGAACTGTACGCGGCCCTTGGTGTACTCCTTGGCCTCGTTCAGCGCGCCCTCGGCGATGCCCAGGGCCTGGGCGGCGATGCCGATGCGGCCGCCGTCCAGGGTCTGCATGGCGATGGGGAAGCCCCGGCCTTCCTTGCCCAGCATGTTCTCCTTGGGGACGATGCAGTCCGTGAACACGATCTCGGCGGTGGGGGAGCCGTGGAGGCCCATCTTCACCTCGTGCTTGCCGACGGAGAAGCCGGGGAAGCTGCTCTCCACGATGAAGGCGGAGATGCCCTTGGTGCCCTTGGTTTTGTCGGTCATGGCGAAGACCACGAAGACGTCGGCGACATAGCCGTTGGTGATGAAGATTTTGGACCCATTCATCACATAGTGGTCGCCTTCCAGCTTGGCCTCGGTCTGGCCCTTGGAGGCGTCGGAACCCGCGTTGGGCTCGGTGAGGGCGAAGGCGCCGACCTTATGGCCGGTGGTCAGCATGGGGAGGTACTTTTTCTTCTGCTCCTCGGTGCCGTGGGTCAGGATGGGGTCGCAGCACAGGCCGTTGTGGGTGGCCACGATATCGCCGGTGGAGGCGCACTGTTTGCTCAGCTCCTCGATGCAGATGGCGGAGGCCAGGGGGTCCGCGCCGGTGCCGCCGTATTCCTTGGGCACGCACATACCCATGACGCCCAGGTTGAACAGCTTCTCGATGTTCTCCCGGGGGTACTCGCTGTTCAGGTCGGTCTCGGCGGCGATGGGCTTTACTTCGTTCTCGGTGAACTCGGCCATCATCTTCCGGATCAGCTGGTGCTCACGGCTCAGATTGAAATCCATGTGATGTTCTCTCCTTATTTAAAATTTTGGAAACGGATTTATGTGGACAGGCTCCGGATTTCCCGGAGCCTGTTCCGGGTGTAGGGAGTCTTTATTGGATGCCCGCGATGTCCTTGGCAAACTGCTTCTTGCCCTGGATGTTGCCCTGGCGGGCAATCATGATGCGCTGGGCCTGGGGAGAGCCCGCGCCGTGCATGGACTCGGTCCGATAGCCCACGGCCGCCGCGCCCAGGCACATGTTCTCCAGGAACCGCATAATGCGCTGGCGGTCCTCGGTGGAGACGCCCTCCCGGGCGGCGAAGAACTTGTTGCAGATGTCCCCGATGGTCTCGCCGTTCCGGCCCACCACCGTGTCGGACTCGAAGTCCTTCTGAGAGGGCATGGTGACCATCAGGCCGCCGGCCACGTCCTCGGCAAGGCGCACGATCTCGTAGGGGAAGCGGGTGACGTTCTGCTTGCAGACGTTGGCCAGCAGCAGGTCGATCTGGTAGTTACCTGCCTTGGTCTTGAAGCCCTGGGAGGAGCAGGCGATGCCGCAGCAGTACAGGGTCTCGTTCAGGTGGGTCATCTCGATGAGCTTGTCTTTGACCGCGCTGGCTTTTTCCACGCCGTTGTACTCCGCCGCCAGGGCCGCCGCGCCGATGACCACGTCGCCCACGCCCACCTTGCAGCCGCCGTAGCTCTGCCGGTGGTAGCCCGCGAAGCGCTCCACGATCATCCCGGCGAACTCATACTCGCCGTTTAAGAAGATGTACTCGTTGGGGATGAACACATGGTCCAGGACCACCAGGGCCTCCTGGCCGCCGAATTTCGCGTTGCCCACGTCGATGGACGCGCCCTCCTCCAGCTTCCGGGTGTCGCAGGACTGGCGGCCGTAGATCATGTACAT
>VSMY01000191.1 GCA_009773995.1 Oscillibacter sp. | reverse complement strand
TGGCCCGGGGGGGCTTTTCCTGGCGGCTGGACCAGCTGACCCGGAACGGCTCCCAGCGCCAGGCCGCCATTAACCGGGTGGAGGGGGGCGTAAACCTCCAGATAAACGAAGTCTCCAGCCGGGTGGAGGAGCTTCTGCGGGAGCAGAACGCCGTCACCGCCGACTACGGAACCACGCTGGCAGGGGCGGACCCCTCCGCCAGCCAGGCGTTTTTCCAGGCCTACGCCGTGCCCAAGAATTTCGTGGAGGGCATGACGGCGGAGTTCTACGCCGTAAGCGGCGGAAGGCAGAACCCTGCCGCCCGGGCGGAGCGGCAGGAGGGCCAGCGGTTCACGGCGGAACTGCGGTGCGGCCTGGCGGAGGACATCAGCGTCAGCGTGGCCTTCGTCTGCCCCGACGGGACCCGGCAGACCCAGGTGCTGGAGCGTTACACGGGGCTCTACGGCCAGACCTTCCCGGCGGTCCGGGCGGACTATGCCTTGGCCTATAAGGCGGTGGAAAACGGGGCCTTTGTCCTGACGGCGACGGCGGAGCAATACGGCCACCTGGACTGGAATCCGGACGGCACATCGCCGGGGCTCTCCGGGAACGCCCTGCCCGTGGCGGAGCTGGAAAGCCTGCGGGTGGGCCTGTTCAAAAACCAGAAGCTGGTGGACTGGGCGGTCTTCACCATAACGCCGGGATTGGTGGAGGAGGAGACCGAGGTCCTCACCGGGGAGCAGTGGAAGGCCCTGGATAAGCTCCGGCAGAACGATGGGGGCGGCACCAGAGGCTACCAGTGGCTTAACTTCTATTTTACGCCCCAGGAGGTCCCGGCGGAGGACGGGGACGTGTTCCAGATCGCGGCGGTCATACGGGACATTTACGGCCGCACGGCGGTCCGGTCCGGCGGGGCCTTCGGCCTGGACGAGGGCTGGAAGGAGCTGACCAATCTGGACGCGGACGCCTCGGATACCTACCCCGGCGGGTGGATGCTGGAGAACGGGGACTCCATCTGCTCCTGAAAAAGACGGGACTGCAAAAGCAGTCCCGTCTCTTCGTTCAGTTGGCGGAGTAGACCTTTCTCCCGTCGCTCCATACGGCCCGGACAGCGTCCCTCTGCCGCCGGTAGACGCAGCGCTCCAGCCGCTCCTGAGCCGTCAGGGGATGGGGCTGTGGAAGGGCGCCGTCTTCCAGCACAATGGCGTGGAGGCGGTTCCCCGGCGCGAAGCCCGGCTGTTCCCCGAAGAACGCCGCCCCGGCGGAGGTGCCCAGGTACCACCCCTCCGCCACGGTGAGGAAATCCGTGCCCCATTCGTCCAGGACCCGCCGGGCCTTGGAGGCCCGGATGGAGGCCGCCACTACGTCGAACATGTTCAGGCGGTCCCCTCCGGCGACGTCGCTGCCCAGGGCCACCTTCAGTCCCTCGTTCAGCATCACCCGGACCGGGGCCACGCCGGAGCAGAGGTTCTGGTTGGAATCCGCGCAGTGGACCACGGTGACCCCGGCGGTGCGCATGGCCGCCCGCTCCCGCTGGTCGGACCAGACGCAGTGGGCCATCAGGGTCTTATCCGTCCAGAGGCCGTATTTCGCGTAGGTCTCCCAGTACTGGCCGCAGTCCGGGTGCAGCTCCTGGACCCAGGCGATCTCCCCGGTGTTCTCCGACAGGTGGGACTGGACGGGGAGGCCCCGCTCCGCCGCCAGCTTTCCCAGGAAATCCATCAATTCATTCGTGCAGGAGGGGGTGAACCGGGGGGTGAGAATGGGCTTGACGTGCCGGAAGTCCTGGCACTCCTCCAGCCAGCGGAGGGTCTCCCGCTTGGAGTCCTCCGTCTCCTCCTGGAGGGAGGGAATGCCGTTGCGGTCCATGTTCACCTTGCCCACATAGCCCGTGACCCCGGCCTTTTCCAGCTCCTCCATCAAAATCAGCGTCGCCCGGCGGTGGAGGGAGGAGAACATGCACACCCTTGTGGTCCCGTTCTCGATGAGCTCTTGGGCAAGCTTTCGGTAAACCTCCCGGGCGTAGTCCGGGTCGGCGAAGCGGGCTTCGGTGGGGAAGGTGTAGGCGTTCAGCCAGTCCAAAAGCGGCAGGTCCATGCCCATGCCCAGCATAGGATATTGGGGCGCGTGGAGGTGCAGATCCGCGAAGGACTGTAAAATCAGCGCATCCCCATAGTCCTCCACCGCCGCCCCGGCGTACTGCTCCGGCAGGGCGGAGAAGACCCCGGTGATTTTTCCGTCCTCCGCCACAAGACAGCCGTGTTCCGTGACGTCCAGTTTCCCCAGGGCCGGGGCGGAAACGACGGTCCCCTTTAAAATGGTAATCGACATGCCAACAACCCCTTTTCATATTTGCCGGTACAAAAACAAAAAGGACGCCTGCCCGGATAAGGGGAATCTTCCCCTTCCGTACAGACACCCATAGAGAAGCCTTCGGCGGCTCCGTAGAAACGCCCGCGCCATACAGCGGGCTTATATGAGGCCCTTTGCCTTGTATCGAATTGTCTACAGTATAGCACGCTTTCCGGCGGAAAGCAAGCACCACTTCTGACCTCTCCGCTTATACTGGCATACGGGCGGACCGGGACCCTGGGCCGCCTGAATCGAAAATAAGGCGTTGATGTGTATGCTGCGGTCTCTTGGCTGGGCCGCCCTGGGCACGGGCTTCACGTTTTTGATGACCACCCTGGGTGCCGCCATGGTGTTTTTTCTCTCCGGGGAGCCCAAGCCCCGGTTTCAAAAGGCGATGCTGGGCTTTGCCGCCGGGGTGATGACGGCGGCCTCCGTGTGGAGTTTGCTGCTTCCCGCCATCGACCAGGCGTCGGAGGAGGGGCGGGTCCCCGGCTGGCTTCCGGCGGCGGCGGGAATGCTGCTGGGAGTCGTGTTCCTGGCGGCGCTGGACGCGCTGCTGCCCCGTCTGCGGCGGGAGAAGGAGGTCAACGACGCCTGGCGGCAGAACACCCTTCTCATGACGGCCATCACCCTACATAACGTGCCGGAGGGCATGGCGGTGGGGCTGGCCTTCGCCCTGGCGGCAAGGGGGGAGAACTTCGCCGGCGCGGCGGCCCTGGCCATGGGCATCGGCATCCAGAACTTCCCCGAGGGGGCGGCCATTGCCCTGCCCCTGCGGCAGGAGGGCCGGAGCCGCTTCCGGGCCTTCTGGGGCGGCATGATGTCCGGCGTCGTGGAGCCCCTCTTCGGCGTGCTGGTGGTACTGGCGGCGGCCTGGGCCCAGCCGCTGATGCCCTGGCTCTTGAGCTTCGCCGCGGGAGCCATGCTGTACGTGGTGGTGGAGGAGCTGGTGCCCCAGGCCCACAGCCGGGCGGGGACCTGCGGATTTGTGACGGGGTTTCTCATCATGATGGTGCTGGACGTGGCGCTGGGATAACGGCACATTCGGCCCAGCACGGGGCGGGGGGGGGGG
>VSMY01000190.1 GCA_009773995.1 Oscillibacter sp. | reverse complement strand
GCCTACGGCTCCCGCCCGGCCCAGCAGGAAGCCGCCGGCGAACAGCGTCAGCCCCAGGAGAAGCAGAAGGGGCAGAGGAGACCGCCGGTTTCTCCGCCGGGAGGGCGCGAGGCGGCGGCGGGGCTTGGAAACCGTCGGCTCGTCCCATTGCACGGGGGCGGCGGCGTAGTACTCCCGGTCCGGGAGAGGGAAGTCATGCAGGATGCAGGAATGAACGGACATGGAAACAGCTCCTTTGCTCTTGAACTGTCTCTATGATACGGCTTGTCCCCGTCGAAACCGAAACATTCCTGCATCAAAGCCTCACCATTTTTGCATCGAATCTGCATCCACGGAGATTTCGGACTTAGGCGGATAGCCCATGGCGGCCCGGAGCTCGTCGTCCGCCGCCTCCCAGTCCACCTCCAGGGTAATGCCGAGATAATCGTCATACCGGCGGACCCAATAGACGGCGGCGCTGCCCACCGGCCGGAAGGCGGCGAAGTCCTCCTGTGCGTCGTTCAGCAGCTCATACTCCAATCCCAGCCCGTCAAAAAAGGTCCGGCCTATGCTCTGCGCTGAGGCGGAAAACTCCCAGAGCAGTTCCGAATTCATTTCCAGCGATAAGATCTGCCCGGATTCTCCGTCCAGATAAAAGGAGAGGTATTCTCTGGTCTGTTTGTCGTAGGTGTTCAGAAGGGAAAAGGCGGCGCTGGACAGGTCCCGCTGGTCCCGGAGGTAGAGAAGCCCGGCGTAAAACTCCGCGTCGTAGGTATTGGACTTCTCGGGCAGGACGCCCAGCTCCGCCAGCCGCTCCAGCTCCCTCCGGGCCTGGGCGGACAGCTCCTCCCGCTTTTTCGCCTCCGGCTCCTGTCCCACGATGGTCAGAAGGTCGGGAGCAGACTGGTACTGTGCCAGCAGCCGCACCCGGCCAGGGAGCTCCGGGGGCCTGGAGGGAAAGTTGTTGTCCGCCGTCAGGGGCTCGGCGTGGACGGTCCCGGTGAGCTCACCGTCCTCCAGGGTGGACAGGCGCAGGGGCAGCAGGGCCAGGGCCGTTACGGTCAGGGCCGTCAGCAGGGGGAAGAGCCAGTTTTTCCAGTTTCGCACGATTCCTCGCCTCCTCTCAGATGAACCCGGACCCGGGCGCCCCGGCCCGGCGCGCTCTCCAGCTCCAGCGTCCCTCCGTGGAGCTCCACAATGCGGCTGCACAGGGCCAGGCCCAGCCCCGCGCCTCCCTGGGCCCTGGAGCGGGACTTGTCCACCATGTAGAACGCCTCCGTCACCCGTTCCAGCTCCGACCCCGGGATGCCCTTGCCCTGGTCGGTGACCTGGATGATACAGCCGTCCCCCTCCGCCAAGCCCTCCAGCAGAACCTCCCCGCCGCCCTCCATGGCCTTCCGGGCGTTGTCCAGCAGGTTCACGCAGACGGTCTCCATCAAATCCGGCTCCATCCGGGCCGGGATATTCACGGCCCGGAGAGTCAGGCGGATTCCCGCTTCCCGGAGAGGCGGTTCCATGACCCCGGCTACCCGCTGCAAAAAGGCGTCCAGGGGCACGGGCCGGAAGGAAAAGTCCCGCCGCCCCAGGACGATGAGGTCCAGCAGCTTCCGGCTCAGGGCCTCCAGCCGCCGCCCCTCGCCGAAGATGTATCCGGCGCTCTCCCGGCCCTGCTCCTCTGAGGCGGGGCGGGAGCGGAGCAGGTCCGCGTAGCCGATGATGGAGGTCAGGGGCGTCTTGATCTCGTGGGCAAAGCTGGCGATGAAGTCCTCCTGGCGGCGCTGGGCGGCCTTCAGCTCCGCCACCTGCCGCTGGATGCGCAGGGCCATGACGTTGAAGTCGGCGGAGAGCTGGGCGATCTCGTCGTCCCCGTTCACCTGGACCCGCTGGTCCAGCTCCCCCTCCGCCATGCGCCGGGCGGCGGCGGACAGGCGGGCCAGGGGCCGGGCCAGCATGGCCGCCACCGCCAGGGACAAGAGCCCTACCGCCCCGGTGAGGGCCAGCATCAGGGAGAAAAAGCTCTGGTACTGTTCCGCCCGGGAGCGGAACAGTTCGCCTACCTCCCGGCAGTTCTCCAGGTAGAGGATGCCGTCCTCCAGGGCCAGGGGGCTGGCGGCGTGGAGGAAAATCCGTCCGTCCCCCAGGGCCTCCATCACCCAGCCCCGCTGTCCCGCGGGGAGCTGAGCGGTGAGAGCCGCCGCCCCCACCGGAAAAACCCCGCTGCTGCCGCGGGTATAGCCCTCCTCGTCGCTGAGGCGAAAGGAGACGGCGCCCCGTCCCGTGGTGATGGTGATGCCCTCGGCGGCCTTGGCCAGCTCCTGGCGGGTATACATGGGGTTAAAGGCCAGCTCCTGGGCCAGGGCGAAGCGCAGGAGGTCGTTCTCCTCGTACAGCGCCGCCACCTCCCGGTCCAGGGAGGTGTGAAACTGGGTGTTGATGAGGGCGTAGCCCCCGGCGGAGCAGGCCAGGGCCGTGATGAGGACCATGCTGCAAAAGAGCTTCCAGAAGAGCCTCATCGCTATACCTCCAGCCGGTAGCCCACCTTATAGACGGCCACCAGGCGGTTCTCCAGGCCCAGCTTCTTCCGCATCCGCTGGATGTGAAGGTCCACGGTCCGGCTGTCCCCCAGAAATTCCTCCCCCCAGACTTTCTCATAAATGCGGTCCCGGTAGAGGGCGATGTTTTTGTTCTGGAGGAAGAGGAGCAGTAGGTCGTACTCCTTGGCGGTCAGGGCCACGGGGGTCCCGCCCTTCCGCACCACCCGGCTGGCGGTGTCGATCTCCACGTCCGGCGGCAGGGAGAGGACCCGCCCCGTCTTCCCGCAGCGGCGCAGCACGGTCTCCACCCGGGCCAGCAGCTCCATCAGCTCGAAGGGCTTGACGATGTAGTCCTCCGCCCCCAGGCGGAGGCCCTTCACTCGGTCCTCCAGCTCTCCCTTGGCGGTGAGGAAAATCACCGGTACCTCCAGGCTCTTGCAGTACTCCAGAACCTCATAGCCGTCGGCCTTGGGAAGCATGACGTCCAGCAGGGCCAGGTCGAAGGGCTGGGATTCCAGCTTGTCCGCCGCGTCCGCGCCGTCGCCGGCCCAGGCGCAGCGGTAGCCCGCCCCCTCCAGGGCGGTTTTGATGAGGTTGGCAATGGGGGCCTCGTCCTCGGCGATGAGGATTTTGTTCACGGAACTCACTTCCTTTGTCAGGGCGCTTTGGGATATAGTCTGCATCGCCCTTCCATCATTCTTGCATCATGAACCGGGGCGGGGGCTCCGGCATAGACTGTCATAGCCCCATTATGAAAGGAGGACGCCGGAATTTCGATTCCGGCTGCATATATGGAACAGAATGTAACGCGGCAATCTTCCTCCCCCTCGGGGAGGACCGTCAACGCGGATGAGCCCATGATCCCCCTGCCCAACGTGGGCGAGGGCGGCCCCGTCTCTGACTGGGATACACATCTGACGCTGCCGACGAA
>VSMY01000019.1 GCA_009773995.1 Oscillibacter sp. | reverse complement strand
CGGTGCAGACGGTAAGAATCAGGGTGTTTTTCAGCGCGGTGCCCCGGGCCGGGTCCGTGACCAGCTCCGCGTAGTTGGACCACCAGGGGTCGTTCAGCCCCTGGGCGGGGGTGCCCAGGCCGGTGATGTCGGAGAAGCTGTTGATAATGTTCTGCAGGAAGGGATAGTAGAGATATAAAATCAGGAACGCGAAAGCCGGGACCAGAAAGACCGCCAGGGGGCCTTTCTTTTTATACAGGGTCGAGCTGGAGTTCATGCGCGGTCACTCCCTTGCCGTAGTTTTGGAAAAAGACCCCGCCCGGTAGGCGGGGCCTTTCAGCGCCGAATCAGTTCAATGCGATGGCGGAGCTGACGGCGTCCTCGGCGGTCATGGCTCCCGTGACCACGTTCTGCACGTTGCCGAACAGGTCCGTTTTGCACTCGCTGGACACCGTGTCCTGGACGGCTCCCACCACGCCGGTGATGTTGGCGTTGGCGTCCGCCGCGGACTGCTGGAGCGCGTTCAGGCCGGAGGGAGAGGCTCCGTTTTTCAGGGCGGTGACCTCGGTGGTGACAAAGGTGCTCATCACCTCATCGGAGGTCATGTGCTCCACGAACTGCACCGCCGCCTCCCGCTTGGCGGGGTCGTCCCAGGCCTTTTTGGTGATGAAGTAGCCCATGGAGATGCCGCCGATGGCCTCGCTGGCCTTGCGCTCCCCCTTGGCGGGGACATAGGAGATGGCAAATTCATCCAGATGCTCGGGGTAATTGTCCACAAAGTGGGTGACCTTCCAGGATCCGTCAATGAGGAAGGCGGCCTCGCCGTCCCCGAAGAGCTGGACGGTCTCGGCGTCGGTGGCGGTCAGGGTGTTGGCGGGGAAGAAGCCCTTCTCATACAGGTCCTTGATGTCGTTGAGGGCGGCTACCCACTTCTGCCCGGCGGCGTCGTCCGCAGAGGCGGGCAGATCCAGCTGATTGGCCAGGGTGCCGTTGTTCATCACGCAGAACTCAAACCAGTAGTGGGGCACCTCGAACAGGGAGCAGGCGATGGGGGTGTAGCCCTTGTCCTTGATGGCCTGGCAGTCCGTCAGGAACTGGTCCCAGGTATAGTCGGGGCCGGGGATGGCCACGCCGCAGTCGGAGAGGACCTTGGTGTTGACAAACATGTTTTCCCAGAAGCCGGAGGAGGGGACGGCGTAGTTCTTCCCGTCGGAGGCCACGGCCAGCATGGAGTCGCGCATGTTGGAGCCATAGTCGGGGTACTCGGCCCGGATGGTCGCGATGTCCACCACCTTGCCCGCCTTCACGATGGGTTCGGCATCGGCGTTGGTGAAGAAGAACAGCACGTCGGGCTCCGTGCCCGTCTCAAAGTCGGTCAGCACCTTGGCCTTCCACTCCTCGTTGGAGGTGGCGGAGGCGTCCAGGACTTTGTTCCCGGTGGCCTCCTCATAGCCCTTGACCGCGTTTTCATAGTCCTTCCGGTGGCCGTCGTCTCCGCCGTAGGAGGTGACCACGTTCAGCTCCACGGAGGAGGAGGAAGGCTTCGCGGCGTCCTGACCGCCGGAATTGGACCCGGAACCGGAGCCGCTTCCTCCCGATGTTCCTCCGCAGCCCGCCAGCAGACCGGTGAGCATCACGGCGGCAAGGAGCAGGGCAAGAAATCTCTTCTGTTTCATAGCAAAACCTCCATAATTCATCGCGCATTCCGCGCTTCCCTTTGTGCAATATCATCATACACCCTTTTTGGCTTGGGGCGAATAGCCGAAATTGCCATTTCTTGTATATTCTTGCGAGGAAGCGCGGAGAGCCAAGCGGCCGAGACAACCGGAGGCAAAAAAGGGCAGCGTCATCCCTCAGAGGGAGACGGGGCGCGGGAGCCGTCCTCCTCCCGGGGAAGGGCCACGGTGAGCCGGGCGGTAACCAGGTCGCCCTGGCCGGAAAAGATGGCCAGGCCGCATTCCGGTCCGTAGAGGATGCGCAGGCGCTGGTTCACATTGGCGATGCCGATGTTGCCCGACGGCTCCGCCGCCATGTCGTGGTCCGGGGAAAGCAGCCGCGCAATGTGCGCCTCGTCCTCCGGCGGCAGGCCGCCGTTGTTCTCAATTTCTAAAACGAGGAAGCCGTCCTTCACATAGCCCCGCAGGGCCACCCGCCCCGCTCCCCCTGGGCCGATACCGTGCTCCACCGCGTTTTCAATGACCGGCTGGAGAATCAGTCGGGGCACCATGCAGTCCATCAGCTCGCCCGGCAGGTCGATGTCCACGGCGAGCCGCTTGCCGAACCGCTGGGAGACGATATAGAGATAGGCGTTGACATAGGTCATCTCCTCCGCCAGCCGGACCTCCGGTCTTCCCTTTCGGTCCAGGGCGGCGTCCAGTACGGTGGACAGCGCCTCGATCATTTTAGATGCCTTCACGTCCCCGCTCATGCGGGCCTGCCAGTTGATGGTCTCCAGGGTGTTGTTCAGGAAGTGCGGATTGATGTGGGATTGAAGGGCTTTGATTTGAGCGTCCCGCCGGGCCAGCTCCTCCTGGTAGAGACAGTCGAACTGGTTTTGCAGCTGGGCGGACATCCGGTTGAAGGAAGCGGTGAGGTACTCAAATTCCCGGCTGCCCGTTTCGCACTCGATCCGCCGGCCCCACTGGCCCTCCTGAATGTCCGCCGCCCCGGCCATCAGCGCCTGGATGGGACGGGAAATTTTCCGCCGGAAAAAGCGGAAGGTGAACAGCAGCAGGAGAAGCAGAGACAGGGCCATGGCTCCCAGGACATAGCGGTAGGCTTCAAAGCCCGCCAGCAGAACCTGATAGTCTACTGCCGCCCGGCCCCGCAGGACAAAGTCCCGCTTATTTACCACCGCCTCCAGTACACCGTCCCCGTTCCGGGGCGGAGCCTCCCCCTTGACGGTGAGGATGGAATCCGGTTCCAGCTCCACCGACACCGCCGAGGCCCAGCTGAGCAGAGACAGGTCCTCAAAATAATAAGACTGGTTCAGCGCCAGGGACAGCACGCCGATGGTCCGGTAGCCGGAGTCCACCAGGTTGCGCACCAAATAGACCTGCCCGTCCCGCTCCAGAAAGCCAACGGCGGTGTCCAGGCCCGCGGCCAGCTCCGCCACAGCGGGCAGATCGCCCCGCCAGCGCTCCCGCGCCTGGCGCTCCGAGGAGCCCGAGCTGCCGTTGACCACGGTGATGGCCCGGTCCTCCGGGTCGTCGGAGAAGCAGAACACGGCATAGCGAAACCGGCTGTCCGACTGGTACAGCCGGGTGAACAGAGCGGAGCAGCGGCGGTATAGAAGGGCATAATTTCCCTCCTGCCGGTACTGGGACCAGGCCTCCCGCAGCTCCGGGTCGTAGGAGGGCAGGCGGCTGGCCTCCACGGCGCTTTCCACCCGGTCGGCCCCCATCTGGAGATTGAGCTGGAACTGCTCCGCCGCGGCTCGCCGGGACTGACGGCCCAGGCCAAAGGCCAGGTATCCCCCCAGCGCCCCGGCCGCCAGCAGCATGGGCAGCAGCCAGCACAGCAGGATGATAAAGGTCATTTGTCCCCGCAGGGATCTCTTTGTATGCTCCATGAGGCAGCCCTCCTTTCCGTCAAGTCCATGATACCACGACGGCCCAGGGATTTCCAGTGCTTCCCAGGACAAAAGGGGCTGCCCTGCAGCCCCTTTTGCTTCACTCGATATTCCGGCCCTCCAGGCCCAGGAAGCGCTCCATGCAGGCCGCCGTATCCGCCGCCTCTTTTTCGCCGGACATCTCGCAGAATACCCGCAGCAGGGGCTCCGTACCGGAAAATCGCGCCACTACCCAGCCGCCGCCCTTGAAGCGGACCTTGCAGCCGTCGGTATAGCTCACTTGTTCCATGTCCCGCCCGAAATCGGGCAGCAGCTTGTCCACCATGACCTGCCGGTGGATGCGCTCCTTTTCCTCCTGGGAAAAGCGGTAGCCCCGTTCCACCATCTCGAAGGCGCTGCAGCGCTTCGTAATCTCCTGATAGAGCTCCGACAGGCTTCGGCCGGTGGTGGCCAGCATCTCCACCAGCAGGGCGGCGGCGTAGATGCCGTCCTTGCCCTGGATGTGGCCCCGGACGGTGAGGCCGCCGGAGCTCTCCCCGCCGATGACCGCCCCGGTCTCCAGCATCTTGCCGGACACGTGCTTGAAGCCCACGGGCACCTCGTAGCAGGTTTCGCCGAATTCCGCCGCCACGGCGTCCAGCAGATGCGTGGTGGCCAGATTGCGCACCGCCGCCCCGTGCCAGCCCTTGTATTTCAGCAGGTAGTAATACAGCAGCACCAGGATCTTATTGGGGTGGAGGAAATCCCCCCGGTCGTCGATGATACCCAGCCGGTCCGCGTCCCCGTCGGTGGCGATGCCGATGTCGCAGCCGTTTTCCACCACGAAGGACCGCAGGCCGACCAGGGTCTTGCTGTTGGGAGCCGGGAGACGGCCTCCGAACAGGGCGTCCCGCCGCTCGTGGATCACGTCCACGTCGCACCGGGCGGTGATGAGGATGGTGCTCAGCGCCGTCTTGGACACGCCGAACATGGGGTCCAGCACCACCTTCAGCCCCCGAGAGCGGATGGCGTCCATATTTACCGAGCGGATGATCGCGTCAATATACGGGTTCATAGGGTCGACGATCTGAATCCTTCCCGTCCGCACCCCTTCCTCATACGGGACGGCGGGAATCTCCCCCTCCGGCAGGGCGGCGATATCCTCCTCGATGCTCCGGGTGACGGTTTCGTCCGCGTCCCGGCCCCCCTTGGTGAAGACCTTCACGCCGTTGTACAGGGCCGGGTTGTGGCTGGCCGTTACCGCCATGCCGTAGGACAGCTCATAGTATTTTACGGCGAACATGATGAGGGGCGTAGGAGCCTCCCGTTCCACCACCATGCAGGGCACCTCCGCCCCGGCCATGACCTCGGCGGCCCAGTGGGCGGCCTCCCTGGAGAGGAAACGCCGGTCGTAGCCGATGAGAAACCCCCGCTGGGCCGCGCCCTCTTCCTTCATCTTCCGGGCCAGGGCGGCGGCCAGCCGCTGGACGTTGGCCTTGGTAAAGCCGTCTCCGATGACGGCTCTCCAGCCGCCGGTGCCGAATTGGACGCTCATACAAGCTCTCTCCTTCCCATGGTGACCACCACTTCATTGACGCTTCCGGCGGGCTGGGCCGGGATAAGTCCCTTGATGGCCTGTCCGCTGCAGGTGACGGAGGCCACGCCCTTCTCCACCCCGTCCGGGTTTTCCACGGTGATATGGTAGACGGCTCCCCGCCAGACCCGGGTGATCGCAAACCGCCTCCAGTCCGCCGGGACGCAGGGGTCTACCAGCAGCCCGCCGAACTGGGGCCGCACGCCCAGGATATACCGGGTGGCCGCAAAGTAACTCCACCCGGCGGATCCGGTCATAAAGGGGTGCCGGGCCCGGCCGAAGGCGCTGTGGTCGGGCCCCATGACAAACTGGCAGTAGGAGTAGGGCTCGCTCTGGCGTATCTCAATCTTGTCATTCTGGGCGGCGGGGCACAGGGCTTTATAAAATTTCATGGCCCGTTCCCCCCGGCCCAGCATGGCCTCGGCGCACCAGGCCCAGGGATTGGAGTGGGAGAAGATGGCCCCGTTCTCCTTCACGCCGGGGTACACCCGTGTGATGAAGCCGATGGCGTCGTCGGGCCGGGTATAGGACGGGGCGTTGAGCCGCAGGCCGTAATCGGTGTAGAGACTCCGGTCCACCGCGTCCATCGCCCGGAGGGCCTGCTCTCCCTCCGCCGCGCCGGACAGCACCGCCCAAGCGTTGCTCTCCAGGTGGACCCGGCCCTCCGCGTCGGCATGGGTCCCAATCTTCCGCCCGTCGGCGGTGACGCCCCGGAGATACCAGTCCCCGTCCCACAGCTCCCGCCGGCAGATCTCCATAACGCCCCGGCGCATGGCCTGGTACTGCTCCGCGTCCTCCGTTCGGCCCAGGGCTCGGGCCGCGTCCACGAAGTGCCCCAGCGCCCAGACGTGGAGGAAAGAGACCATGGCGCTCTCCCCGCCCCCTAGGTTCAGGCAGTCGTTCCAGTCCGCCCGGAGACCCTTGCAGACGCCGTGAGGCCCCACCTGGGCGGCGGAGAAGTCCAGGATTTTCTTCAAATGCTCGTAGACGCTTCCCTCTCCTCCGTCGGCGTAGCCCACGACCTCGTCGAAGAAGGACAGCTCCCCGGTCTCCCGAACGTATTCCGCCACGGCGGCTACCAGCCACAACGCGTCGTCGGCGCAGGCGTCCTCCAGCCCGTGGACAATGGAGGCCCTGTCCGGCATGGGGATGACGGTGGGGGACCGAAAGGCGGGCTTTTCCGCCTGAGGGCCGAACCAGGCCGGGTCGAAGAGGTGGAGGCCGTAGCCCGCGGAGGTCAGCCCCTGCATCAGCTGCATAATCCGTTTTTTGCAGCCCTGGGGATTGGAGTGGGGAATGGTCATGGCGTCCTGGGCCGTGTCCCGATAGCCCAGCCCCGTGCGCCCGCCCACCTCGATGAAGGAGGCGAAGCGGGAGAACATCACATTAATCTCGCTTTGATACAGCGTCCAGGTGTTCAGCATCACATCCATGTCCGGGTCCGGGGTCGAGACTTGAAGCTTGGACAGCTTTTTCTCCCAGAAGCCCGCCAAGTCGGCCAAGGCCGCGTCCACGGCAGCGGGATCGCTGTACTTGGCCCGGATGCGCCTGCCCTCCTCAACGCCTCCCTCCCCCAGCATCCAGACCAGCCTGGTTTTTTCGCCGGGGGCCAAAGTGAGCGTTTTTTGCAGGACGGCGCAGTGATTCCCGCCCTTCTCAAAGGAGCCGAAGCATTCGCCCCGCTCCACCGCCAAAGGATTCGTCTCCGTGCGGTAGGGCCCGAGGAAGCTGTCCCGGAGGCAGTCGAAGCCGTCGGGGACGAAGGAGGCCGCCATAAACTGGTGCGCATGCTCATAGAACAGCTCATAGTCGATGATCCCGTCCTTGTACGCACTCCCGGCGCAGTAAAGGGACATCTGAAAATTCTGATTGTCAATGGGAATCTGGTGGTAGGAGAATTCGGCGTAGGAGTATACGCTCAGCCGCCGCTCCCGCCCCGACGTGTTTTCCAGCGCCAGATCCCACAGCTCCACCGCCTCCCCCCTGGGGATGAACAGGGTCTGGGCAGCGCCGACGCCGTTCCGAACGCACTCATAGACGGAATAGCTCAGGCCATGGCGGCAGCGGTAAGCCTCCAGCGGCCCTCCGCAGGGCTGCCAGGACACGGACCAAAACTCTCCCGTGTCGTCGTCCCGGAGATAAACGTAGTGTCCCGGACGGTCCATAGGAACGCCGTTGGGCCGGAAGCGGGTAATCCGGTGGCGCTCCGGGCTCTTATAAAAAAGATAGCCCCCGGCGGTATGATTGACCACGGCGGCCAAGTCCTCTACCCCCAGGTAGTTGGTCCAGGACACCGGCACGTCCACCCGGTCGATGACGTACTCCCGCTTTGCTTGGTCAAAATGTCCATATTCCATGGTATCCGCCTCCCATCCTATGGTTATCATACTACATCATCGGGCCGGTGGAAATCCATAGCAAAAAATGTGCTCTTTTGCCGCTGATTGTCCGCTGAAGCGCCGGGCACAGAATCCGCGCCCGCATCCGCAAAACGGCAAAATGGAAGACCAAATCAAACCGCCGCGGAGCCTGTGCCCCGCGGCGGTTCTTCCATGCCTGTCTACTGCCGCATGAGGGGCTCCGCCCCTCCCCGGCCTTTAAACCTTTTTAGGTACACGCTCCATTCTTACTCTGGGACATGTAAACCCTCAGCTCCTTCTGGGCCCGGTGGTACTCCTCGGCGCTGAAGGCCGCCTTTCCCCGCCGGATAGACAGCACCCCGTCCTTCACCAGCTGGGACAGCGTGCGGTTGATGGTTTTTTCCGTCAGGCCCACCTCCTCGCTGATCTGGCGGCGAGTCTTGCTCACGACCGCCTGGCCCCCGGTACGGACCCCCTGCTCCTCCGCCTGGCGGACCAGGTATTTCAGCAGCACATACTTGGCGGAGTAAAACAGCCGCTCCCCCCTGCTGTAGCTGGAGCAGTACAGCTTGGCGGCCACGCGGCGGCTGACGGCCCGGAGAAGCCCGATGTCCCGCCGGAGCCACTCGTCGAAGGTCTCCACCGGAAGAAAGGCCGCCAGGCAGTCCGTCACCGTCTCGATGGTCACGGAGGTGGTGGCCGCCCCGGCCAGCAGAGTCACCTCCCCGATAAAGGACACCGCCTCGTTCATCTCAATCATGAAGACGTTTCCGTTTTCAAATTCGTTGACCACCCGGAAAGTCCCCTGAAGCAGGATGCCGATGCGCTCCAAGGGGCTGTCCTTCTGGTGGATAAGGGTGTGGGCGGGATAGGTTCTGAGCTGAAACAGCCCGTCCAGCTCCTCCGGGATCTGCCGGGTGAATTCCTCCAGGCCCGGGGCCAGCTCCAGCAGTTCGCAGTAACGCATATGGGCACCTCCGTTCCGCCGCCAAATAAAAAGCGCCTCTTGCAGCTATGATAACACGGCCGCAAGAGGCGCACAAGGGCATTTCTTTACTTCCAGCTCCGGAGCCAGGGCTGTTTTTCAAAGAGGGCCTCCGCCTCCCGGCGGACCCGCTCCCGGTCGATGGTCAGCAGCTCCCGGTCCTTCATCAAAAGGTTTCCGTTTACGATGCTGTGCCGCACGTCGGCTCCGCCGGCGCTCTCCACCAGGGTGTGGACCAAATTCTGGGTGGGCCAGAGGTGGGGCGCGCCGGTATCCACGGCGATGAGGTCCGCGGGCGCGCCCTTCTCAATCATACCCAGGCCCGGCTCCATCAGCGCCGCCGCTCCGCCTTGCGTGGCCATTTTCAGCAGAGTCTCGGCGGGCATAACGCAGGAATCGGCGGTGCTCACGCCCCGAGTGACGTTCATCACGCCCCGGAAAAGGCGCATTTCCCGGAAAAGGTCCAGCCCGCCGTGGGCGGAGCCGTCGGTACCCAGGCCCACGGGTACCCCGGCGGCCAGGAGCTGGGGCGTGGGAGGCACGCCCTTGCCGCAGTTGGAGAAGGGACAGTGGGCCGCTCGGACCTGCCGCCGGGCCATGACGGCGATTTCCTCCTGGCTGAGGAAAATGCAGTGGGGGGCCGTCATCGGGGCGGCCAGGAGCCCCTCTTTTTCCAGCCAGAGGAAGGGGCGCTCTCCATAGCGCTCAAGGAAGTCCGTCACCTCGCTGGCGTACTCGTTCATGTGGGTCTCCACCGGCACGCCGTCCTCCGCCGCCGCCTGGAACACCGCCCGGAGCAGCTCCTCGCTGACGGCGGTGGGCGTGGTGACGGAGTAGATGGGCTTCAAGAGGCCGGTGAGGGCGCTTTTCATGGCCCGCAGACGGTCCACTGCCGCCGGAACGGAGGGAGCCCGGAGGCTCTCGGGGCAGAAGGGGTTGTCGTTGGTCATGACGCTGAGGCAGCCCCGGAGCCCCGCCCCCTGGTAGACTTCGGCGTAGATCTCCGGGTACTTCCCTCCGGCGTCCACAAAGCCGGTGGTGCCGCAGGAGATCATCTCCATGGCCGCCAGCTCCGCGCTGAGGCGGGAGCTCTCCTCGTCCAGGCGGCTCTCAAAGGGGACGTTGACCCGCTTCCAGATGACGGGCTTCTCGTCCAGCAGGCGGCCCCGGAGGAGCTGCTGGCTGGTGTGGAGGTGCCCGTCCACCAGGCCGGGCATCCAGAGGAGCCGGGAGCCGGAGAGGACCGTCTCCGCCTGGTAGGCACAGGCGTCCTGGTCCACGATGTCCAGGATTTGGCCGTCTTTCACGGCGATGGCTTTCCCGGAGACAATGGTCATGTCCGGGGAGAGATAGCGGGCGTCGCTGAGAAGCAGGTCGCAGCGGAAATCATTCAGCATAGGGGAACCCTCCTATTTCAACAGCATGAACAGGGAAAAGCAGATGGAGAACACGGCCACGCCCCGTTTCAGCAGGGACTGGGGCACGTGGGCCGCGGTAACGCTGCCCGCGAAGACTCCGGCGGCGTGGCCCAGCACCGCCGCCAGCAGCATGGGGACCAGGGCGGCCAGGGACGCACAGCGGCTCCCGTACACGGCAACGGCGGGCAGGGCGATAAACACGGAGTCCAGCAGGGCCACGCCCACCGCCGTCTTGGCGGGAACGCCCATGGCCACCAGCAGGGGCATCACCAGCACCGGCCCTCCCGCCCCGGAGAGGGCGCAGAGCAGGGCCGTGGCAAAGCCCAGGACCAGCAGCGGCAGGGGCTTGGGAAAGCCGTCTCCCCTCCCCTGTTCCTTCTGGGGCCGGAGCTCCCGGACGGCGATGGCGACGCCGGAGAGGAGCACCACGATGTACAAAACTACCTTGACGGTCTCCGGCCTCAGCAGCCCTCCCAAAGCCGCGCCCAGCAGTCCCCCCGCCAGGCTTCCGGCGGAGAGGACCAGGGCGGGCCGCAGGGGCAGCTCTCCCCGGCGGTGGTAGTTCCAGGAGCCGATGGCCCCGGAGACGGCGAAGCACAAAAAGCTCAGCAGCAGACTCTCCGTCACGGGCAGGCCGCAGACGCTGGTGAACAGAATCGGCAGCAGGAAGCCCGCCACGCCGCACCAGCCGATGAAGAGTCCCACGGCGCAGCTCCCCAGGGCCGCGAGAAGCAGATTAAATGGCATGGGTCAGTCCCAGCACCACCTGGGCCACCACCAGGGACCCGAAGAAGGTGCCCGTCATGACCAGAACGGTGATGATGATGAGCTTCCAGCCCTGCTTGAAGAACATTTTCAGCTGGTTGCTGATGGACATGCCCGCAAAGGCCCCCACCATGGTCAGAGGCGCGGTGAAGTTGATCTTCCCGGCGGACTCAATGACGAACTGGGACACAGGGGACAGCGGGCAGGCGCAGAGGAGCCCCAGGATGGAGCAGTAGGCCACCGTGGGCAGCTTCAGGGGGATGACATGGGCCAGGCCCGCGGCGCACAGGGCGATGAGCAGCAGCACCAGCACGCCGGGCAGGGACTCGGTGAAAGCCACGTCGAAGCCGATGAAATTGGCGGTCATCATGCCCAGGCCGGAAATGGCCAGGACGAAAATCCAATCCTTAATGGTCATAGCGCTCTCCTCCTCAGTTCTTCCCGGCCAGCTCCCGGCCGGATTTCGTCAGGCGGCCCAGGGTGGGCTCCAGCTTGCGGTACAGGAAATTGCACAGGGGCACGCCGATGAAGATTGCCATGTAGATGCCGTCGATGCCGGAGATGGTCTCACTGGCGGAGGCCATGGCGGCAATCTGGTCCGCGTAGGCGGGCATGACCTCGGAGAGGGCCGCCACGGCGGAACTCATGAGGATGCCCGCGCCCACGCCGGAAGCCATGCCCAGGGCGTAGGGGTGGAAGAGGCCGGTTGCCGCGGCCATGGAGGCCATGAAGCCGAAGTAGATGGTGCCCACCATGCCGCCGACGATGTACACGGAGAGGCTGCCCTGGGCCTCCGGGGAGTCCGCGCCGAACATGTCCTGCATCAGCGCCAGGTTCGTCTCCCGGTTGATGGAGTGGGTGGCCCCGATGGCCTCCCGTTTGAGGCCCAGCATCAGGGCGATGGGCATGGCCAGGAAGATGGTGCAGAGGTTGCCGAACTCCTGGAGCAGCAGGGCGGGCCCGGCGGAGATGACGATAGAGATGTTGGCCCCGGCGTTGATGCCCAGCTTAGCCACGAAGGGAAGGATGGCCACGCCCACCAGGCCGGAGGCGGCCTTGACCTTCTTGTCGTCCAGGATTTTCAGCACGTTGGGGCCGGTGAGGATGCCCAGGAACAGGGCGTAGAAAATGGGGAAGATGATGAAGGTGCCCTTCCAGACGGGAATCTTGAACTGTCCGATGGAGTCCGCGATGAGAATGAAGACGAAGGCCAGCAGATACAGAATCCATTCCGTCCTGACCCGCTCTCTTAGGGAGGCATACGCGCGCTCGACTTTTTTCATGGGGCCCACTCCTTTATTGTTGATGGTTCCATGATATCCCATCCCGGCCTGTCGGAAAAGGACATATGGGCACTTTTCCAAAAAATAAAGCGGACCGGACAGAAAATTTGTCCGGTCCGCCTGTTCATTCCATGGGCAGCGCGCTCAGCCCGCCGCATAACCCGCCCCGTCGAAGGTATAGACCCTGCCGTCTATCGTAAGGCTGGTATTCCGGGCAAGGCTCCCGTCGGCCCGGCGGTAGCGCCAGCCGCCGTCGTCCTGGGTCCAGCCCTCGGGGCCGACGCCTTTTTCCAGGCTGCTGTTCAGGCCGATGGCCTTCCGGGTATCGTCGTCCTGGAAGTGCCACCACTCGGAGCTGAGGCCGTTCATGCCCACGGCTTTCATGTATCCTTCCAGCAGCTTGGCGTTCAGGTTGTTCAGATAGGTCTCGGAGTACCAGCTCAGATCGTGGATCACGCTCTGCATCTCCAGCTCTCCGCCGTCCGGTTTCTCCAGCGTCAGGTCCAGGGCGATGCCCCGGTTGTGGGAAGAGATGGTCCGGGCCAGGAAGCTGCCCAGACTGAAGCGGCCGTTGTCCGTCATCAGCTTGGAAAGGCTCATCCCCACCTGCCCGCCGGACTCCGTCAGGGCCGGATCCCGCAGCTGCTTCTCCGCGGCGTCATAGGAAAAGCGGGTGGCCCTCTGAGGGCGGAACGCCTCGTAAATTTTCAGCCGGAGGCCATCGGCCTCCGCCGCCTGGGCGGCGGTGAGCAGCTTTTTCGCACAGGGGTACAGGTAGGGGACCAGAAAGGTCCCGTCCTCCAGCTGGACGTCCTCATAGCCCGGAAGCACCTGATGGGTGACCTCCCGAATGGGGGAGCCGTGGACGGCGAAGAGGGAGTCGTAGCTGTTGGTGATATCATAGGTACAGTGATCTCCCACGTACTCGGGAAGATCGATCATGCAAAAGCGGCTGTCCACCCAGCCGTATTCCTCTCCATAGCGGACCCGGAACCAATCCCCTTCCTCCGCCAGAACGCAGAGGGCCGTCCCCCCTGGGACGGAGGCCAGGCGCGCCCCTTTTCCGGGGTCCTCATAAAGCGTCAGGCTCTGGATGGGCCAGATGGTGCTGTACAGCGGAGAGACGGCAGCCCAGAGGGAGACCTCCTCCGCCTGGAGTTCCGTTCCGTCCCCGTCTACGGCGGCGACCCGGAAGCGGTTATAGGACCCGGAGCCCAGCCGCCCCAGGTCACAGTGCATACGCCTCTCCGGCGCCAGGCGGGCCACGGTCTCCCAATCCTCCCCCGACCGCCGCCGGACCTCGAAGTGGTGGCATTGCGTCCCGTTCCACTCCAGGACGCACAGCCGGGGGGCCGTCTCCTGGTAAGTAAGCGCCAGCGCTCCGCCGCCGGGCAGGTCCTGCCCGCCGCCGTCAAGCGCCAGGGCGGCGGATGCGGGGGACGAGGCGGGACCGCAGAGGATGAAGCCCCGTTTTTTCCATCCTGCCCGGACAGCGAACTGCCGCAGGCTTGTCTCCTCTTCCCCCAGGGCAAGGGTTATTTCCCGCTCCCCCGTGGAGTCTAAAAAGGTGCTGAACGCCTCACAGTCTCGGAAAACTTCATAAACGTCCCCCTCCCCCGTCCAGCGGAGGGAGGCGCCGCCGTCCTCCAGGGTCCCGGCGACCTCTGGAGCCGCTAACTCCTCGGGCAGGGTCAGCTTTGCGTGAAAGGACTTCCAGCTTGTGATCTCCCTGGGCTTGCCGAAAAGACTCTTTCCGTCCGTCACGGCCCGGACGCGAATTTCCAGCGTTTCCCCCGCCGAAATGCCGGAGACGCTGAAGGAGGGCTGGGAGGATATGCGCGTCACCCGCTCGCCGCAGCTGAACTCCACCTGATACAGGGCGGAGGACGCGGCAGCCTTGGGCCAGTAGAACTCCACCGATCCGTCCCCGTTGACGCAGACCAGCAGGTCCCCCTTCTCAAAGCCGGGCCGTTCACCGCCCCGGAACAGGAGGAACGCCGCCGCCAGCGCCAGCAGGAGGACGGCTCCCGCCGTCCACACCCTGACCAGCCGCTGAATCTGCCCCCTCGTCCGCCGGGTATGGGTCCGCCGCCTCGCATGCCGCCGTCCATATCGATTCCGTCTCGTGATCCACACCCCGCTCCCCGCAAGTAAACTCTACTGAAATGATACACCTTATCCCGGAAAAGTCAAGGGCCGTTCCCAAAGGAACAGCCCTTGACCCATATCTCTCATCCCCGGGCGGCGCTCAGGCGCTTCAGCAGTTCCCGGGTCACTTCGTACACCCGGCCGGTGGAGGCCACATTCAGGCGCTCCTTGACGGAGTGGACGTCGTGGAGCTCCGGGCCGAAGGACACCGCGTCCAGCCCCGGCAGCTTTTCCACGAACAAACCGCACTCCAGCCCGCCGTGGGTGGCCTCGATGGTCCCCTCCTTGCCGCAGGCCGTCCGGTAGGCCGCCAGCACCTCTTCCCGCAGGGCGGAGTTCCGGTCATACTGCCAGCCGGGGTAGTTGCCCCGGAGGGTGAAAGAGCCCCCGCCCAGCTCCAAAATGGCCCGCAGCCGCTGGACCATCATCTCCTTTTGGGTGGCGATGCAGGAGCGGACGGAGATGCCGAAATAGAGCCCGTCCGCCTTCATCTCCATCACGCCCATGTTCAGGGAGGTCTGCACCAGGCCGGGGAAATCCACATTCATGGCCTGGACTCCCTGGGGCACCGCCAGCAGAGTGCGAAGCATATTCGCCGTCGCCTCCGGGGTCAGCGCCCCGTTCAGGGCGGTCTTCCCGCAGGTCAGCGTAATGCCGTCGTCACAGCCCGCGTACTCATTTTTCAGGGCTGCGTCAAACTCCCGGATGAAGTCCTCCAGCTCCTCCGCCCGGTCCGCCGGGACGGCGATCTTGGCGTGGTTCCGGGAGCAGATCACATTGTCGAACTTCCCGCCCCGGACGTCCGCCAGCCGGAGGCCGGGAACGCGCTCCATGGCGCTGCAGAGCACCCGGCCCATGACCTGGTTGGCGGAGGCCCGGCCCTTGTGGATCTCCGCGCCGGAGTGGCCCCCCAGGAGACCCTCCAGGGAAATCTCATAGCCCGCCTCGCCGCTCAGCGGCGCTTTCACGCCGGGCAGGAAGCAGTCCACCCGTACGCCTCCGGCGCAGGAGACGGTGAAGACCCCCTCCTCTTCCGAGTCCAGGTTCACCAGCTTCCGGCCCTTCAGGTCGGAGCAGTCCAGGGCGAAGGCCCCCTCCAGGCCCACCTCCTCGTCCACGGTAAACACCGCCTCCAGAGGCGGATGGGGCAGGGTATCGTCCGCCAGAATCGCCAGAATCATCGCTACGGCGATGCCGTTGTCCCCGCCCAGGGACGTCTGCTCCGCCCAGACCCACTCCCCGTCGGTGCGGACGTCCAGGCCCTCCCTCACCATGTCCTTGGCGCAGTCCTCTGTTTTCACGCAGACCATGTCAATGTGTCCCTGGAGGATGACCGGGGGCGCGTCCTCACAGCCGGGGCTGGCGTCCTTCCAGATCACCACGTTGTTGGACTCGTCCTGCCGCCACTTCAGGCCCAGCTCCTTGGCGAAGCCCACGCACAGATCGCTGATTTGCTTGGTATTGCCGCTGCCGTGGGGCACGGCGCACAGCCTTTCAAAGTACTCGAATACCACCTTCGGCTCCAGGCCGGACAGCACTGCCATAGGAAGTTCCTCCTTCAGATTTTCAAATCAAAGACCGCCCCGCCTCTCCGGCGGGGCGGTCCTAGTATTTCCCAATGCCGCGGAAATCAGACATCGCCCAGGCCGTCCTCCAGGCCCAGCTCGCCCTCCAGTCCCAAGCCGAACTCGTCGCCCTCGCCGGGAATCTCCTCCTCAGCGGGCTCCTCCGTCACAGCGGGGACAAACTCAGAGAACCAGGCCTCCTCGGGCAGGCCGGCCAGATAGGCGGGCAGGTTGATGACGATGCCATCTACGCTGTAGGGCAGCTTGATGCTGACCTCCTGGACCCGCGGCTCGTCGCCTTTCTTCTCGGTGATCTCCAGAATCATCTTGAAATTCTGGCCGATCCAGATGGACATGCCGCGCTCCCGCTTGCCCAGCTTGGCTACCTCCTCGCCTTTGACGGTGACCACTACCTTCTCAAAGGCCTTGTACTCCTGGCCCTGATAGTCCTCCAGGGTCTTGTTGTCGAAGTAGACGGTATGTCCCCGGCCAATGACCATCATAGCGGCGGCGATGACCACCAGCAGCAGCGCCAGCAGGAGGGAAAAGAGGATTCTTCTCGTTTTCACCTTCATCACGCCTCCTCCTTTTTCACCTGGGCCTCAGCCAGCTCCTGGCCCGCCTTGCTCTTCGCCATCCGTTTCTTGGCCTCGTACATAATCAGGGCCAGGGTGATGACGCCGTAGGACAGGAACACACGGAAGTACTCGCCCACCATGGAGTCGCCGGTGATGAACGCGCCCGCGCCGGGAGCCACGATAAACATCATGTGGAACAAAATCACGCCCAAAAAGGCGTTGCCGATACCGGCCTTTTCCACCGACGCGCCGCCGACCAGCAGCGCCGCGATGCAGAACATGCCGATCTGGGCGTGCCCGGTGTAGGTGGGCAGGTTGCCGATGTTCTGGAGATAGATGACCATGCCGAAGCCGGCGCAGACCGTGGACATGACCACGGAGATGATGCGGGTCCGGTCCACGTTGATGCCCGCGGCCTTGGCTACCTCCATATCCTGGCCCACGGCCCGCATGTCCTGGCCCAGCTTCGTGCGGCGGAACCAGATGATGAACAGGCACAGCAGACCCACCAGAAGGAAGGTGAACACGGGAATCTTCACGCCGCCGACGCGGACGGCCAGCAGGTCGTCCAGGCACTGGCGCATGTTCAGCAGGCTCACGGTATTGCGGATGCCATAGCCCCGGGGCAGCATGATGCTGGCGTGAATGATGGGGATCACCGCCCCCATGACATACAGTACAATGAGCTGATACCAGCCGTTGATAAAGAAATTGATGATATAGCTGGTGATCATCTCCCGGCCCTTGGCCATGTTTTGCAGGGTGCCGCAGATGAAGCCCAGCAGGGCGGAAAAGGGAATGGACAGGATCATCGCCAGCACCACGCCGGGGATGCCCCAGATCTGCCAGTCCGCCACCAGGATGACGGCGATCTCCGCGCCCATGGCTCCCAGGGTCATAGCGAAGTTCAATCCCATGCCCGCCATAATGGGGAACAGCAAGCAGAGCACCAGGAACAGGTTCCGGCCCATGCGGGTGACGATCTCATTGAGCAGATAGCTGGGCGAGAAGCCCGCCATAGGGATAAAGACGGCGCAGATGATAATGAACATGATGGGCACGGCGTTGTTCCGCACCAGCTCCAGAAGCCGCTTTCCGGCGGGGATGTTCTTTTTCCCGTTCATTTCGCACCCTCCGTCTTTCTGGTCAGAGCGTACAGGATCATACCCTGGGAGACGATAATCCGAATGACCTCGCTCATGTCCATGTGGATCGCGGAGTTCATGACCGTGGGGGTCATGGTCACGATCCCCTGGAACAAAATCGTACCAATAATCACATTGGGGATACTGGCTTTATTGACCGACGCGCCGCCGATCAAGATGGCCGCCACCGTGGGCATGGTCAGGTTGTTGGGGGCGTTATAAAGCTGGATAAAGCCGAAGCCCTGCTGATACATCAGGATGCCCATGGCCCCCAGCCAGGTGGACATGATAACGGAGAGCATCCTCGTCCGGTCCACGTTGATGCCCGCAGCCCGGGCAAAGGCGGCGTTGGAGCCCACCGCCGTCATAGCGGTGCCGGTCTTGGTGTGCAGAAACGCCCACATCAAAAAGGCCAGCAGGGCAAAGACCAGCAGAGAGCCCGTGGGAATCTCAATGTTCCCGATTTTGATATGCAGAATCTTCGCCAGCACTTGATTGTAGAAGCCGTCCAGGGAAATGGTGGGCCGCAGGCCGTTGCCCGAGAGGCCGTACACCATGGTGGGGCTGGAATAGGGCAGCAGCAGCCACATCATGCAGAAAAAGGACATGACGGAAAAGCCCACATAGGTGGCAATCATCATCTCGCCGCCCTTGATGCGGTTCAGCAGCAGCCCGTAGCCGCCGCCCAGGAGCACCGCGAAGGGGGTGGCGATCACAATCGCCATAACAAAGCTCATGGCCCCGGTGAAGCCCAGCTGGATGGACAGCGTGCCGCCCAGGAGGCCGCAGATGATCGCCAGGGGCAGACCAAAGTTCAATCCGCAGCCCGCGTGGATCATGGGCACCATGGCCAGGACCAGCACCGCGTTCCAGCTGAAGCGGTTGATGATGTTGGTGATTTGGGTAGGCAGGTCGACCCCGACGAAGGGGGTCAGAATAAAGAGGGCCAGCAAGAACCCGGAGATGATGATCCGGGGCAGGCCGAAAGAGGAGACCATTGCCGTCATGGTGCCCATTTGCGCCTTTTCCAGCTCTGTAGGCCAACGCGCCGGCGGAATGGTTTTCATCTCGTCGTTGAATTTGGATGGACTGTTATAATTATAGTCTTTTTTCTCACTCATTTTGACCCACCTCCTTATATGACCTTGCTGACCATCAGCAGGCCGAATTCCTCGGAGGACGCCGCCGCGGGCAGGATGCCCGCCACCTGTCCGCCGGAGACGATGGCGATGCGGTCACAGGTCTGCCGCAGCTCCTCCAGCTCGGAGGAGATCATGACGACCGTGACGCCGTTCTCCCGGTTGAACTTCTTCAGCGCCTCCAGCACCAGGGACTTGGCGCCCACGTCGATGCCCCGGGTGGGCTCGGACACGAAGAGGAACTTGGGCTCCAGGGCGAAGGCCTTCGCCAGGCACACCTTCTGCTGGTTGCCGCCGGAGAGCTCCTTGGCCTTCTGCTTGGAGCTGGTGCACTTGATTTGCAGCTCGTCGATATATTTCTGGGTCACCTCGTGGATGCCCTTCTCGTCCCGCCATTTGATGAAGCCGCCCAGCAGCCTCTTCAGGAACTTCTCCTGAATCTGCATGGCGGGGAACGCCACGTTCCACTCCAGGCTCTCGTCCAGCAGGAGACCCACCTCCCGCCGGTCCTCGGACACGAAGGCCAGGGAGGAATCCAGGCACTTCCTGGGGTTGTTCAGGGGAATCTCCCCGCCGTTGAAGGTCACCTTGCCGCCGGCCTCATAGAGTCCCATGACGCCGTTGGGGATGCCCAGCTTGCCCTGGCCCGCCAGGCCGCCGATGCCCAGGATTTCGCCCTCTTTGATATCAAGGGAGACGTCCCGCACCGTCTCGCCGGGCATATCCACCCAGAGGTTTTGGATGGACATGATGGTCCGGGCCCCGTCGTTGCTCCGGGCCTCGGTCACGGCGGCGCTCTGCACGTCCCGGCCCACCATCCACTTAGTAATGTCCTCTACGCTGGTCTCTTTTGCCGGAACGTCCCGGACCACGAAGCCGTCCCGCATGACCACCACCTTGTCGCACACCGCCAGAATCTCGTGGAGGCGGTGGGTGATGAAGATGACGGAAATGCCCCGGGCGGCCATGCCCCGGATGGACTCCAGCAGGGCCTCGGCCTCCTTTTCCGTCAGCACGGCGGTGGGCTCGTCCAGGATGAGCAGCTTCAGCTTGTCCTTGCTCAGCTCCCGGGCGATTTCCGTAAACTGCTTGTGGCCCACGGGCATGTCGCTGATGACCATATTCGCGTCGATGGCGACGCCCATTTTTTCGATGGCGGCGGCGGAGCGCCGGTCCATCTCTTTATAATCCAGCGTGTTCAGGCGGTCTCCGAACACCTCTGAAACAATATTCTTTTTGCAGGGCTCCCGATTCAGGAGGATATTTTCCGTGGCGGAGAATCCGGGGATCAGGGAAAACTCCTGATGTACCATACCGATGCCCGCCTCCAGCGCGTCGAAAGGCGTGTTGAATTCCACTTTTTGGCCGTCGATCAGGATATCCCCGCTGTAGCCGCCGGTCTCCCGGATGACGTCCATGCCGAAAAGAATTTTCATCAAGGTGCTTTTGCCCGCGCCGTTCTCGCCGCACAGGCCCAAGACCTCGCCCTCACCCAGGGTAAAATTGATATCGGTGAGGACCTGATTGCCGAAGAAGTCCTTTTTGATATTCTGCATTTGCAGCAAGGGGTTCACGTTGTTTGTCATACATCCACCCTATCTCATTTGTTCCGCGCGCCGGGCCCCGGCGCCGGGCGGGGACTCATGCCGCCCCGGTCAAAGCCAGCGCGGGGAGAAGGACAGGTCCTCCTCCCCGTGCGGCAGACAATCTTTGAATTGAATCAGCTGACGGTGAAGTACTTCTCGGGAATCTCCACGTCGGCGTTGCCCATGAAGCGGCCGGGGTCGCCCATGATATAGGTGTCCTGATAGATGAGGAACACATTGTCGCTCTTGACTCCGGTGGTGGCGTTGGTGTATCCCGCGCCGTTCCACTGGGCCTTGGGAGAGTAGACGTTCAGGGCTTCCGCCACGGCGTCCATATCGGTGATTTCGCACTTGCCCTCGATGACATTTTTGGCGTGCTCGGCAAGACCGGCGGACAGGGTGTAGCCATAGGAGTACGCCCAGGTGCCGAAGCGGTCGGCGGCGCCCTTCTCAACCAGGGCGGACTCCACCTTGGCCAGAATCTTCTCAAAGTCGCCGGCCTCCTCGGTGAGGTCCAGGCCCAGAGCGCCGGGATAGCCCATCAGAGGAGAGGGCAGGTCGGCCTCGATGAAATAGCCGCCGTATTCCACCAGTTGCTTCAGCAGGGGCTCGGTGTGGGCGTCGTTGGTGCAGAAGTAGGCGGCGTTCTCACCGTATTTCTGGACCCAGGCGGGGACGTTCTCCAGGATATAAGCCTGGGCGCCGGGGATACCCACGTCGGAGGTCGGATCGGGAGCGGTCTCCAGGACGAACTCCATGCCGAACTCCTTGCAGGCCTCCTCCATGACGGCCACACGGCGGCTCATGGTCTCATAAGCCATGTGACGGGGGAAGGAGATGTGGACGAAGGTGTCCGCGCCCAGCTCGTGGGCGGTGCGGATGATCAGATAGCCGCGGGACACGAAGTCGTTGTTGCAGACCAGGTCGGCGGCGGAGCCGATCTCGGGCAGGTCCTCATGGGCCTCGCCGGCGATGCAGAGGATGTCGGGGCGGCGCTCTTTAATCTGGCGGAACGCCTCGGTGGTGCCGGGGATGGACTGGTTGACGATGACGGCCTTCATCAGGGGATCGTCGGACATGTTCACGATGGTCTGGATCGTGGTCTCCAGCTCCTCGGTGAAGTTGTCGGGATAGATGGCCAGGGTGACCTTATCCTCGCCGTACTTGGCCTGGAAGGCCTCGGCGCCCCGGCGGTCGTCCTCGGACTGAGAGACGGAGCCGGTCACGATGCCGATGTGGTAGTCGCCCACGTCGCCGGCATCTCCGGCATCGGCGGGCTCCCCGCTGGGTTCGGTCTGGCCGGCGTCAGAGGAGCCACCCTGATCCTGCGCGGGGGCCTTGGTGTCGCCGCCGCAGCCCGCGAGAGCCAGAAGCATCACGAGCGCCAGCAGCATGCTGAAAAACTTCTTCATTGCAAACCTCCAAAAATTTTTGTGTCTTCCGGGCGCAGACAGCCTGTCCTCATGGTTTGTCCGCAAACCATGAAAAAAAGGCGTACGCCTTTTGAACGCTATCTATTGTAGCAAAAATCCTGATTTTGTCAACCTCATTTTCTGTATTCACCGTATTTTCGGGGATGCTCCACAAAAAAAGGGTCCTGCGGTGCTCCGCAGGACCCTTTTTTATCGGTTATGCCGTCTCAAAACGGCCTTCCTCAGTCCTTGGCCAAGGTAAACCGGTCCACCAGCTGCTTCAGGCTGGCCGCCTCGGCGGACAGCTCCTCGCTGGCGGCGGCGCTCTGCTGGGCCGTGGCGCTGTTGGTCTGGACCACGGAGGAAATCTGATCGATGCCCTCGGTGACCTGGTTGATGGCGGAGGTCTGGTTTTCCACCGCCTCCACCACGATGTCCATCTGCGCGGTTACGTGGCCGGCGGACTCGCTGGTCCGCTCCAGGGATTCGGTGACGTTCCCCACCGCCCGGCTTCCCTCGGTGACGGCGACGATAGAGCTCTCAATCAGCTCCTTGGTGGCCTTGGCGGCCTGGTCGGACTTGGTGGCCAAGTTCCGCACCTCGTCGGCCACCACGGCGAAGCCCTTGCCAGCGCTGCCCGCTCGGGCGGCCTCCACGGCGGCGTTCAGGGCCAGGATGTTGGTCTGGAAGGCGATGTTTTCAATGGTGGCAATGATCTTGGAAATTTCCTCGGAGGAGCTGGAAATCTTCTCCATGGCGGCGTTGAGTTCCTTGACATGCTCCACGCTGACGCCCAGCTGCCCGCCGGCCTGGCCCACAAAGCGCCCCGCCTCCTCGGCGGCGGAAGAGGTCCGCTTGGCGCTGTCGGAAATCTCCGTGATGGTGGCCGCCAGCTCCTCGATGGAGCTGGCCTGGGTCATGGAGCCCTGGCTTAAGGTCTGGGCGCCCATGGACACCTGGTTGCTGGCGGAGGACACCTGTCCGGCGGAGGCGTTGATCTGGCGCATGGTGTTGCTGAGCTCCACCTTCAGCGTCCGCATGGACAGCAGGATGGTCTGGAAGCCGCCCACATAGGCGTCCCGGTGGGAGGAGCGGATATCCAGATTCTGGTTCGCCATCTCCGTGAGGAGGTAGCTGATGTCGTTGATGATGGTATTTAGCCCCGTCACCATCTCCGCCGTGGAGCGGGTCAGCTCCGCCGTCTCGTCCCGGCCCTTGACCTGGGGAACGGGGGACTCCAGATCGCCCTCCGTCAGCAGCTTCATCCGCTCGGCGCAGGCCCGCATGGGATCGCTGATGTTGCCGGACAGCTTCAGCGCCACCACAATGGAGGCCAGGATGGAGGCGGCGATCACCAGGATGTCGATGACGATACCGAAGTATGTATCCGCCAGGTAGTTCATTTTCGGCGCGGCCACGGCAACGCTCCAGCCGTCGGTCCCGCCTACGGGCGCGTAGGCCACGAACCGGGGGCCGTCGCTGGCCTTGATGCTGCCGAAGCCGTTCTCTCCCCGGCGCATGGCCGCGTGGATGGCGGCCCGGGTCTTCAGGGAGGGATCGCTCTGGGCCTCCCGCTCCACATTTTGCGTGGTGATGGTATCCAGAGTGATGTCCGCGATGGTGTCTCCGTTTTTGTTGATCATATAGGATCGGCAGTTTTCGCCGATTTTAATGGAGGACACAATGTCGTTCAGGAAGGTCTCCGGCGGAACGAAATACACCACGCCCGAAATCAGGCCGCGGTTGGAGTAAATGGGCGCGGCTACCATGATAGACAGCTCCCCGGTGACCTTGCTGATCAGGGGCTCGGAGACATAGACGTTCCCCTTCAGCGCCTGCTGGACATACTCCCGGTCGGAGTAGTCTTTCCCATCGAAAATACTGATTCCGTCCAGGCCGATCACATTGCCCCGCTAGAAGCCGTGGAGGCTCACCCGCTCGTCGATGATGGCCTTCTTCTCCTCCACCGGCGTGAGGGAGCTGGCCAGCTGGGTAATGCGGCCCGTGTCCATGGCCACGTTTTTGTAGGCGATCAGCTCCTGCTCGATGCGGTCGGCGGCCAGGCCGGCGGTCTGGCTCATCAGCTGCTCCACCGTGGCGATGGTGCTCCGGTAATTCAGGCCAATGCTGGCCGCCCCCACCGCGAACAGCGCGATCAGGACCGTCGCCATCAGGCATACCGTGATCTTCTTTCGGATACTGTTCATCTCTCTCCACCCCTAGCTTTCATAGTCGGCCTCCTGAGAGGCCCATGGGTTCCCGTTTTTATTATAGGAGCCGGGAAGCCCTTTTGTCAATGGCTTCCCGCCATTTCAAGGCTTTTTTAAGAAATTCTCCCTCCGGCCTCCCGCCCGCCCGGACGGGAGACCGGCCCTTTCCGGAGATCTGCCCGGCGCCACGCAAAAAAATGCTATAATTTGCGTAAATTTACGAAGGCAAACGCTTGAGTAAAGAAATTTTATGTAGAAAATATCCAAAAACAATTGACAGCCCCTGGAAGTTGTAGCATACTGTATCTAATATCCTCGCCGTTCCGCCAAGACGGCGCGGCGAGATTCAGAGGAGGAATCGGAAATGAGAAAATTCCCCGCAAAACTGCTGTCCCTGCTGCTGGCCGCGGCAATGCTGCTGCCCCTTCTGGCGGCGGGCGCTTCCGCCAAGGAGGCGGAGGGCTGGTGGACCGAGGAGGTCTGGGACACGGAAACCCTGGTGTCCCTGGGGGCCAAGCCTCCCGCCTACAACAAGGCCGACAAGTCCTACGAGGTCAGCTCTCCGGAGGAGCTGCTGTTCCTCTCCGGCGGGTGGAAATCCGCCGATACCAACAAGGACGGCGTGCCCGACGCCCCCCGGGACGGGCATTACGTGCTGACGGCGGACATCGACATGGGCCCGCTGATGGAGAGCATCGGCCAGGCAATCGCCAAAGCCTCCGGCGAGGAGGCCGAGGGCTGGATGCCCCCCATCTCCGCCAACAAGGATGAAACCGCCGACAAAACCGACGGCTGGTTCAAGGGCCGGATTGACGGACAGTTCCACACCATTTCCAACCTCTGCGTCCGCCGGGTGGACGAGAAGTACGCCGCCCTGGTGGGCTATCTTGGCGACGAGACCTTCACCAGCCCCTCCATTCGGAATCTGGGCCTGGTGGATGTGACCATCGAGGGCAAGAAAACCTGCGGCGCCTTCGCGGGCGTCAGCTACGGCACCATTGAAAACTGCTTTGCCACCGGGTCCATCAAGGCCAAGGAAACCACCGGCGGATTGGTTGGCAAGTGCGAGGGCCCCGTCCGCAACTGCCTGTCCTACATGAAGGTCAAGGCCAAGGAGCTGACCGGCGGACTGATCGGCGCCATCGAGACCGGAGGCGCGGTGGAGAACTGCTATGTGGGCGGCTCCCTGACCGTCTCCAACGGTGAGGGCCCCGTCTCCGGCGGCGGCGTCGCCGGGGCCTTCGCCGCGGCGGACTTCCTGAAAAACACCGTCTCCGTGGTCAAGAAAGTGGAAGGCGAGGAGGGCGCTCAGAACATCGACCGCTTTGTGGGCACCCTGGACAGCGAAAGCGGGGCCAACATCACCCACAACTACGTGTGGGAGGGCGCGGTCCTCTCCGGCAACCAGCCGGAAAAGCACCCCAATCGGGAGACGTTCAAAACCGCCTCCGCGGAAACTTTGCAAAGCCAGAGCCTTTATGAAAAGGAGCTCAAGTGGGACTTCCAGAACACCTGGGCCTGGGTGGGCGAGCCCGACGCGGGCTATCCCATGCCGGCGGGCTTCGTCAAGGCCGGAAACGCCCCGGAGCTGAAGGCGGCCAAGGACCTGGTCGTCGAGGAGCCCGTCCTGCTGCTGGACGACCTGCTGGTGAACTGGGCCGCCAAGGGGACCCAGCCCACGGTTAACGCGCGGCTGCTCCTCCCCGAGGGAAAGAAGGCCGACAGCGTCAAGGTCTTCTACGGCAAGGACCCGGAGAAGCTCACGGACTCCGTGGACGTGCCCGAGGGCGGCGCGGTGAAGCTGCCTTTGAAATCCCCCGGACAGTACTATTACTACGCCGCCGCCGTGGTGGACGGCGAAACCGTCACGGTCCCCACGGATCCCTCCTCTCCCCTGCCTCTGGAGCTGGACGACGGCGTGATTGACGCCAATCCCAGGGAGGTCCTCTGCCAGGTGGGCGAGACCTGCGCCGAGGTAAACCTGAACTGGCTCACCGACCCCGCCGTGACGGACTCCAAGGTCTGGTACCGGGCCAAGGGCGAGAGCGCCTGGCAGACCGCCAAGGGCGAGAGCGTCCTCCACTACCTGACCAAGGGCTGGGAGGAAACGCAGAGCCACTCCGCCGTCCTCACCGGGCTGAAGGCGGAAACCGCCTATGAGTACGCCGTGGGCGGGACTTTCCGGGGCAAGGACTACCGCAGCGCGGTCCACAGCTTCACCACCCTGCCGGAGTCCGGGGCCTTCACCTTCATGCAGTACGGCGACCTCCAGGCGGAGGAGCCCTCCGGCTACGACCCCTTCCTGGACACCATGGAGCAGTTTGTGAGCAAGCTGGAGGTACAGCCGGACTTCCTGCTGAACACCGGAGACATGGTAGACGCGGGCTATAAGAGCTCCCAGTGGGCGGACTACTTCGACAAGCTGGGCGGCCACATGGCGGACCGGCTGAACATCCTCCTCCCCGGCAACCACGAGAACGCCGGAGACCTGCTCTACAAGCAGTACGGCGCCCGGACCAGCCTGCCCAATGAGGCGGAGTACGGCCCCCTGGAGGGTACCGGCTGGTGCGTCGTCGGCGACGCCTGCTTCGTCTTCATCAACGCCGACCCCTACTCCGAGAAGGCGGGCGCCAACATCGAGGCCGACCGGGCCAAGTTCTTCGCCGAGCAGGCCGCCTGGGCCGAAAAGGTCTACGAGGAAGCGGACTGCACCTGGCGCATCATGGCGGCCCATGTGGGCACCTACATCGTGAACTTCAACGACCCCGCCGACTATCCCTACATCCCGGAGCTCTGCGACAAGCTCCAGGTGGACCTGTACCTGAACGGGCATGACCACGAATACATCCGCACCACCGCCAAGGGAAACAAAATCGTGGACATCGGAAAAGGCACCACCTTCATGACCTGCTCCTCCCTGGGCGAGAAGCTGGACGAGTTCGAGGAGGACACCGCCGGCGGCAAGTTCGCCGTGGTCCACAAGGACGGCGCGGAAAACTCCCAGCAGATTTTCAGCATGGTCACCGTGGACGAGGCCGGAATCCATGTCACCGCCTACCAGAGAGGCGAAGCGGAGGACTGGTCCAAGTTCGACGTAATCGACCAATACGACATCACCGTCAGCCTCAGCAAGGGCGCGGTGAAAGCCCCCGCCGCTGCCGCCTGAGTAATCCGGTCCCGCCCCCAACAGGGGCGGGACCTTTTTGCCCGCGGCGTTTAGGGCTTCATTGACAAAGCCGGGCGGATCGGCTTATAATCGGGTCGAAAAAGCAAACACGCAAGGAGGTCCTTCCATGAAACGGCAGCTCCCCCTCCTCCCGCTCTGTCTGGCGCTGCTCCTGAGCGCCTGCGGCGGAGCCGTCCCCGCCGGAACGGAGGCGTCCGTCCCGCCCCCTCGGGAGGAGCCGGAGCCTCCCACCCTGGAGGAACCCGCCGTCCCGGAGGAACCCCCGCCGCCGGAGCCCACCACGGCCACTTTGGCGGTCTGCGGGGACGCCATGAGCCATATGCCTATTACCAACGACGCCTGGAACGGGGAACGGTACGATTACGCCCGGATCATGGCCGCCGCGAGGCCCTACGTGGAGGCGGCGGACTACGCCGTGGTCAACCTGGAGACCACCCTCTCCGGCGGTCCCCCCTATTCCGGCTACCCCGCCTTCAACTCCCCGGATGACTTGGCCTATGACTTAAAGGCCCTGGGCTTTGATCTGTGCCTCACCGCCAACAACCACAGTCTGGACCGGGGCTTCTCCGGCCTCAGCCGGACGCTGGACGTGCTGGACGAGGCGGGCCTCCGCCACGTGGGTTCCAGCCGCACCCAGGAGGAATTTGACCACAACGCCGCCGTGGCGGACGTGGGAGGCATCTCGGCGGCCTTTCTGGGCTACACCTACGGAACCAACGGCATTCCCATACCGAAAAAGCACCCCTACGCCATCAATGTCTTCAACACCGACTACCTGACCTCCCTCTCCAAACCGGACTGGGACCGTCTGGCCGAGGATCTGGAAGCCGCCAAAGCCCTGGACACGGACCTGGTGGCGGTGATGATCCACTGGGGCCTGGAGTACAAGCTGACCCCGAACCGATACCAGGAGGAAATGACAGACTTTCTCTTTGAAAACGGCGCGGACGTCATTCTGGGAGGGCATTCCCACGTGCCCCAGCCCATGGAGGTCCGGCCCCTGCCCGACGGGCGGCAGGGCTTCGTCTGCTACTCCCTGGGAAACTTCATCTCCTCCCAGACCAAGCCCAACACGGACGTCACGGCGGTGCTGACCCTGACCCTCACCCGGAACAACGAAACCGGTGGGACCCAGGTCACGGACTACGACTATGTTCCCCTGTACATGCTCCACCGGGCGGAGGGGGCCTCTCCCCGCTTCGAGCTGGTGGATATCCACGCCGCCCTGGAAAGCCAAGAAACCGGGGAGTCCCTGCGGCAGAAGCTGAACGGGGCCCTGGAGACCTGTCACGCCGTCTTCGGAGAACAGCGGGACGCCGGGAAATAAAATCATAACCACCGGCCGTGCCGGTGGTATGCACAGGCCCCCTTGGGGCATGTCCCGGGCAGAGCCTATAGGCTCG
>VSMY01000189.1 GCA_009773995.1 Oscillibacter sp. | reverse complement strand
CCCCTTTTTTTTTTATTGAACCGGCCCCCCCGGATTTATACACCCTAGTTTTGGTCGGCCGCGTCTTTTGTTTATAATTGACTTATTCCCCGTTTCTTGTTGTAACTCACAAAGCTGGTGGGGGTGCATAACCTGCGGTAAGCAGCCGGGGCCCGCGTTATTTTTTCCGGGGGGCCGCCGTTTTCCCCTTTGCAAAGCCCGGAATCTTTGCTATACTATAGTCCTTGGATTGGAGGACGTTTATGCTGTATCACATTCTCGCCGTGGGCGACGTGGTGGGGGAGCCGGGCCTCCGGCACTTGGAAAAGGTCCTGCGGCCCCTGCAAAAGTTAAAGGACGTCTCTTTCACCGTGGTCAACGGGGAAAACGCCTCCGGCGTGGGGCTGACACGGGACCAGGCAGAACGCATCCGGGCCGCCGGGGCCGACGCGGTGACCCTGGGAAACCACGCCTTCGGCAAGGCCCAGATTGGAGATCTGCTGGACGGCGCGTCCTGGCTCCTCCGTCCCGCCAACTACTCCGGCCGGGCGCCGGGCCACGGCTGCGAAATCTTCGACCTGGGGGCCGTCCGCGTCCGGGTGGTGAACCTTATCGGCCGCTGCGGCCTGGCCTGGGGGGCGGACAACCCCTTCACCCTGGCGGACCGGCTGCTGGAGCGGGGCGAAGCGGACTTCACCCTGGTGGACTTCCACGCCGAGGCTACCAGCGAGAAGCTGGCCCTGGGCTACTATCTGGACGGGCGGGTCTCCGCCCTCTGGGGCACCCACACCCACGTCCCCACCGCCGACGAGCGGGTCTATCCCAAGGGCACCGGCTATATCACGGACCTGGGGATGACGGGGCCCGCGGAGTCCGTTCTGGGCATCGAGCCCCGGCAGTCGGTAGAGGGCTTTTTAGGGGGCCTGCCTGGGCGGTACCGGCACCCGGAGGGGCCCTGCAAGATGCAGGGGGCCCTCTTCACCCTGGACAGCGCCACGGGCCTGTGCGCCGCCGTGGAGCGGATTGATATTCGATAACAAAAGAGAGGTCGTTTCACACATGTCTATCGAGAAAGTAAGAGCCTATTTTAAGCAGTTCGGCATTGAGGACCGCATCCGGGAGTTCGGGGTCTCCTCCGCCACGGTGGAGCTGGCGGCGGTGGCCGTGGGCGTGGAGGGCGCGCGGATCGCCAAGAGCCTGAGCTTTAAAGTGGAGGACAAGCCCATCGTCATTGTGGTGGCCGGGGACGCCAAAATCGACAACAGCAAATACAAGGCTCAATTTCACACCAAGGCGAAAATGCTCACCCATGAGGAGGCCCACAGCCTCATTGGACACGACGTGGGCGGCGTGTGCTCCTTCGCCCTGCCGGAGGACGTGAAGGTCTATCTGGACGTGTCTCTGAAGCGCTTTGAGACCGTCTTCCCCGCCGCGGGCAGCGACAACAGCGCCATCGAGCTGACCTGTGACGAGCTGGAGAACTATTCCTCGAACTTTGTCCAGTGGATCGACGTCTGTAAGGTGTGGCGGACGGAGGACTGATATGCTGAAATTTATCCACGCGGCGGACTTCCACCTGGACAGCGCCTTTGCCGCCCTGCCCGCCGGAAGGGCGGCGGAGCGGCGGAGGGAGAGCCGGGAGCTGCCCTTCCGGCTGGCGGACTATGTGAACGGCCACGGCGTGCAGCTGGTGCTGCTGGCGGGAGACCTCTTTGACAGCGCCGCCCCCTACCGGGAGACCGGCGAGGCCCTGGCGGAGGCCCTGGGGCGCATGAAGGCCCAGGTGTTCGCCGCGCCGGGGAATCACGACTGGTACGGCCCTGGGAGTCCCTGGGTCACGGTGGAATGGCCGGAGAACGTCCACATTTTCCGGGAGAACGCCGTGACTTCCGTGGACCTGCCGGAGCTGGGCGTCACCGTCCACGGAGCGGCGTTCACCTCTCCGGAGCAGGGGACCAGCCTCTTGGCGGGTTTTGCCGCGCCGGAGGACGGGCGGGTCCACCTGGGCGTTCTCCACGGCGAGATCGACCCGGCGGAGGACCGCTATGACCCTCTCCGGCGGGAGGAAATCGCCACCGCCGGCTTTGCCTACCTGGCCCTGGGGCACATCCACAAGCGGGGGGAGCCCCAGACCTATGGCGGGACCCTCTGCGCCTGGCCCGGCTGCATGGAGGGCCGGGGCTTCGACGAGCTGGGGGAAAAGGGCTTCTATGAGGGCGTTATTGACGGCGGAGGGAAGGTCTCCCTGTCCTTTGTGCCCTTCGCCCGGCGGCGGTATGAGGTCCTGGAGGCGGATGTGACGGGCCGCTCTTCCCGCTCCGCCGTGGAGGCCGCGCTGCCGGAAGACACGGCCAATGATCTTTACCGCATCCTCCTTACGGGCGAGACCGGGGAGGGCGGCGCGGACGCCAAGGCGCTGGAGACGGCTCTGGCCGGGAAATTCTACGCCCTGGAGGTTCGGGACCGCACGCGGGTGGCGGCGGACGTCTGGGCCCGGGCGGGGGAGGACTCCCTCCGGGGCCTGTTCCTCCGGGAGCTCCGGGCAAGATGGGACGCCGCCGGGGACGCGGCGGAGCGGGAGGCCGTGACCCAGGCGGTGCGCTTCGGCCTGGCGGCTCTGGACCACCGGGATTTGGGGTGAGGCAGATTTTAGGGGATCTTGCGAAAAAGTGCTTGCAATTTCTATGCGACTGTGATATCCTATTCAGGCTACAAAGGGCGGTCCTCTGCCGCGCGCGGAGAAACGCGCAGAAAAGCGGGCAAGAACGCCTATTAAACAGGAGGAAATATCCATGGATCTCATTAAGGAACTGAACAAAGAGGCGCTGGGCAAGGAGACGCCCAAGGTGCAGATCGGCGACACCGTCCGTGTCCATGTGAAGGTCAAGGAAGGCTCCCGGGAGCGGATTCAGGTCTTCGAGGGCACCGTCATCGCCAAAAAGCACGGCGGCATCGAGGAGACCATCACCGTCCGCCGCATCTCCTATGGCGTAGGCGTGGAGAAGGTGTTCCCCATCCACTCTCCCTCCATCGACACCATCCAGGTCGTCCGCAACGGTTCCGTCCGCCGGGCCAAGCTGTATTATCTGCGGGGCCGCGTGGGCAAGGCTGCCAAGATCAAAGAAAAGCTGTAAGCGAACAAAAGAGAGGCGCAGGCCTCTCTTTTTGTTTGCCTGTTTCGGCCTCGTCTGAAAAAATCCGCCGTTTGAGCGGTTCGGCTTATTTTAAACAAGGCCCAATCTACGAATGCTCTTCCAACACATTCGGGGGCTCCTGTGGTATGATCGCGCCGGAAAGGGCGCTTAATGAGGGCGAACCGGAGGATTGTCCGGAGAAGCGGAAGCCGGCGGGCCCCGACCCCCCGGCCGGGGGGGTTTGACCCAACGATCCGGGCCCGGCGCGGGGGGGGGCGGGGGGGTTTTAAACAACACCCCCCCCCCCCCCGCGGGGGCGAGAGGAGGGGGGGGGGG
>VSMY01000188.1 GCA_009773995.1 Oscillibacter sp. | reverse complement strand
GGGAGGTCAGGTATTTCTTGACCATCAGCGCCACCTTGAAGGTGATGGCGTCGTCGAACTCCCGCAGGTCCAGGCCCGTCAGCTTTTTGATCTTCTCCAGCCGGTACACCAGGGTGTTCCGGTGGACGAAGAGCTTTCGGGCCGTCTCGGAGACGTTCAGGTTGTTCTCGAAAAAGCGGTGGATGGTGAAAAGGGTTTCCTTATCCAGGGCGTCGATGGGGTTCTTCTTGAAGACCTCCTGGAGGAACATCTCGCAGAGGGTGGTGGGCAGCTGGTAGATCAGGCGGCCAATGCCCAGATTTTCATAGTTAATAACGTACTTTTCCGTATCGAAGACCTTGCCCACGTCGATGGAAATCTGGGCCTCCTTATAGGACTTCGCCAGGTCCCGCAGGTGGGTGGCGATGGTGCCGATGCCTACCACGACGGTGCTCTCCGTGCCGGAGCGGAGGCTCTCCTCAATGGAGGAGGCGATTTTATTCAGCTCCCGGAATCCCGCTCCCTCGGGCATCTGCCGGACCAGAACCACGTCCCCGTCGCCGATGTTCAGCACGAAGTCGTTCTGCCGGTCGGGGAACATGGCCTGTACCACGTCGGTAGGGACGGACTCCCCCTTCTTCAAGGCCCGGACCACGAAGACCCCGCGAGCCACGTCGGCGGTAACCCGCAGCTCCTTGGCCCGCATGTAGATGTCGCCCAGCATGATATTATCGGAGATGATATCCTTGATGAAGGACCCCCGGTCATGCTTTTCCTCATAATACGCCTTGGCCGCGTTCAGCGCTACCGTGGCCACGGAGCACACCGCCTTGCTGACATCGTTTTCCCCAAAGGCGAAGGCCGCGTAGTCAAATTGATTCCCCCAGCCGTTCAGGGCCTTAAAGGTTTTTCCCTCGGAGGAGACCAGCGCACCGGCGGCATTGTTTACCACTGGGACATACTCCGTCCACCGCTGGCCAATCAGGGAGAGCTCGCTGCAGGCAATGACCACGCCTTCCCCATCAATGACTCCAATCGTGCGGTCCGTGTTTTCCTTCAACTGCAATACCACATTTTGATAAATTCTTCCAGACATGGCCGTCCTCCTCACCTAAAATACCGGGGAAGTATTGATACCATTTTCAAAACATCTATATTATATCGTCAAGTTTACCAAATTGCAAGATGTTTTTTCTTTTTTCAACAAAAAACTCATTCCCTTTTTGGTAAGTATTCGGGCTTTTTCTCAGAACTACACAAGGGCGTGGAGCTTTGCTATCTCCTCCTCGGTCAAAAAGCGGAATGCCCCCCGAGAAAGCTCCGGGTCCAGAGAGAGATTCCCCATTTGGATTCTCTCCAGGTACGCCACCGGCTTTCCTCTCGCCGCCAGCATCCGCTTCACCTGATGAAACTTTCCTTCCCGAAGGGTGACATGGGCCTCGCTCTCCTCCCCTGCCGTGAGAATTTCCAGCCGGGCGGGAAGGCATTGAAGTCCGTCCGCCAGGGACAAGCCGCCGGTGAAAGCCCGGCAGTCCTCCTCCGTCAGGCGTCCGTCCGTCCGTACATAGTACACTTTATCCACATGCCGTTTGGGGGAAAGGAGGGCATGCGCCAAGCCTCCCTCATTCGTCAGCAGCAGCAAGCCCTCGGTATCCTTGTCCAAACGGCCCACTGGAAAGAGGGACTGCCGCTGGAGTTCCCGTGGCAGCAGATCCAGGACCGTCTTCCCCCGCCCGTCCTCGGTAGCGGAAAGAAAACCGGCGGGCTTATTCAGCATAATCCAAGTATAACGGCGGAAGAGCAGCATCTCTCCGTTCACACGTATCTCCGCCGCCTCCGGGTCAATCTTTTCTTCTACAGAAGGTACGACGGCGCCGTTCACCGTTACCAATCCCCGGCGGACCAGCTCTTTCGCCTCCCTGCGGGACCATTTCCCCGTGGAGGCGATGATTTTATCCAGCCGCTGCTGTTCCACGGCGTTACTCCCCCTTCCGGCTCTTTTTCACGGGGCCCTGTGATTGCTTGTTTAATTGTAGCATATTTTTATGGAAAAATGAATAAGGAACTGTCAGGAGGGATCGACATGTTGATTTGGACCGCAAAATTTTCCCGAAAGAAAGCCGTTGCCGCCGTCGTCCTCATGGGCTTGGTTATGGCGGCGCTGATCGTCCTAACCGGCCGGACCCCGGAAGAGCCGGAAGTTCCTCTGCCCACGCTGTCAACCAATGAGGAGCGCGTAGCCTATCTGCGCTCTCTAGGCTGGGAGGTTGAGCCGGAGCCGATCGAGACTCTGCAATTCCTGCTGCCCGCAGACCTGGAAGAGCCCTACCGTTCTTACAACGAGCTTCAGCTCAGCCAAGGTTTCGACCTGACGAATTGCTGCGGCAAACAGATAAGCCGCTGCACCTACACCGTCACAAATTATCCGGGCCATGCTGAGGGCGTCCAAGCAAATCTTTACATTTGCGAGGACGCGCCGGTGGCCGGAGATATCTGTTCCTCCGGAGCCAAGGGATTTCAGGAACCCCTGATCCAACGGGAGGAATGAGAAAAAAGGACTGCCGAGAAAACGGCAGTCCTTTTTATATGCGGAAAATTACTCAGCGATGTCAGTGACAGCGCCGGAGCCAACGGTACGACCGCCCTCGCGGATAGCGAAGCGGAGGCCCTTCTCGATGGCGATGGGGGTGATCAGCTCCACGGCCATTTCCACGTTATCGCCGGGCATGCACATCTCGGTGCCCTCGGGCAGGGAGATGACGCCGGTGACGTCGGTGGTACGGAAATAGAACTGAGGACGATAGTTGTTGAAGAAGGGGGTGTGACGGCCGCCCTCGTCCTTGGACAGGACGTAGACCTGGCCCTTGAACTTGGTGTGGGGGTTGATGGACTTGGGCTTCGCCAGAACCTGGCCGCGCTCAATTCCGTTGCGGTCGATGCCGCGGAGCAGGACGCCGATGTTGTCTCCAGCCTCGGCGAAGTCCAGCAGCTTGTGGAACATCTCGATTCCGGTAACGACGGTCTTCTTGGTCTCGTCGGCAAGACCCACGATCTCAACTTCCTCGCTGAGCTTCAGCTGGCCGCGCTCCACACGGCCGGTGGCGACGGTGCCGCGGCCGGAGATGGTGAACACATCCTCGACGGGCATCAGGAAGGGCAGAGAGTCGTCGCGGGGAGGCGTGGGGATATAGTCGTCGACCGCGTCCATGAGCTCCTTGATGCAGGCATACTCGGGAGCGTTGGGATCGGTGGAGTCGGACACCAGGGCGTTCAGGGCGGAGCCCTTGATGATGGGCAGATCGTCGCCGGGGAACTCGTAGGTGCTCAGCAGCTCACGGACTTCCATCTCCACCAGCTCCAGCAGCTCCTCGTCGTCCACCTGGTCGCACTTGTTCAGGAACACCACGATGGCGGGCACGCCCACCTGGCGGGCCAGCAGGATGTGCTCCTTGGTCTGGGCCATGGGGCCGTCGGTGGCGGCGATGACCAGGATGGCGCCGTCCATCTGAGCAGCGCCGGTGATCATGTTCTTGATATAGTCGGCGTGGCCCGGGCAGTCGACGTGGGCATAGTGGCGGGCGTCGGTCTCGTACTCCACGTGGG
>VSMY01000187.1 GCA_009773995.1 Oscillibacter sp. | reverse complement strand
ACGTCTTCCACGGCCTTCTCATACAGCGCGTCGGCCTTGCCGGGGAAGTTGTTCTTCAAAGACGCGAAGCGGTTCTCCCCCATCAGGAAGCCCAGCAGCATCGAAGTGTCCGGCTCGGGGGAATCCAGCTGGAAGGGGTTCTTCCCCTCCGCCTTCCGGCGGGGATCGTAGCGGTACAGCTGCCAGTAGCCGCACTCCACCGCCTTCTTCATCTCGTCCTGGGAGCAGCCCATGCCCTTTTTGATGTGCTGCTCCAGGCAGGGGCAGTAGCAGATGACGATGGAGGGGCCGTCGTACTCCTCCGCCTCCCGCAGGGCCCTGAGCGTCTGGGCCTGGTCCGCGCCCATGGCCACCTGGGCCACGTACACGTAGCCGTAGTTCATCAGGATGGCGCCCAGGTCTTTCTTGGCGATCTGCTTGCCTCCCGCGGCGAACTTCGCCGTAGCCGCGGTGGGCGTCGCCTTGGAGGACTGTCCGCCGGTGTTGGAATACACCTCGGTGTCCAGCACCAGCAGGTTTACGTTCCGGTTCTGGGCCATCACGTGGTCGATGCCGCCGAACCCGATGTCATAGGCCCAGCCGTCTCCGCCGATGGCCCACACGGACTTCTTCGCCAGGAATTCCTTGTTCTCCAGAATATACCGGACCTCCGGCGTCTGCTCCGCCGCCTCCAGGGCGGCGACAAGGGCGTCGGTGACGGCCCGGGACTTCTGGGAATCCTCCCAGCCCTCCAGGTACGCGTCCACGGCCTCCACCGCCGCGCCCGCCTCCTTCAGGGCCTCCAGCCGGATGAGGAGCTCCCTGCGGATGGCGTCCTGGGCGTGGAAGAAGCCGTAGGCGAACTCGGCGTTGTCCTCAAACAGCGAGTGCTCCCAGGCGGGGCCCCTCCCCTGCCCGTCCCGGCAGTAGGGCAGGATGGGCGCGCCGCCGCTGATGGCGGAGGAGCAGCCCGCCGCGTTGCCCGCGTACATCCGCTCGCCCACCATCTGGCTGAGGAGCTTGATGTAGGTCGTCTCCGCGCAGCCCGCGCAGGCGGAGGAGAACTGGAAGTAGGGCTTCGCGAACTGGATGTTTTTCACGCTCTTGCTGCTGATCACTTCCGGCTTCAGGTATTTCTCGTTCATAGCCACCTGGTCGAAGAGCTCCTGCTCCGGCTTCATCTCCTCGAAGGCCGTCATCACCAGGGCGTCGGCGCTCTTTTCGCTTGCGTTGGCGGGGCACGCCGTCAGGCACACGCCGCAGCCCAGGCAGTCGTAGGGGCTCACCTGCATCCGGAAGGCGTACGCCGGCGCGTCCTTCCCCAGGCCCTTGGCGGGAACCGTCTCAAAGGCGGCGGGAACCCCGGCCTTTTCGGCCTCCGTCAGCAGCACCGGCCGGATGGCCGCGTGGGGGCAGGCCATGGCGCAGCGGTTGCACTGGATGCAGCTCCCGGCGTTCCACTTGGGCACCTGCACCGCCACGCCACGCTTGGAGTAGGCGGAGGTCCCGTTTTCCCAGGCGCCGGACAGCACGCCGTGCTTTTTGAACACGGACACCGGCAGCTTGTCGCCCTGCTGGCGGTCCATGGGCAGGACGATCTCCTTGACGAAATCGCTGGCCTGTATCTCCCGCGCGGGCGCGTCGGCGGCGTCCGCCCAGCTCTCGGGAATCTCCACCTTCACCGCGGCGCCCACTCCCATGTCTACCGCCGCGTTGTTCATGTCCACGATTTTCTGCCCGGCCTTTTTGAAGTAGGAGTTGTAGTTGTTTTTCTTCATGTCCTCCACGGCCATCTCCAGGGGGATGACCTTGGTCAGGGCGAAGAAGGCCGCCTGAAGGATACTGTTGGTCCGGTTGGCCCCCAGGCCCACCTCCACCGCCAGCCTGGCGGCGTCGATGATGTAGAATTGGGCGTGCTTACGCGCCAGGTCCCGCTTCATCTTCCCCGGCAGGCGCTCCTCCAGCTCTTCGGCGCTCCAGGGGCAGTTCAGGAGGTAAATGCCCCCTTCCTTCAGGTCCTCCGTGGTGTCGTATTTTTGGATGTACGTGGGAGCGTGCACCGCCACGAAGTCCGCGGAGCTCACCAGATACGTGGAGCGGATGGGCTCGTCGCCGAAGCGCAGGTGGCTCTGGGTCAGGCCGCCGGACTTCATGGTGTCGTAGGAGAAATACGCCTGGGCGTATTTCCCGGCGATGAGGCCGATGGTGGAGATGGCGTTTTTGTTGGCTCCCACCGTGCCGTCGCCCCCCAAGCCCCACAGCTTGCAGGAAACCTGGCCGGGATGGGGCAGCTCGATCTCCTGGTAGTCCAGGGAGGTGTGGGTCACGTCGTCGACGATGCCGATGGTGAAGCTGTTTTTCGGCGCGTCTTGTTTCAGGTTGTCATAGACGGCGATGAACTGGCCCGGAGTGGTGTCCTTGGAAGAAAGGCCGTACCGGCCGCCCACCACCCGGATGTTCCCCCGGCCCGCCTGGGCCAGGGCCGTCACCACGTCCAGATACAGCGGCTCGCCCACGCTGCCCGGCTCCTTGCTGCGGTCCAGCACGGCGATTTTTTTCACCGTGGCGGGCAGCGCCGCGGCGAAGTGCTTCACGGAGAAGGGGCGGTACAGGTGCACCTGCAGCAGCCCCACCTTCCGGCCCTGGGCATTGAGATAGTCCACCGTCTCCTTCACCGCCTCGGACGCGGAGCACATCACCACGATGACCTCTTCCGCGTCCGGCGCGCCGTAGTAGTTGAAGAGCTGGTAGTTCCGGCCCGTCAGCTTGTTGATTTCGTCCATGCAGCGCTGGACGGTGTCCGGCAGGGCGGCGGTGATTTCGTTCACGCCTTCCTTGCACTGGAAGTAGATGTCCGGGTTCACGTTGTTGCCCCGGTTCGTGGGGTGCTCCGGGTTCAGGCACTGGCGGCGGAACGCCTGGAGCGCCTCCCAGTCCACCAGGCCCCGCAGGTCCTCATAGTCCAGGGTCTCGATGCGCTGCATCTCGTGGGAGGTCCGGAAGCCGTCGAAGCAGTGCATGAAGGCGTACCGGGAATGAATGGCGCTGAGGTGCGCCACCGCCCCCAGGTCCATGGCCTCCTGGGGAGAGGAGGACATCAGCATGGCGTAGCCGGTGGTCCGGCAGGTCATGAAGTCCGTGTGGTCCCCGAAGATGGAGTGGTGGTTGCTCGTTACCACACGGGAGGCGATGTGCATCACGTTGGGCAGGAACTGGCCCCCCATGGCGTACATGGCGGGAATCATCAGCATCAGGCCCTGGGAGGAGGTGAAGGTGGTGGTCAGGGCGCCCGCCTGGGCCGCGCCGTGGCAGGTCCCCGCCGCCCCCGCCTCGGACTGCATCTGGATTACGTCCACCGTGGACCCAAACAGGTTCTTCCGCCCCTTCGCGGACCACTCGTCCACCTTCTCCGCCATCGGCGACGACGGCGTGATGGGATAGATCGCCGCTACCTCCGTGAACGCGTAGGCCACATGGGCCGCCGCCGTGTTCCCGTCCATTACTGCGTATTGTTTCTTCATATCGGAAGCGCTCCTTACTTACACGATTTACACGTAATTGCAGACCCGGGCGATGGCCATTTCCGTAAAGCCCAGGGCCTCCGC
>VSMY01000186.1 GCA_009773995.1 Oscillibacter sp. | reverse complement strand
TCTTTTCCCTGAACGGCAAGGAGGTGGGCCGGGTGGGCCTTCTCTGCGGGGAGCCGCTGGTCCCAAAGGTGGAGTCCGCCATGAACACGCTGCGAAGCTATAGGTGAAGCGATGGAAGAACGATTGCAGAAGCTCCTCTCCGCCGCCGGGGTTTGCTCCCGGAGGACGGCGGAGGGATACATAGAGGCGGGCCGGGTGACGGTGAACGGCGAGACGGCCGTGCTTGGAGCCAAGGCCGACCCGGACCGGGACGATGTCCGCCTGGACGGCAGACCCCTGCCGGGCCGGGCGGAGCCGGTTTATCTCCTGCTGAATAAGCCACGGGGCTATGTCACCACCCTCTCCGACGAGAAGGGGCGGAGGACCGTGGCAGAGCTGGTGCGGGACTGCGGCGTCCGGGTGTACCCCGTGGGGCGGCTGGACCTGGACTCCGAGGGGCTGCTGCTGCTGACCAACGACGGCTGTCTGGCCCGGCGGCTGACCCATCCCAGCTGTGAGGTGGAAAAGACGTATCACGTTTGGGTCCGGGGCCCGATCGAACAGGCGGCGGAACGCCTCTCCCAGGTCCGGGATCTGGAGGGGGAGCCCATCCGCCCCGCTCGGGTGGAGACCCTCCGGCGGGGGGAAGGGACGGCAAAGCTGTCCGTCACCATCCACCAGGGGAAGAACCGGCAGGTCCGCCGGATGTGCGCTGTCTGCGGGTTGGAGGTGGAGCGACTCCGCCGGGTGCGGGAGCACACGCTGGAGCTGGGCTCCCTGCCGCCGGGGAAGTGGCGGCGTCTGACGGCGGAGGAGGTCCGGGCACTTAAAGCCGGGAAGGGTTAAGACCCCGTTCAGAAAAAATTCATATACCGTATATCTTGCATATTTATCCTGACTGTGCTATACTGATTCCCGCTAAGCGGCGGCGCAGTATTCTAGTCAGATCTGCCGTTTCCTAGGGAGGGCCTAAAAATCCTCTGAAGGGCACATCGATGAAACCCGTGGTGCCTGCTTGATACGCCCAGTTTTGGGTGGGTGCTGGGGGGAAGCGCGTGGAATTTGCGCGCTTGCGGACTCAGGGCGTCTACCAATGGCATGGTCTATCCGACCCTGTTTCCGTGGAGACCTGTTCTTGTGCGCGGACGTACTCCCACTGTGGTAATTCCGGCCCGCGTACGAAACAGATTGTGAACCTGCAATGCGGTGCATCGGTCCCTCGGGGCCGTAACGCTGTGTGCAGCCGTAGCCTGCCTTGAGTGGGGCGGGTGGATCAGGGAACTACGGAGGGCGGCCCCGGCCAGGGCGGCGTTCCGATCGCCCTTTGAAACCCGTTTTGCAAAAGAGGCTAAAGAAGCGGACGGACTGTGGTGGAAATCACCTAGGCTGTCCTGACGGGGCAGAAAAAGGATTGCAGTGCGGACTAAGTGGCAATCGGGTAGCGCGGAGAGGCAACGCCGCGCCGGAGGGCCGAACGGGAAACCGCCCCCATCGGCAACGAGGGGTGCGCTCCGGGGAAATCCAACCCGTACCTAAGCCGTAAGATTTACTTTTTCTGCCGCCGCCGGCTTAGCGCTAAAAACATAAGGGACCGCCCGCCGGCGGTTCTTTTGGAGGTTCCTTTGAAGAAGCAGCAGAAGGGGAAGGCCCCTTCCCCATATCGTTGGGCCCTTACGGTCTTTTTGATGGCGGTGGTCCTCTCCGCCGTGCTGAGTCTGGCGTCGGAATCGATGCTGGAGGGCGCGGGCGTGACCGCCGCTCTTTTGATGCTGGCGCTGTTCATCGGCCTGGGCATCCTGTTCGACATCATCGGCGTAGCCGTGACGGCGGCGGACCCCAAGCCCTTCCACGCCATGGCCTCCCACAAGGAGAAGGGGGCCAAGCAGTCCCTTATGCTGCTGCGGAACGCGGGGAGGGTCTCCAGCGTCTGCAACGACGTGGTGGGGGACATCTGCGGCATCGTCAGCGGCGCCACGGGGGCGGTGATCGTCACCCAGCTCCAGCGGGCGCTGAACCTGCGGACGGTGCTGATCTCCGTGGCGGTCACGGCTCTGGTCTCCGGCCTGACCATCGGCGGCAAGGCCCTGGGCAAGACGGTGGCCATTAAAAAAAGCACCCAGGTGGTCTACTGGGCCGGGCGGTTTTTGTACCTGTTCCACCATTGAGAGGAGAAGCTATGCTTTTGGATTCCATCCACTCTCCCGCCGACGTCCGGGCGCTGCCGGAGGGCCAGCTCCCCCAGCTCTGCCAGGAGCTGAGGGAGTTTCTTGTAAAGAGCGTCTCGAAGACCGGGGGGCACCTGGCCTCTAATCTGGGAGCGGTGGAGCTGACGGTGGCCATCCACCGGGTCTTCGACACGGAGCGGGACCGGCTGGTGTTCGACGTAGGGCACCAGTGCTACGTCCATAAGATTCTGACGGGCCGCCGGGAGCGGTTCGACACCCTCCGCCAATTGGACGGCCTCTCCGGCTTCCCCAAGCCCCGGGAGACCATCCACGACGCCTTCATTGCCGGACACGCCTCCAACTCCGTCTCCGTGGCCCTGGGCATGGCCCGGGCCCGGACCCTGGGAGGGGAGGACTACGGCGTCCTGGCCCTCATTGGGGACGGGGCCCTCACCGGGGGCCTGGCCTACGAAGGGCTGAACAACGCCGGGGCCTCCGGCGAGCCCCTGGTGGTGATTTTGAACGACAACGGCATGTCCATCAACCCCAACGTGGGGGCCATGCCCTCCCATCTGGCCAGGCTCCGGTCCCGGCCTGGGTATTATCATTTCAAGAAGTGGTACCGGAGCCTCTTCGGCCCCCGGCCCATGAAAAATCCCCTCTACCGCTTCAACCACAAGGTGAAGACCTTCCTGAAGCGGAGCCTTTTTCCTGGAAGCACCCTCTTTGAGGATATGGGCTTCACCTACCTGGGTCCCGTGGACGGCCACGACCTGCCCCGGCTCTGCGACGCCCTGCGCTGGGCACGGGAGCTGGACTGCCCGGTGGTGGTCCATGTGAACACCGTCAAGGGGAAGGGCTGCGCCTTCGCGGAGCGGAACCCGGACATGTATCACGGCGTGGGACCCTTCGACCCCAAGACCGGGCTTTTGAACAAGGCGGGGGAGGAGAGCTTTTCCTCCGTCTTCGGCAGGGCCCTGGCGGACCTCGCACGGGAGGACCCCCGTGTCTGCGCGATTACCGCCGCCATGGCCGACGGCACGGGCCTTTCCGGTTTTGCCAAGACCTTCCCGGACCGCTTTTTCGACGTGGGCATCGCCGAGGGCCACGGCGTTTCCATGGCGGCGGGCATGGCGGCCCAGGGGCTGCTGCCGGTGTTCGCCGTGTATTCCACCTTCCTGCAAAGAGGCTATGACATGCTCATCCACGACGTGGCCCTGGAAAACCTCCATGTGGTCCTGGGCGTGGACCGGGCGGGCCTGGTGGGAGCCGACGGCGAGACCCACCACGGCTGCTTCGACCCGCTGTTTCTCCCGGCCCTGCCGGGCTATACCGTCCTTTGTCCCGCCAGTTTTGCGGAGCTGCGGCACATGCTGCGGAGGGCCCTTTTTGATCTGACCGGCCCCGTGGCGGTCCGCTACCCTAGGGGGGGAGAGGGGGCCTACCGGGACGACGCCTCGGAGGAGCCCTTGGTC
>VSMY01000185.1 GCA_009773995.1 Oscillibacter sp. | reverse complement strand
CCCAGCCCCGGCTTCCCGGCGTGGGACTGGAGAAGCTCTTCACCCTGCGGACCGTGGAGGATACCTTCCGCATCAAGGACTACATCCATGCCCACCGTCCCCGGTCCGCCGTGCTGGCGGGCGGCGGCTTCATCGGCCTGGAGCTGGCGGAGAACCTCCGGGAGCTGGGCATGGAGGTCACCATTGTCCAGCGGCCAAAGCAGCTCATGAATCCCTTTGATCCGGACATGGCGGCCTTCATCCACAGTGAGGTGCGGGCCCACGGCGTGAGGCTGGCCCTGGGACAGACTGTGGAGGGCTTTGAGGAGAAAGACGGCGGCGTGGATGTGCTGCTGAAGGACAGCGCCCCTCTCCACGCCGACATGGTAGTGCTGGCCATCGGCGTCACCCCGGACACCGCCCTGGCCAGGGAGGCGGGGCTGGAGCTGGGACTCAAGGGCAGCATCGTGGTCAACGACCGGATGGAGACCTCCGTCCCGGATATCTACGCCGTGGGGGATGCCGTGCAGGTCCGGCACGCCGTCACCGGGCAGGATGTCCTCCTCTCCCTGGCGGGCCCCGCCAACAAGCAGGGCCGCATCGCGGCGGACAACATCTGCGGCGGGGACAGCCGCTATCTGGGGAGCCAGGGAAGCTCGGTTCTCAAGGTCTTCGGCCTGACGGCGGCGGTCACCGGCGTCAACGAGACCAACGCCAAAAAGGCGGGCCTGGACGCGGACGCGGTGGTCCTGTCCCCCATGAGCCACGCGGGCTACTACCCCGGCGGGAAGCTGATGACCATGAAGGTGGTCTTTGAAAAAGAGACCTTCCGCCTTCTGGGAGCCCAGATTGTGGGCTATGAGGGCGTGGACAAGCGAATCGACGTGCTGGCCGCGGCCATCCACGCCGGGCTGACGGCCATCCAATTGAAGGACCTGGATCTGGCTTATGCGCCGCCCTACTCCTCGGCCAAGGACCCGGTGAATATGGCGGGCTTCCTGATCGAAAACCTGGCCAAGGGCGTTGTGAAGCAGTTTCATATCGAAGACGTGGGCGCTCTGCCCCAGGACGGCAGCGTGACGCTGCTGGACGCCCGGACCCCGCAGGAGTACGCGGGGGGACATATCGAAGGTTTCCGGAATATCCCCGTGGACGAACTGCGGCAACGGCTGGGAGAGATCGAGCCCGGCAAGCCGGTTTACGTGATCTGCCAGAGCGGCCTGCGCAGCTACATTGCCTGCCGCATCCTGGCCGGGCACGGTTATGAGGCCCACAATTTTTCCGGCGGCTTCCGGTTCTACGACGCGGTGATGAACGACCGCCGCCTAATCGAATCGGCGACGGCCTGCGGCATGGATCGGTAAACGAAGAGCTCCCCTCTCCAAGCCTCATCAGCGCTTGAAGAGGGGAGCTTTCACGCATCCCGCAGGGCCGTCAGCCTCTTTTCGTCCAGGAGCTCCACCGTTCCCCTGGACAGCCGGACCATTCCTTCGTCCTGTAAGTAGCGGAGCATCCGGGTGACAACCTCCCGGTGGGTCCCCAGGTGGTTGGCGATGGTTTCATGGGTGATGGAGAGCCGGTTCGCGCCCTCAATGGCGGACTCCTCCAGTAAGAAGGCGGCCACCCGCCTGTCCATGCTGTTCCACATAACCTGCTCCATCAGCCACATGACCTCTGAAAACCGGGCGGCCATGATCTCATTGGTGTAGTTGGCCGCGGCGGCGGACTGCTCCATGAGCTGCTTATAGACGTCCGCGGGTATGATCCACAGTTCGGTATCCTTCTCCGCCGTAATGGTCACGTCGAATTGAATGCTCCGCATCATGCAGGAGGCGGAGAACAGGCAGAGATCCCGGTCAAACAGCCGGTAGAGGGTAACCTCCCGCCCCTCCTTGGAGAGGATAAACGCCCGGAGCTGGCCGGATTTCACCAGCAGCAGTCCCGTGCAGTCCATGCCGCCGCCGTGGAGAACGCTCCCTGTCTTCACGGTGCGGCCGGTCAGGCTGCCGGAAAGGATTTCCCGCTGCCTGGGCCTCAGCTGATTCCATATAGGAAAATATTCGGAAAATTCCATCTGGTTCTCTCCTTCCATGGGCTTACACCCAGTATAAAGCCTTCGACGGCGTCTGTCAAAGCCTATGACGTGCCGGTCGGCGCGATGATAGGGGGCGGGATGCTCCTCGGATCCTTTCGCAGGTTTGAGTCCCGAAATTTTCCGCAAAAAGGGATTGTATTTCCGGCCGGGACCGTGTATAATGACAAGGTACATTGAGTTTATGAGAGTACATGACCAGGGCCGCGCCCTGTCATGTGCTCTTCTTTTTTAAAATCATGAAAAGAAATGAGGTTGCCAGCATGAACAAAAAAAAGACGCTTCTCTTCGCGCACCGCGGGTTTTCCGGGAACTATCCGGAAAACAGCCCCCTGGCCTTCCGCAAGGCCGTGGAGGAAACCGACGCCGACGGCATCGAAAGCGACGTCCACATCACCAAAGACGGTCAACTGGTGATTTTCCACGACGCTTCGGTGGAACGCACCTCCAACGGGAGCGGCTTCATCAAGGACATGACCTATGAGGACCTGCTCGCCCTGGATATCGGCGCCTGGAAGTCCCCGGAGTTCGCCGGGGAACATATCTGGACCTTCCGCCAGCTGCTGGACTTCTGCAAGGAGACCAAAATGCTCCTGAACATGGAGCTGAAAAATTACGAGGTCTTCTACCCTGAGCTGGAGGAGCGGGTTATCGCCGAAATCCGGTCCGCCGGAATGGAGGATCAGGTCTTCGTCTCCTCCTTCAACCATATCTCCATGCAGCGCTTCAAGACGCTCTGCCCGGAAATTGAAACGGGCCTTCTTTACGACAAGCCCTTCCTGGACATGGCGCAGTATATCGCCCGGAGCAGCGCCGACAACATGCACCCCCGCTATATGCTGCTGCAATACCAGCCGGAGCTGATGGAGCTGTTCCATGGGCGGGGCATGAAAGTCAACACCTGGACCGTCAACGACGAGGAAAACATGCGGGACATGCTGGCCCGGGGCGTGGACTGCATCATCAGCAACCATCCGGATCTGCTCTGCCGGGTGGCGAAGGAGTTCCAGGCTTAAGTGCAAAAAGCGCTTTGAACTAACAAAAGCCGGGCGGATACTATCAGGTATCCGCCCGGCCCGTTCACTTACATACCGATACGTCGGCTGCGCCGCGGCCTCAGGGAATCTGACGGAACAGCATCGCCTGACGCATCATCTGGAACCAGCGCTCCTCGGAACGGCGCCTCTTAAAAATACTTGCAAACATGTGATTGTCATCTCCTTATGAAATCCACTGAAAGACTATCCCTATTTTAGCGCAAGACCTTTAAAACGCAAGCTCCATTTTTTACGAATCTGTCAAATAAACCGATTTTGTTTTGTGCAATATATCAACTCCCTAGACCGCTCCGCTGCCGACTGCTCTGCCCTCAAACAGACCAGAGCCGCTCGCTGGTGGTGGACACCGCCACCGCCCCGGCGGACAAGGCCGCCACCACGTCGGATTTGTCCAGCAGCAGCCCGCTGGCGATCAGAGGCTGGCGGACCTCCCGCACCAAATGGCTGATGACGCTGGGAATGGCGCCGGGCAGCACGTCCACCACATCGGCGTTGGAGCTCTGGCGCAG
>VSMY01000184.1 GCA_009773995.1 Oscillibacter sp. | reverse complement strand
GCCCGCCCAGGGAGGACGGCTCCTTCTCCTTCTGCAAAACCCTGACGGCCCCGGTCCGCATCGGGGACAACGTGTGGATTGGCGGAGGCGCGGTCATCCTGCCTGGGGTGACGATTGGAGACAACGTGGTGATTGGGGCGGGGAGCGTGGTAACCAAGGATATCCCCAGCGATACCATCGCCTGCGGCAGCCCCTGCCGGGCGGTGCGGGAGAACCGCCCGGCCAATTCTTGAAGGAGGCGCGTTTATGACGGCATTGCAGGAACAGGGACGGCTGGCCAAGGCCGCGTCCTATACTCTGGCCACCGCCGGGACGGCGAAAAAGAACGCCGCCCTGGAGGCCATCGCGAAGATTTTAACGGAGCGGAAGGACGAGTGGCTGGCGGCCAACGCCGAGGACATAGCCGCCGCCAAGGAGGCGGGCATGCGCCCCGCCATGCTGGACCGGCTGACCCTCACCGCCGAGCGGATCGACGGCATCGTGGAGGCGGTGCGGCAGGTGATTGCCCTGCCGGACCCCATCGGAAAAGTTGATAAAATGGAGACCCGGCCCAACGGGCTTATCATCGGGCGGCGGCGGGTGCCCCTGGGGGTGGTGGCCATCATCTTCGAGGCCCGGCCCAACGTCACCGTGGACGCGGCGGCCCTGTGCCTGAAGTCCGGGAACGTCTGCATCCTCCGGGGCGGGAAGGAGGCCATCCGCTCCAACCGGAAGGCGGCGGAGCTGATGCGGGCGGCGTTACAAGCCGCCGGGCTGCCGGAGGACTGCGTCTCCCTGGTTCAGGACACCAGCCGCGAGACCGCAAATGAGCTGATGCACCTGGACGGGTTCGTGGACGTGCTGATCCCCCGCGGGGGCGCGGGGCTCATCCGGGCCGTGGCGAAGGAGGCCAGCGTCCCGGTGATTCGGACCGGAGAGGGGGTCTGCCATATCTACGTGGACGGCGAGGCGGACCTGGACATGGCCGCCGAGATCCTCTACAACGCCAAGTGCTCCCGGCCCTCGGTGTGCAACGCGGCGGAGTGCCTGCTGGTGCAGGAGGACGTTGCGGAGTCCTTCCTCAAAAAAGCCGTGCCCCTGCTGGACCGGCGCCAGGTGGAACTCCGGTGCGACGAAACCGCCCTGGCGATTCTGGGAGACCGGGCCGTCCCCGCCCAGGAGAGCGACTGGGACGCGGAGTACGATGACTACATCCTGGCCGTGCGGACGGTAAAGGGCATGGAAGAGGCGATAGACTTTATCAATGCCCACGGGACCGGGCACTCGGAGGCCATCGTTACCACGAACTACTTCAAGGCCCAGCGCTTCCTGGACGCGGTGGACGCGGCGGCGGTGTACGTCAACGCCTCCACCCGGTTCACCGACGGCGGGGAATTCGGCCTGGGGGCGGAAATCGGCATCTCCACCCAGAAGATGCACGCCCGGGGCCCCATGGGGCTGGAGGAATTGACCAGCTGCAAGTACGTGATTTACGGCGAGGGCCAGGTGCGGTAAAGGAGAGGGAAAACGATGCGATTTGGATTTATCGGCACGGGAAACATGGGCGGGGCCCTGGCCAGGGCCGCCCGGCGGCGGCTGGAGGGGGAGGACATCCTTCTGGCCAACCGGACGGAGGCCAAGGCGGCGGCCCTGGCGAAGGAGCTGGGGGCGTCCCTTTCCAGCAGCCAAACGATTGCGGGAAACGCGGACTATATTTTCCTGGGCGTGAAGCCCCAGATGATGCGGGAGCTGCTGGCGGAAATCGGCCCGGAGCTGCGTGCCCGGAAGGACCGCTTCGTCCTGGTCAGCATGGCGGCGGGGCTTGCCGTTGCGGACATTCAAGACATGGCGGGGGGGAATTATCCCGTCCTCCGCGTCATGCCCAACACCCCCTGCTCCATCGGGGAGGGGATGGTGCTCTACACCCCCGGCCCCGGCGTAACGGAGGCGGAGACGGAGACCTTCCTGAAGGCCATGGCCGGGGCGGGGCGGTTCGCTCCCGTCCCGGAGCATCTGATGGACGCGGGGTCCGCCGTGGCGGGCTGCGGACCGGCCTTCGCGGACCTCTTTGTGGAAGCCCTGGCGGACGGCGGCGTGGCCTGCGGCCTGCCCCGGACCGCGGCGGTGGAGTTCGCCGCCCAGATGCTCCTGGGCTCCGCCCGGCTCATCCTGGAGAGCGGGAGCCACCCCGGCGTCTTGAAGGACGCGGTGTGCTCCCCCGGCGGAACCACCATCCAGGGCGTGCGGAAGCTGGAGGAGGCGGGCTTCCGGGGCGCGGTGATGGACGCCGTCATCGCCGCCTATGAAAAAAACCAGACGCTGAAATAAAAAAAGCCCCCTTTCAAAGGGGGCTTCTTTTCTTCTTTTTTCCCTCCGCAAGGGGAGCCTCTATCCTCTCTTCAAGACCTTTTTCACCCGCGCCTTCATCTCCGGCGACAGGACCTTCCCCGCCGCCCGGACGGGCAGGGGGGGCAGGGCGCAGAACTTCCGGACCACCTGGTCAAAGGGCTCCAGGGCGTAGGCGGCGAAGAAGGCCGCCCGGTCCGCCGGGCGGGCGGTGGGGGAGGCCAGCCGGGGATTCCCCGCAATGGCCCGCTCCACGGGGAAGGGACGGCGTACCAGGGGAAGCTGGTCGAAGACGTGGCTGCCGTGGGGGGTGTTCACCAGCAGGAGGCTGACCCCCTTTTGCTGCTGCTCGGGAAGCTCGTCGGGCCGCAGGCCCCACAGGTCCCCCAGGGTGAAGTCCCCCACCCGGTTCACGCTGGCGTAGGGGCAGCGGTAGCAGCAATTCCGCAGGAACAGCGCCCGGCCGAAGGCCCGGCCGTACTCCGTCTCAAACAGGGGGTGGGTGTCCACGGTGCCATCGTCGTAGACGGCGGTGAAGTGGCTGTTTTTCCAGCCCTCCACCTTGTTGCGGAAGCGCACCGTCTGGAGCTCCCGGCCCCGCTTCCCCTCGATATACCGGGCCATGTCCTCCCACACGCCGGGGGAGGGCACGCCGTGGCACACCAGATCGCAGGTGGTCAGATTCTCCGGGCGGCTTCCCAGGTAGCGGTACAGCCCGTCCACCTGGCAGGGGGTGCCGGAGAAAAGGACCTGTCGGGTCTCCAGGCACTTCTTCACCTCCCGGAAGACCCCCTCCAGATCGCTCTGGACGTACTTGGCCCCCCGGAGCCTCCAGAGGTCTTCTTTGCGGAAGCAGGCGATGTGCCGCAAATGCTGCCGGGCGTCCAGGGCCGCGCCGAAGACCACGCCGCCCCCCTCCAGCACGTAGTCCGCCAGGGCGGAGAAGGCCCCGCCGGAGGTGGAGTCCCGCCGGACGTCCGCCTCCTTGTTCCAGGCGGCGAAGGCGGCGGGGAGGGGCTTGGGTTCCCGCTCCCGGAGGACGGGGCAGGTCTTCGTGCAGATTCCGCAATGGACGCACCTCTCCGGGTCCACGCGGGGGAAGGCGAAGCCCTCCTTGTCCCGGACCAGGGCGATGGCGTCTTGGGGGCAGCGGGCGGCGCAGGCGGAGCAGCCGGTACAGTGGGCCCGGTCCGCCAGCAGGGGGGCGTCTCCCTGGGGCCGGGCCGCTCCGTCCGCCGACCAGGGCTCGTCCGCCAGGGCGGCCTTCAGATAGGCCAGGGCCCCCGCCCGGGCGGCGGAGAGCCGTTCCCCCGCG
>VSMY01000183.1 GCA_009773995.1 Oscillibacter sp. | reverse complement strand
ACCATATCCATCTACGTCTCGGGGCCTCGTATCTGTTTATCCAGCCCAGGGCGAAGGGGGCGGAGCCCCCGGCGGTCTGCCCGGCGGTCAGCGCCGCCGCCAGGAAGAAGCGGATGCCCAGGCGCATCAGCCGCCCGGCCCGCTCCCGTTCCAATATCAGCTGCCCGTGTGCCACAGCTTGTCCCTCCTCGAAATGTTGTTCTCCCATTGTAGCGCCGGAGGGAGAAGAAACCCGTCGGGAAAGGAGCCGGGGGACTTTTCCCGGAGGAAAAACGGGATGGAAACCGCCGGGGGGCTGTGCTAAAATGGAGAAAACGCCGCTCAACCGCCGGTTGAGTCCGGGAAATCCACCGGCGGTTCCTGGAAAAACCGGGACGGGAGGGATAGGATAGGAGAGGAAAGGGGAGGCGGATATGGACCAAAGCAGAATTGGAAGCTTTATTATGGAGCGCCGGAAGGAGAAGGGGCTGACCCAGGCCCAGCTGGCGGAACGGCTGAACATCACCGACCGGGCCGTGTCGAAATGGGAGACGGGCAAGAGCCTGCCGGACTCCTCCATTATGCTGGCGCTGTGCGGGATTCTGGACATCACGGCGGACCAGCTTCTCAGCGGAGGCCGGGAGGCCCCGGCGGCGCCCGCCCCTTCGCCGCCCGAAAGGGGGGAGCGGAGGATTCCCCGCCGGGGGGAGAGGCGCTGGCGGCTGGGCCTCCTGCTGACCGGGGGGCTGCTTACCGGCGCGCTGGTATGCTTTATCTGCGACACGGCGCTCTGCGGCGCTCTGAGCTGGTCGCGGATTGTGGCCCTCTCCGCGGGGTACGCCTGGGCGGCGCTGTTCCCCCTCGCCGCCCTGAAACGGAGCGGTCCGGCGGGGAGCCTTCTGAGCCTCAGCCTGTTCACGGTCCCCTACCTGTACGGGCTCAGCCGCCTGTTAAGGGTCCGGGCCGTGTTCACCGTGGGGACGGCGATGGCGGTCATTTCCCTTCTGTTCCTGTGGCTGATTTACGCCGTGTTCAAACGAAGAGGCCGGAACGCCGTTTCCCTGGGGGTTGCCTGTTTGCTGCTGGCGGGGCTGACGGCCTCCGTCAACGGGGCGCTGTACCTTTTGGAGGCCGCGCCGCCGCCGGACGCGTGGAACGGGCTGTCCGTTGTCCTGTTTCTGTTGGCGGCGGCGGTGTGCTTCACCTGGCGGCGGGGCGGAGAAGAGCCATAAAAAAGCGGGAGGCTTCCTTTTTTAGAGGAAGCCTCCCGCTCTGATTCGCCGCTTTGCCGGATTCACTCCGCCAGGGTCAAATCTCTGTCCTTCACCCAGCCCGCCTTCCGGCAGAGCCCGTTGACGAGGGGGCAGATGACGGCGGGGAGGACGAAGGAAATCAAAATCAGCCCCGCCCAGTCCATGGCTCCGGGGACGATGGCCGCCGCCCCGTTGGCGACGGCTGTTTCGCTGGGGGCGATCCACCCGGTCCACACGCCCAGCTGGCCGCAGAGGCCGCAGGTCCCCATGCCGGAGTTGATGGCCGCGCCGTTCATCTCCAGGCGGAACAGGCAGGTGGCGATGGGCCCCGTGACGGCGGAGGTCACCGTGGGGGCGATCCAGATTTTCGGATTCCGCACGATGTTGGGCATTTGCAGCATGGAGGTGCCCAGGCCCTGGCTCACCAAGCCCCCCCAGCCGTTTTCCCGGAAGCTCATGACGGCGAAGCCCACCATCTGGGCGCAGCAGCCCGCCACGGCGGCCCCGCCCGCCAGGCCCGTCAGCCCCAGAACGGAGCAGATGGCGGCGGAGGAGATGGGCAGGGTCAGGGCCACGCCCACCAGCACGGAGACCAGAATGCCCATCAGGAAGGGCTGGAGCACCGTGGCCCGCATGATGAGCTGCCCAAAGGCGCTGGCTACGGCGGCGATGGGGGGCGCGATGACCCAGGCCGCCCCGATGCCTACCAGGGTGGTGACAATGGGGGTCACCAGGATGTCTACTTTCGTCTCTTTGCTCACGGCCTTGCCGCACTCGGCGGCGATGATGGCCACGAAGAGCACCGCCAGGGGTCCCCCGGCCTTGCCCAGGGCGTTGCAGGCGTAGCCCACGGTGGCCAGGGAGAACAGGACCATGGGCGGGGCCTGGAGGGCGTAGCCGATGGCCACGGCCATGGCCGCGCCGCTCATGAAGGAGGCCATACCCCCGATGGTGTAGCCCACTTCATTGATGGTGATGATCTGGGCCGTCAGGAAGCCGATGTGGAACTGGGAGCCCACAGTGTTCAGAATGGTGCCGATGAGCAGGGAGCAGAACAGGCCCTGGGCCATGGCCCCCAGGGCGTCGATGCCGTAGCGGCGGGCGGACAGCACAATGTTTTTGCGTTTTAAAAACGCCTTGACGTTTTCCATAGGAAGCACCTGTCTCTTTCGTAGTTTCTTTTGGGGCCCTCTGAGAGCTCTTTGAAAAAAGCAGAAGGCCTTACAGGTGTCATGACACCTGTAAGGCCTATCATAAGCGCACGGAGAGCGTTTGTCAAGAGGAGGGGCGTCAAGTTTCGGCTTTCCAGGACGGGGATTCTCTGTAGATTTTTGCCGAAACCTGTGGTATACTCGTCTTGCTGTCGGCCCTCCGCAGTGAGAGGAGGTGAGCCGGATGGATACATTCTTAGCCCTTATAACTTCTGTTATGGCGGACGTGATCGCGTATTTCGTCTGCAAATGGCTGGACAGAAGGGACTGACAGCGACAGCCCAAATGGAACCCCCGGAAGCACGCACTTCCGGGGGTTCCGTTTTTGGTGAGCCTGGATTGCATTCTAGCCCTTATTGCTCTCCGAGGTGCTTTTATTATAGCCCCCCGGAGGGGCAATGTCAAGGCTGGATTTCACTGCGCCCGGCGGGGGCGGTCCGCCAGCAGGGCGTCGTAGGTTCTGGAAACGCCGGGCCAGTCCACCTTCCGCCACCAGCCCTCGAAGTAGTCCGGGCGGCGGTTCTGGTAGTCCAGGTAATAGGCGTGCTCCCACACGTCGCACAGCAGCAGGGGGACCAGGGGCAGGGGCGCGTCCTGGTTGGGAGTCTTGACGACGGACAGCCACCCCTCGCTGTCGCTGACAAGCCACGCCCAGCCGGAGCCGAACTGCCCCAGGGCGGCGTTTTTCATGGCAGTCTTTAACCCCTCCAGGTCTCCGAAGTCCCGGTTGACGGCATCCGCCAGGGGGCCCATGGGGGAGGAGGCGGGGCCGGGAGCCAGAGTCCTGAAGTAAAGGTCATGGTTATACACGCCCCCGGCGTTGTTCCGCACGCCCTGGCGGATGTCCTCCGGCAGGCGGGGCCACTCCTGGACCAGCCGCTCCAGGGGCCAGTCCTGGATGTCCGGGTGCTTCTCCAGGAGCTTGTTCAGGTTGTCGATATAGGTCTGAAAGTGCTTATCGTGGTGGAAGTGCAGGGTCCGCTCCCCGACGTCCGGCAGCAGGGCGTCGTAGCCGTAGGGCAGGGGCGGCAGGGTGAAGGGGTAATGTGCTTCCATAGGGTTCTCCTTTCATGCGGATTGGTTTTTATAGTATATGTACAGGAGAGGTCCGGCATACGGCGAGAAAAATTTGACAAAATTTCAGGAAAGTTTGGAACAAACGTGACCGCCCAATCGTCTATAATAGGGAAAGGACCCAACTACGACGGAAAGAAGAGAGACCATGAAGCACTTTA
>VSMY01000182.1 GCA_009773995.1 Oscillibacter sp. | reverse complement strand
GGGTCTCTTCCGGGACTTCGGGCTGCTCCGGGGCCTGGGTCTCTTCCGGGACTTCGGGCTGCTCCGGGGCCGGAACGGCAGGAATGGTAATCTGTAGCTCGGAGGCGGAACGGTTTCGCAGGGCCGCTTTTCCGGAGACGGAGCCCCCGGCGCTGTAGATCAGCCAAAGGTCGTTCATCTGCTTGGCGGTATCCGGGTCCTGGGTCACCTGTCCGCAGAAATCCCGGAAGCCCATGTTTGTCTGGTCCTTGGCCTGGCGAAGCCCTTCCAGCTGCTTCGCCGCCGCCAGGGCCGCCTGCTGGTCCGCGGGCAGGACGTCGGGCGTAAAGCCGGGAGCCTGGGACGCCGCCAGCAGCTTCGCCATGCCCGCCGCCTTGGCCTTGGCCTCCGCGCTGCCGGTTCCCTGGGCCTCCAGCATCTTCTGGAGGAAGGTCTCCGTATCCGCCGCCGCGTAAGCGCCTTGTACGTTCTTCACCTTCTCCACCAGTCCCCGGCTGTTGGTGGCCACGCTGCCGCCGCCCACATGGACGCCGCCCAGGGCGCTCTCCAAGCGGAGGAGGCTTCCTTCCATGTCCGCCGCCAGATCGATGACGCTCCGCAGATCATAGGTTCCCTGCTCCAAGCCGTACAGGGCGGCCTCCATCTCCGTCAGCTGGCCCTGGAGGGTCACCGTGGCGTCGGTCATTTCATTGAGGACGGCCTTGGAGTCCGTCACGGTCTGGCTCAGAATCTGAATACGCTGCTCCACCGGGGCCAGGATGTCCGCCAGGTTGCTCAGGTCCCCCCGGAGACGGTCCGTGCCCTCATAGAGCGCGCCTTTTCCGCCGGAGAAGGTCCCCCTGGCCGCGTCCAGCTGGTCCAGGCCCTTGGCGGAGGCGTAAAGGCCGTTCTGGATGTCCGCCAGGGCATCCAGAAGGTCATCCAGGCTGCCGGAGAGGGCCCGATAGTCCTCCTCCAGATCGTCCTTCCGCTCGCTGAGCTTGGCGATCTCCTCCAGCTGGGCCAGGGTGGCGGGCATCATCAGCACCGTCAACCCGCCGAAGGAAAAATCGTTGCTGCCCACCCGGATGGTGAAATGCTGTTCCTCCCCAGGGAGGCAGAGGAAGAGCACCGTCCGCAGGTTGCCCACCAGCTGGACCTGGGCCCCGGGGGCCTCCAGGGAGAGGATGTCGTCCTGGTTGAACAGGGCCGTGGCCGCCAGGGTGTAGTTGTACCGGGCGTAATCGGAGGCGTTCTCATTGGGAACGACGTCCAGGAGGATCTCCACCACGCCCTGCTTTCCCGCCAGGTCCTCCGCCTTGGCGGGGACGCCGTTGAGGGTATAGCGCAGGGTCAGCGTCCAGGGCAGGTCCTCAAAGGGCTTCTTCGTCTTGCCCTCGAAGTAGAAGTGATCCGGCGCGCCATTTGGGAACCGGAAGGAGGTGCTTCCCCCCTCCCCGCTTACCGGGGCGGTCCCGTCGGTGAGATTCACCACCTCGTCGTAGACGCCGTAGTCCGTCAGGACGGTTTTCCCGTTCATGGCGCAGCTCTTTACCACGCTGCCCTCCAACAGGTTGCCGTAGTAGTCCAGCGTGGCATAGTACGCCTCGTCATAGGTGGGGGCCACGCCGTCGCTGATGGCCTCCGCCGCGGCGGCGGGCACGGTCAGCGTCACCGTCAGCACCAGCGCCAGGGCCAGGGCGGAAATCCGTTTCCTCATGCTTTGCCAGGTCATAATGATTCCTCCAGTTAATCAACTTTTGCCAATTAAAAGATTAGTGTTGACTTATTGACTTGAGTTGATTATAGTAAAAGCAGGAAATCCCGTCAATAGACAAAAGCGGGCAGGTGTCTAACCTGTCCTATGATGCGAGGAGGATCATCATGCTGAAAAACCCCGAAGACCGCCGGGCCCGGCGGTCCCGTAAATTATTAAAGGAGAGCCTTCTGGAGCTGATGAAGCGGAAGACCTTTGCCGACATCTCCGTCCGGGACGTCACTGACGCCGCGGACATGAACCGGGCCACCTTTTATCTCCACTACTCCGGCACCGCGGAGCTGCTGCAAAGCGTGGAGGAGGACCTGCTGGCGGAGCTTCAGGCCCTGGTGGACGCCCACATGCAGGAAACCTTCGCCGTGGGCAGCGTGGCCCCGGTGTTCGAGCCGGTGCTGGACTTCGCCGTGGAGCACCGGGAGACCTGCGCCGTCCTCTTCGCCAGCAGCGAGGCCAGCGGCTTCTTCCAGTCCATTCAGCGGCTGGTCCACGAGAACGGCGCGCCGCTGGTCCGAAGCTGGTTCCGCCCGGCAGACCCCCGGCTGACGGACTACCTCTTGAACTTCCTGGCCTGGGGCTTCATCGGCCTTTTGTCGGAGTGGTTCGAGAAGGATATGGCCCTGCCCAAGGCGGAGCTTCTGGACGCCGCCCAGCGCATGGCGGACAGCGCCGCCGCGGGCTTATTCCCCCGTGAGGAAAGGAGGCCCTCATGACCTCCTCCCCCGCTAAAGAAGCCGTCAAGGCCGCCTTCCTCCGTCTGCTGGAGGAGCGTCCCCTCCGGGAGATCACCGTCAAGGACATTGTCCAAGCGTGCGGCGTCAACCGGAACACCTTTTATTATCACTTCCGGGACATCCCCGCCCTGCTGGAGGAGCTCATCACGGACCAGGCGGACCGCATCATCGCCGCCCAGGGCCCCGCCCTCTCCCTGGCGGACTGCCTGGAGACCGCCGCCCGTTTTGCCCTGGAACACCGCCAGGCGGTGCTCCACATCAACCAGTCCGCCCACCGGGATCTCTTTGAACAGTGCCTGATGGACGTGTGCCGCCGGGTGGTGGAGGACTACGCCGCCGCGGCCATCGGCAGCGTCCCCATCCCGGCGGAGGACCGGGCGGTCATCGTCCGCTTCTATCAGTGCGAGTGTTTCGGGCAGATCATGGCCTGGCTGAACGACGGGATGCGGTATGACGTCGGGAAGCAGTTCCGCCGCCTCTGCCAGCTGGCCGAGGGCCTGACGGAGCGGATGCTCCGGCGGGCCATGGCGGCGGAAGCATAAAAAGAGCCAGGAAACCTGGCTCTTTCAATCATTTTCCTGACGACATGCGCGTCAGGAAAATACCGATACCCTAGCCGCCTTGGGCGGCGGCACCAGTCCACAGACTGGTGGGGGGAATCTAAAGGGGGGACAACGTCCCCCCTTTAAAACAGCGTAATCTGGCTGGTCTCCGCCATCCCGGCAAAGGCTCCCAGGGCTTTCAATTGCTCAATGTGGGTCTTGGAGAGCTTGTTGCAGCACAGGGCGAACTCCTCGATGGAGATGAACTCCTTCCCCTTCCGCTTCTCCACCGTGTCCAGGGCCGCCGCTTCCCCCAGGCCGTGGACCGTGGTGAAGGGCGGCAGGAGCCCGCCGTCCGTGATCACAAACTTGGTGGCGTCGGAGCGGTAGATGTCGATGGCGTCGAAGTGGAAGCCCCGGAGGTAGAACTCATAGCAGACCTCCAGGGTGGTCAACAGGTTCTGCTCCACGGCGGTGGCGTCCTTGTTGTTCTCAATCTCCCGGATTTTCTTCTTCACCGCCTCCTTTCCGGCGCAGCAGAACTCCGCGTCGAAAGCCTTGGCCCGGACGGAGAAGAAGGTGGCGTAGAAAGCAAGGGGTTCGTGGACCTTGTACAACGCGATGCGGAAGGCCCTCATGACGTAGGCCACGGCA
>VSMY01000181.1 GCA_009773995.1 Oscillibacter sp. | reverse complement strand
AGAACCCCGCCGTGGCCACCGTGGGAAGCGACGGAACCATTACTCCCGTGGCCTCCGGCACCACCAACGTGGTGGTTACCGACGGGTCCAAGCGGGCCATCTGCATCGTCCGGGTCACCGGCGGCGGGTCCGCCCCGGCCCCCAGCGGCGGGACCACGACCACTACCACCCCGCCTCCCACGACCACGACGACGCCCGCGCCGTCCTCCGGCGGCTCCCTGAAGACGGGGAAGGCCGTGGTGGTCAACGGCGGCAACGGCGTCCGGGTCCGCTCCGGCCCCGGCACCACCTACGACATCCTGGCCACGGTGCCCAACGGCGGCTCTGTCCAGGTGGTCCGCGCCACGGGGACCGGCGACTGGTACGAAATCACCTTCACCGCCGTGGGCGGCGTGACCACCACCGGCTATATGAAGGGTGAGTTCCTGGCAAATTCCTGAGCATGAAGGATAAGGGCAGCCCCGGACGGTTTCCGTCCGGGGTTGTTTATTGCATCCGGGAGAGAGTTATGCTATAATCCTAAACTGTAAAATTATGTACGGACAACGGAGGACGCCTCTATGACCACCCAGGAATTCCAGCAGAAATCCCCCCTGAGAATCTTTCTCTCCTACTTCCGGCCCCACCGGAAGCTGTTCGCCATGGACCTCGGCTGCGCCCTGCTGATCTCCATGATCGACCTGGCCTTTCCCGCCGTGTCCCGGTGGTGCATGTACGAGCTGCTGCCCCAAAGCGCCTACAAGACCTTCTTCGCCGTTATGGCGGTGGTGTTCGCCGCCTTCGTCCTCCGGGCCCTGCTGACCTACGTCATCTGCTACTGGGGCCACACCTTCGGCATCCTGGTGGAGGCGGACATCCGCCATGACCTCTTCCGCCACATGCAGGAGCTGAGCTTCAACTACTACGACAAGAACCGCACCGGCCAGCTCATGAGCCGCCTGACGGCGGACCTCTTCGACATCACGGAGCTGGCCCACCACGGGCCGGAGGACATCTTCATCTCCGGCGTCACCATCGTGGGGGCCCTTGCCATCATGTTTACCATCCAGTGGCGGCTGGCCCTGGTCATCGCTTGCATCGTCCCGGTGTTCTTCGCCGTGGTCTGGTCCTGCCGGCGGTCCATGAGCGAGGCTTCCGCCGCGGTCAAGCAGAAAACCGCCGTCATCAATTCCGACATCGAGTCCGGCCTCTCGGGCATCCGGACGGCCAAGGCCTTTGCCAACGAGGGGGCGGAGCTGCGGAAGTTCGACAGCTCCAACGCCACCTTTAAGACCTCCAAGCGGGCCTTTCACAAGGCCATGGGCCGCTTCAACGCCACCATGGAGTTCTTTCTGTGCATTCTCTCCGCCGCCGTCATCGCCGCCGGGGGATGGTTCATCATGCGGGGAGAGCTGAACGTCATCGACCTGACCACCTTCAGCCTCTACATCACCACCTTCGTCACCCCGGTGCGGAAGCTCTCCAACTTCGCGGAACTCTTCGCCAACGGCACGGCGGGCCTGGGCCGCTTCATCGAGCTGATGCGGGAGGAGCCCGCCCTGAAGGACGCGCCGGACGCGAAAACGCTGGACCGGGTAGAGGGCAGAATCGACGTGGACCACGTGAGCTTCGCCTACCAGAAAGACGCGGCGGTGCTCCGCGACGTGGATCTCCACATCCGCCCCGGCGAGACCCTGGCGGTGGTGGGGCCTTCCGGCGGGGGAAAGTCCACCCTCTGCCAGCTCATTCCGCGGTTTTACGACGTGACGGAGGGGGCCGTCCTCCTGGACGGCACGGACGTGCGCCAGGTGACCCAGGAGTCCCTCCGGCGGAACGTGGGCGTGGTCCAGCAGGACGTGTTCCTCTTCGCCGCCAGCATTCTGGAGAACATCCGCTACGGCCGCCCCGGGGCCACGGAGGAAGAAGTGGCCCGTGCCGCCCGGCTGGCGGAGATCTACGACGACATCGTCGCCATGCCCGACGGGTTCAACACCTACGTGGGGGAGCGGGGCGTGCTCCTCTCCGGCGGGCAGAAGCAGCGGATTTCCATCGCCCGCATCTTTTTAAAGGACCCCCCGGTGCTGATTCTGGACGAGGCCACCTCGGCCCTGGACAGCGTGACGGAGGCCAAGCTCCAGGAGGCCTTTGACAAGCTCTCCCAGGGCCGGACCACCATCATCATCGCCCACCGGCTCTCCACCGTCCGGAACGCGGACCGCATCGCCGTCATCGAAGACGGGCGCATGGCGGAGCTGGGAAGCCACGAGGAGCTGATGGCCAGGGACGGGGCCTACGCCGCCCTGGTCCGCACTCAGGAGCTGCGCCATGGATAAGGGGGCGCTGCTGGACCGTTTCGGGCTTACCGGGGAGGACCGGCTGGCCCTGGCGAAGGTCCTGGACCGGGCGGAGCAGGCTGACAGCCGGAATATCCCAACCTCCACGGACTTTTTGAGCCCCCAGCAGCGCTCCCTGGCCGTGGAGCTTCTGCGCCTGGCGGGGATTTCCGAGAGCTCCTACGTCCTCCAGGGGGGCTATGAGGGGGCGGAGCGGCAGGTGATCCTGTTTCTCCCCGATTGGATGGAGGCGGAGGACGCCGAAAGCCCCATTCGCTGCCTCCGGGCGGAATTCCGGGAGGAGGAGAAGCTGACCCACCGGGATTTTCTCGGCAGCATCTTAGGGCTAGGCGTGGTCCGGGAGAAGATCGGGGACATCTTAGTGGCCCCGGACAGCGCGGACCTGCTGGCGCTGGAGGGCGTGGCGGACTTCCTCCTTCAGAGCTGGGATTCCGCCGGGCGGGCCAAGCTGAGGGTGAGGGCCATCGAGCCGGACAACCTCCACATTCCCGCGGTGCGGCGCAGAGAGGTCCGGGACACGGTCAGCTCCCTCCGGCTGGACGCCGTGGCGTCCTCCGGCTTCCGATTGGCACGGGGCAAGGCCGCCGCCCTCATTGAGAGCGGGAAGGTCCAGCTGAACTGGCGGGAGTGCGTGAAGCCGGACAAGCTGCTGGAGGCGGGAGACGTGGTCTCCGCCCGTGGCTTTGGGAAATTTGAGCTCAGCGAGGTGGGGGGCCCGACCCGGAAGGGGCGGATCTCCATCGTGCTGCAGGTCTACGTTTGAAGCGGAAAGAAATCCGGTTACAATTTGAAGAACGGCGGGCCGGAAGGCCGTATGGAATAAAGGGAGGAGCTTGGCATGCTGGAATATGAGTTTGAAAAGGCTTTCGGCGGCGGATTTTTTGTCACGGAGATCGAGGGTTACCAGGATATCATCCGGCGGCGGGCCGCCGAGGGCTGGCGCTATGCGGGTTTCATTCCCACGCAGCAGTCCGGCCACGGTATCATGGTGGAGATCGACTTGATCTTTGAGCGGGAACAGGGGGGAAAAGCGTGAAGCAGGAGCAGATCGACCGCATCAACGAGCTGGCCCGGAAGGCCCGATTCACGGGCTTGACGGCGGACGAGGAGAAGGAGCGGGCCGCCCTCCGCAGGGCCTACATCGACTCGGTGCTGGGGAATTTACAGGCCCAGCTGGACAACACCTATCTTGTGGACGAGCAGGGGAACAAGCGGAAGCTGGAGAAGAAAGAGACGGAGGAGTGAGCCATGGCGGAGAACAAGAAAAAGACGTCCGGGGACGGGGACTGGGGCTGGCCCCTGATTATTCTGTCCTTCTGCTTCGGCCTCTGGCCCATCGGCCTGGTGCTGCTGTTCGGCAAGCTCTTCAC
>VSMY01000180.1 GCA_009773995.1 Oscillibacter sp. | reverse complement strand
CTCCTGGAGCGGGTCACACGGGACGTCCAGGCTCTTGGGGGCTTCGCCCAGGTGGATCAGGAGACCCTTCACGCCCTGGTCCGCAAGTACATCGACGAATACGTGGAGCAGGAGCTCCGGAACTTCCAGAACCGAAACGCCCGCTTCCGCTACCTCTTCGCCCGTCTGCGCAGCACCGCCTACGCCGTCGTCGACCAGGCGGCGGAGGAGCTCCGCTCCTCGGACTTCGTTCCCCTGGCCTTCGAGCTCTCCTTTGGGGACGGGCCGGAAGCCGACCTCCCCTCCGTAGTCATTTCCGAGCCCGACGGCGAGCTCCGGGTAGGGGGCAAGGTGGACCGGGTGGACGGCTGGCTGAAGGACGGGAAGCTCTACCTTCGGGTGGTGGACTACAAGTCCGGCAAGAAGTCCTTCGACCTCTCGGCGGTCCGCATGGGCCTGGACATTCAGATGCTCCTGTACCTCTTCACCCTGCAAAAGACGGGCCCCTCCTATTTCGGCAAAGAGATCGAGCCAGCCGGGGTTCTCTACCTCCCCGCGCGGGACGACGTCCTCTCCGCCCGGCGGAACATCCCCCCGGAGAAGCTCCGGGCCGAGCGGGAGAAGCAGCTGCGCCGCTCCGGCCTCCTCCTGGCGGAGCCCCAGGTTCTCCAGGCCATGGAGCACGAGGCCCTCACCGAGCCCCGGTACCTCCCCCTCCGGGTGAACAAGAGCGGAGACCTCTCGGGGAGCCTGGCCTCCGCCGCCCAATTGGGAAAGCTGGGCCGGTATGTGGACAAGCTCCTCCGGGACATCGCCGGGGAGATCCGGGACGGGGTCATCGACGCGGACCCCTGCTGCCGCACGGAGGAGGACAGCCCCTGCCGCTATTGCGGCTGGGCCCCCGCCTGCCACTTTCAGGACGGCCGGGACGGCGACCGCCTGAACGTCATTCTTCCGGTGAAGCCCGGCGAATTCTGGCGGGAGATCGAAGAAAAGGAGGCGGACTGACATGCCCGTAACCCTCACCCCCCAGCAGCAAGCCGCCGTGGAAAACCGGGGCGGGAGCCTTCTGGTCTCCGCCGCCGCCGGGTCCGGCAAGACCCGGGTCCTGGTGGACCGCCTCTTTCGCTCCATCACGGAGGAGCGCCGGAACATCGACGACTTCCTCATCATCACCTACACCCGCGCCGCCGCCGCGGAGCTCCGGGGCAAAATCGCCGCCGAGCTCTCCCGCCGCATGGGGGAGGACCCGGCCAATACCCACCTCCGCCGCCAGCTCCTCCGGGTCTACCAGGCGGACATTAAGACGGTGGACGCCTTCTGCGCCGCCCTCCTCCGGGAGAACACCCACCTCCTGGCCGGGGAGGAGGACAAGCACGCCCTGACCCCGGACTTCCGGGTCCTGGACGAAGGGGAGGCCCTGGTCCTCCGCCGCCGCTGCCTGGACCGGGTCCTGGCCCAATTTTATGAAGCCCTCACCCCCGGCGGCGAGCAGCTGGCGGACACCCTGGGAGCGGGCCGGGACGACTCCGCCCTGGCGGACCTGGTCCTGGAGCTCTACGACAAGCTCCAGAGCCACGCTTCCCCCTCGGACTGGCTCCTCCGAAGCCGCGCCGCCTGGGAGTCCCACGCCGCCTCCTTTGACGAAACCCCCTATGCCAAAACCCTGCTGGCGGCCCTCCGCCGCCGCGCCGCCCACTGGGCGGACCAGCTCCGCCGGGGGGCGGCGCGGACGGAGGGGGACGCCGCCCTGGCCTCCGGCTACGGCGCGAAATTCCTGGAGGCCGCCCGGGGCTTTTACGCTCTGAGCCGGGCCCTCGGCTGGGAAGAGGCCCAGGATTTGGCCTTCGGCGTCCCCTTCCCCAAGCTTACCACCCCCAAGGGCCGGAAGGAGGATCCCCTGGTGCTCTCCCTGAAGCAGACCTGGGAGGGGGCCAAGAACGCCTTAAAGTCCCTCCAGGCCTGGCTGGATGTCACCGGGGAGGAGGCTCTGGAGGACCTCCGGGCCGTGGCCCCCGCCATGCTGGCCCTTTTGGACCTGACGGCGTTGTTCTCCGCCGCCTGCCGCTCGGAAAAGCTCCGGCTGAACGCCGCCGACTTCTCCGACCAGGAGCACCTGGCCCTCACCCTGCTGGTGAAGCCGGACGGCTCCCCCACGGATCTGGGCGAGCAGGTCTCCGCCCGCTACGCCGAGATCCTGGTGGACGAGTACCAGGACACCAACGAGGTCCAAAACGCCATCTTCCGGGCCGTGTCCAAGGAGGGGAAAAACCTCTTTACCGTGGGGGACGTGAAGCAGAGCATCTACCGCTTCCGCCTGGCCGACCCCACCATCTTCCTCCGAAAGTACGCCGCCTTCAAGCCCCACACCGAGGCGCAGGAGGGCGAGGACCGGAAGCTGACCCTATCCCAAAATTTCCGCTCCCGGCGGGAGATCCTGGACGCCGCCAACTTTGTCTTTGAAAATATACTCTCCGTAGAAATGGGCGAGCTTGAATACAACGAGGATGCCGCCCTCCACTTCGGCGCGGCCTACTATCCCCCCCGGACGGACTGCCAAACGGAATTCCACCTTCTCACCGCCTGTCAAAAGTCGGCGGAGAACCCCCACCCCGTGAAAAAGCTCACCGCCGAGGCCCGCTTCACGGCCCGCCGCATCCGGGAGCTGCTGGACCAGGGCTTCCCCGTCACGGACCCGGACGGTTCCCTCCGCCCCTGCAAGCCGGAGGACATTGTCATTCTCATGCGCTCCCCCGGCAGCCGCGCGGCGGCCTTCGCCGCGGCCCTGGCGGAGCGGGACGTCCCCTGCTCCTTTCAGGAGTACTCCGGCTTTTTCGAGACCATGGAGGTTTCCACCGCCGTGTCGCTGCTGGAGCTCATCGACAATCCCCGCCAGGACGTGCCGTTGATCTCCGTCCTCCGCTCCCCCATCTTCGGCTTCACCCCGGACCGCCTGGCGGAGATTCGCGCCGCCGCCCCCGAGGGGGATTTTTACCAGGCCGTGGCCGCCTCGCCGTCCCCGGACTGCGCCGCCTTCCTGGAGACCCTGAACGCCCTCCGCCTGGCCGCAAGGGACATGAGCGTCCACCGCCTCCTCTGGCACATCTACAACACGCTGAACCTCCTGGGCCTCTACGGAGCGATGGACCGGGGCCTGGAGCGCCGGGAGAACCTCGTCACCCTGGCCCGGCAGGTGGAGAAGCTGGAATCCGGCGGCTGCCGGGGCCTCTTCGCCTTCGTCACCCAGCTCCGCCGCCTGCTGGAGGAGGGCAAGGCCCCTCCCGCCGCCTCCGCTTTCGCCGCCGGGGGCGTCCGCCTCATGAGCATCCACAAATCCAAGGGACTGGAGTTTCCCATCGTCATCTTGGCGGACCTGGACCACGCCTTCTCCCGCCAGGATTTCGACGCCTCCGTCCTGGTCCATCCAACCCTGGGCCTGGGTCCCCGCCGGGTGGACCTCCGCCGGAGGATCCGCTATCCCACCCTGGCCCGGACGGCCGTCGAGGAGACCCTCCGCCGGGAGAACCTGGCGGAGGAGCAGAGGGTCCTTTACGTCGCCATGACCCGTCCCAAGGAAAAGCTGATCCTGGTGGAATCCCTCTACTTCGCGGAAACCCGCCTCCAGCGGCTGGCGGCCGCCGCGGCCCTCCCGGTGCCGCCGGAGGCCGTGGCCGCCTGCCGGACCTTCGGCGAGTGGCTGCTGCTGTGCCTCCTCTGCCGCCCGGAGGCGGAGCCCCTCCGCCGCCTGGCCCAGGCGGAGGTCCCCCCGG
>VSMY01000018.1 GCA_009773995.1 Oscillibacter sp. | reverse complement strand
ATGGATTAGGTCGTCGGTTCGAATCCGCCCAGTAGATCCAATTTTTTTTGACTGAATTCAATTTGCTTTCAGTCCTTTTTGCGATCTCAGCAGTCCCCCGGAAAAGCGCGCTATCAGGCATTAAATGGAAATATATGCAAGGTCCCCTTTGCGCCTGGGGAAGATTGACAGCCGTCGAAACTCCCGGTATAATGTCGAATCAGAAGGAAACATTTTCGGGCGCTTCAGCCCGGAGAACAGGAGGGCGGAACGCCATGGGAAAACGTTGGGCGGCGGGCGCGCTTTTGGCGCTGGCGGTTTTATGGGCGGTTTTGGCCGCGCCCCCGGCCTGGGCCCAGGAGCGATCGGCGGGGAGAAAACAGGCTTTCCCCGCAGAGGCCCCGAAGGAAAAGCCGGTGGCGGAAGAGGAAGCGGCCGGGGAGGGCCTGGAGGTGGTCGAGCTCGAGGAGCCCGCCGCCGGTCGGGAGGATTTGCAGGCCGTGGAGGCGGCGGGAGTTTCGGAGGAGGGACGGGACGCCGCCCGATGGGCCCTTTACCGGGAGCTGCTGTCCCCAGGGGAGGAGGGGCGCTTTGACGGCGAGGAGCCGGTGAGCCGGGCCGAGGCGGTCCAGGCCCTCTATCGCCTCAGCGGCATTTTGGTGCGGGTGGACGACTGCCCCTACCCCGACGTGCCGGAGGCATATCAGGACGCCGTAGCCTGGGCGGACAGCGTGGGGGTCAGCGGCGGCGTGTCGGAGGGGCGCTTCGCTCCCGACTCTCCGGTGACCCGGAGCCAGCTGGCGGTGATGCTCCACCGTTTTGCCGCCTGGCGCGGGGAGGATATGGAGAGTTGCCTAGCCGTTTCCTGGGAGGGCGAAAGCGTTCCGCCTTACGCGGAGGAGGCGGTTAACTGGGTCCTGGAGCGGGGACTCTATGAGAGCATGACGGACCGGGGGCTCTACCCGGATCTGCCGGTGTCCCGGCTGCAATTGGCCTGTATTTTGGCGAGGCTGCAAAAGGACCGGGACCCGCTGGCGGGGGAGCTGTCTCTTCCAAAGAGCGGAACCGTGAGCCTTTCCAGGCGCAAGCACGAGGAGCTGGACCGCGCCGTTGCCGCCTCGGCCCGCCGCCACGGGGCGGTGGGGGTGCAGGCGGCGGTCATTGAAAACGGAGCCGTCACCGACGTGTATTACTACGGCTGGGCGGTGCAGGGGAGCGTCCCTATGAGCAGCGCCCACAAGCTGCGCACCGCCTCCCTCTCCAAGGTGGCGGTGGGCCTCGCCGCCGCCCTGCTGCGGGAGGAGGGGGCCGTGGATTACGACGCGGATATTGGGACGTACTGGGGCGTGGAGACCTGGAAGCCCGTCACCGTCCGCTCCCTGCTGAGCCATACCTCCACCCTGCTGAACAGCGAGAGAATCGCCTGGGACTACGCGGGCGTGAAGGCCCAGCTGAAGGACCCCTCCGGCTACGGCGGGGGCGCGCCGGGGGATCTGCGGTATTGGAGCTATAACAACCACGCCTTCGGCGTGCTGGGCCAGACGCTGGAGCTGGCGTCGGGGCGGTATTTGGACGACGTTCTGGAAGAGCGGCTTCTGGGCCCCCTGGGGGCGGACTGCTCCTTCGCCGCAGGAGAGCTGGAGGAGCCGGAGCTGGTGACCCAGCTGTACCGGAGAGGCTCCCTGGGCCGCTCCGTGGGGAGTCAGCTGGGGGTCCGCCGGTGGAGCGCGCCGGGGGCCACAGGACGGCAATTTGCCGGAGGCTTCACCGCCAGCGCCTGCGACTGCGGGAAGCTGACGGCCCTGCTGGCGGGGGACGGCTGCTTCGAGGGCGTGCGGCTGATGGACGCGGCTTCCGTGGAGCTGATGGAGAGCTGCGAGGATCGGGCCATCCCCGGCGGGACGGCGTATCAGGCCCTGCCCATGCGGCTGGGGTCCGGCCTCTACGGCCGGGAGCGGCTTTATTACCACACCGGCAGCGCCTACGGCGTGTACAACCTCCTCAGCTATGACCCGGACGCCGGGGACGGGGTGGTGGTGCTGACCACCGGGGCGGACGGCGGGAAGGACCAGTACGATATCTACGCCGTCTGCGGCGAGATCGCCCGGGCGGTGTACGAGGCCATTGCCTGACGTAAGACCGATTCAACGGGAAGGAAGGGTGTGTGCGGCTGTGTCCGCAGGCGCGTTTCGGAGGCCAACCGCCCACAGGGCGGCTCTTAGGCCGGAGACAAATCCAGGAGGGGTTTCCTGCACCATTGAAACCATAAGCGTTCAGAACGTCGCAGAAGTTCCGAACGCTTGCCAAAAAACACTCCGGGAGCTTCCCGGAGTGTTTTTTGGCTCAGAAGAGCTTTTTCAGCCCGCTCAGCTTGTCTCCCAGGTCGGAGGCGGCCAGCTTGGCCTTGATTCCCGTCACCAGGGGCTGGAGCTGCTCTTCGGGCAGATTCATGCCGGTGAGCTGTTCCAGAGTCTTCACGGGGTCCTTCTGGAAGCTCTGGAGCAGGGCCGGGTCCTTCTGGAGTTTGGAGGCCAGTTCCTCGATTTTGGCTTTCACGTCGATGCTCATAGGTACGCTCCTTTTCATATGCGCTACGCCGGGAAAGCCCGGCGGCAAATCCATCATAAGAAATTTGGTGATATTTGTCAATCCTTTTTGGGCAAAAACGGAGAAAATGCAAAAATTTGAAAATTTCTCTTACATGTTTATTCTAAATTGTGGTAAACTAAAGGAGAAGAAAAATGAAACTTGCCGGGCCGAAACCCGGCGGAAAGGAGCAGCGATGTTTCAAGTCGGAGAGCTGATGGTGTACGGCTCCACCGGCGTGTGCCGGGTGGAGGGGATCTCCAGGATGGACCAGCCCGGCGGAGACCGGGGCAAGCGGTACTATGTCCTCAAGCCCCTGTGGCAGGACGGGCTGATTTACGCCCCGGTGGACAGCGAAAAGGTGCCCATGCGCCCGGTGATCAGCCGGGAGGAGGCGGAGGCCCTCATCGATCGGATGCCGGGCATCCCGGCGGCGGCCTGCCGGGGCGGCACGCCCCAGGCCCTGGCCCAGCAGTACCAGTCCGCCGTCCGGGACGGGGGGCACCAGGCCCTGATTGAGATGATGAAGGCCATTCACCACAAGCGGGGGATGGCGGAGTCCAAGAACCGCCGCCTGGGGCTGGTGGACGAGCGGTATATGAAGCAGGCGGAGCGGCTGCTTTACGGGGAGCTGGCCACGGCGCTGGAGATTCCCTATGACCATGTGGAAGATTATATTGCCGTCCGGCTGGAGGGCGCGGCGGAGTCCGCCGGATGAAAACAGGGAGACGGGGAGGACCCGTCTCCTGTTGCGTTATCGGATAATCTCCCGGACCAGCCGGGCCGTCATACCCCAAATGACATGGCCCTCATAGCGCCAAATGGGAACCTCCACCCGGCCATGGCTCCAGGGGTAGTTCCGGGGGATGCCCACGGGGCCGTAGGGGAAGTCCTCCGGCACCTGGGGGACCAGCTCGTAGCGCCGGAGATCCGGCGCCGTCTCCCGGAAGAAGGCCAGGGGGACGGTGAAGACCTCCGCCACCTCCGCCGGGGAGGGGCGCAGGGACCGAAGCCCCGCCGGGGATACCAGCCCCAGCACCGGCCGGAGGAGGAAGTCCCGCTGGTTGCAGATGAAGTCCGGCGTGCCCAGGAGCGTCACCTCCCGCCGGGGGATGGAGAGCTCCTCCTCCGTCTCCCGGAGGGCGCAGTCCTGGGGCGTCTCCCCGGACTCCATCCGTCCGCCGGGGAAGCAGACCTCGCCCCCCTGGGAGACGAGGGAGGAGCGGACCTCGAAGAGAAGGCGGAGGCCGCCTTCCCCCTCGATCAAAGGACAGAGGACGGCATAGCTCCGGGAGGCCCCCAAGAGGCCCGGCTCGTGATCCTGATAGCGGCGCCTCAGCCGCTCCAGCTCCCCGGTCACAGCAGCATGGTCAGCGCCTGGCGGCGGTTCTCGATCTCCACCGCCGGGGCGCTGGGGGCGTACTCCCCGTCCAGGGACCAGGGCAGGTCCTCCTCCGTCTCCAGATGGAGGGAGGAGACGTGGCGGAAGACCAGGCCCTGGCTGTCGTACTGCTGGTTCAACAGGGCGTGGACCAGGCTCTGGAGGTCCGCCGCCGTCTTGGGGCTGGGGATGAGCAGCAGCTCGAAAAGCCCGTCGTCCAGCACCACCCGCTCCGCTTCCAGCTTCATCAGCCCCCCGATGGAGGTGGAGTTGCACACCGCGCCGAAGAGGTATTCCCCGTCCAGGGTCTCCCCGCCGGTGGTAAGGCGGACCCGGTAGGGCCGGAGGGTGCTCAAGTCCTTCATGCCCTCCAGAATGTAGGCGAAGTGGCCCAGGGCGTTCTTGGCGTTCTGGGGGGCGGCGTAGCTGCTCCGGGTGAAGGCCCCGAAGGAGGCCACGTAGAGAAAGCTCCGCCCGTTCCAGAAGCCCACGTCCAGAAGCCGGGGGACGTTCCGGGCGATGGCGGCGGCGGCCTCCGCCGGGTCGCCGGAGATGCGGAGGCTGGCGGCGAAGTCGTTGGTGCTGCCCTGGGGCAGATAGCCCAGCAGCGGGGGCCGCCGGAGCTGGACCAGGCCGGAGGCCACCTCGTTCAGCGTCCCGTCGCCGCCCACGGCGACGACTAAGTCGTACCGCCCGCCCTCCCGTTTGGCGGTCTCGGCGGCGTCGCCGGGGGCGGAGGTCTCGTGGATGGAGAGGAGATACCCCGCCTGGGAGAGGACGGCGGCGGCGTCGAACAGGGGGCCCCGGGACTTGCTCTTTCCGGCCCGGGGATTGACAATCATCAGGAGCTTACGGGATTTCATCGGTACATGCCACCTTCCGGAGTGTGTTTTTTAAGTACAGTATAACAGGTTGCTTGTGAAATTACTGTTAAAATTCCCAGGAGGCGGATTGCAATTCTCCCCGGCCCCGTGTAAAATGGGAGAAAGAAAGGGAGGCGGGGCCATGGAACGGAGAAACAACTATGTCAGCATGGGGGTGACGGCCTTTCTGACCGCCGCCGCCGTTTTGCTGTTCTACGACACCCTCTTCGGCGGGAAGGTCCTGCTGGCCCTGCTGGAAACGGTGAAGCCCATTCTTTACGGGGCCTTCATCGCCTACCTGCTGGCCCCCATGGTGAATTTCTTTGAGCGGCATTTGTTCCCGCCGCATCCGGGGCGGGCGCGGAAGCGCCCCCAGGCCATGCTGATCCGCACCGTGGGCATTCTGCTGGCCTGGCTGGTGGTCTGTTTCTTCTTCTATCTGCTGGCCTCCGTGCTGCTGCCGGAGCTCTATAAAAGCGTCCTCCAGCTCATCGCCAATGTGGACAACTACTATCAGACCATCAGCGGCTGGGTGACCGGCATGTCGAACCATCTGCTGGAGACCTACCCCGACCTGTCCCGGCAGATTGTAGAGAAGCTGGAAAACTACTTCCAGGACTTTGACAAGTGGCTGGAGAGCCTGCTCCCCCAGCTCCAAACGGTGATGACCACCGTGTCCGGCGGCGTGTGGAGCGCGGTGAACTTTGTGATGGACCTGCTGGTGGGAATCATCGCCTCCGTGTACCTCCTGGCCACCAAGGAGCGCTGCGCCGCCTACGGGCGGAAGCTGGTCTACAGCCTCTTCCCCCGGGAACAGGTGGGCCTGGTCCTCCGGGGCGTCCGGCGGGCGGACGTCATCTTCTCCGGCTTCGTCCGGGGGAAGCTGCTGGACTCCATCATCATCGGCATCCTGTGCTTTGTCTGCTGCTCCATTCTGAAGTTCCCCTACACGCCCCTGGTGTCCGTCTTCGTGGGCGTGACCAACGTGATTCCCTTCTTCGGGCCCTTCCTGGGGGCCATCCCCAGCACCTTCCTGATCCTCCTGGTCTCCCCCCGGCAGGCGCTGTACTTCGTCATCTTTGTCCTGGCCCTCCAGCAGCTGGACGGCAACGTCATCGGCCCCAAGATCCTGGGGAACACCACGGGCCTTTCCAGCCTCTGGGTCATCATCGCCATTTTGGTGGGGGGCGGCTTCTTCGGCGTGGCGGGCATGTTCTTCGGCGTGCCGGTGTGCGCCTGCCTCAACAGCCTCATCAACTTCTTCGTGGACGCCCGGCTGCGGAAAAAGGGCCTCTCCCCGGAGTCCGGGGAGTACATCGCCGGGGGGGCCTACGGGCCCAAGCCGGAGGACCCGAAAAATTTGTGAAAACTCTTGCAATCTCAGGCGGCATCATGTACAATACGGCCTTGAGGGCTCTCCGGGAGACCGGGGGGCCCTGTTATTTTGTCCGGGCGGAACATCATCCGCCCAACACTGACCCGAGACGGGCAGTGATACGAGGAGAAGACCATGAAGACACGGAAGCTCTTGGCGCTTCTGCTTCTGCTGGGTCTCCTGAGCGCGGCACTCTGCGGTTGCGGAGGCGGCAGCACAGGCCAGGCGGCGGAAAGCAAGCCCACAGACGGCTCCACCAGCGCCGGGACGGAAGCCCCGGCGGACCAACCGGCCCCGGAGACTCATCCCAATGAGATCACCGTGGGCATCGCCCAGGATCTGGACGAGAGCCTTGACCCCCACAAGGCCGTGGCGGCAGGGACGAAAGAGGTCATGTTCAACGTATTCGAGGGCCTCATGAAGCCCACCCCGGAGGGAGACTTGATTCCCGCCGTGGCGGAGAAATACGAGATTTCCGACGACCAATTGACCTATACCTTTACCATCCGGGACGGCATCAAGTTCCACAACGGCGATCCCGTCACCGTGTTGGACGTCGTGCATTCCCTCGAGCACGCCGGTTCAGATTCGGACGGTGTCGTGCCCATCGAGGCGTTCTCCGCGATTGAGAAGCTGGAACCGCTGGATGAACACACCCTTTCCATTACCCTTGCGGAGCCGAACAGTGAATTTCTGTCCTATCTGACGGCCGCCATTCTTCCGGCGAGCTATGAATTGCAGGACACCGCCCCCGTGGGCACCGGGCCCTTCAAGTTCGTCTCCCGGGCGGCTCAGGACTCTATCGTCCTGGAGCGCTTTGAGGACTACTGGGGCGAGAAAGCCTATCTGGATAAAGTCACGTATAAAATCATTGAGAACGCGGACAGCATTTTGATGAGCCTCCAGAGCGGGGCCGTGGACCTGTTCGCCCATTTGACCAGCACCCAGGTGGCCCAGCTGGGGGACGAGTTCAACATCGAAGAGGGCACCATGAACCTGGTCCAGGCCATGTACCTGAACAACGCCGTGGAACCCTTCAATAACGTGAAGGTCCGCCAGGCCCTGTGCTGCGCCGTGGACCGCCGGCAGATTCTGGACCTGGCCTTTGACGGCTACGGCAGCCTGATTGGCTCCAGCATGTATCCCGCCTTCGGGAAGTACTTTGACGAGTCTTTGACCAACCACTACCCCCACGACGTGGAAAAAGCCAAGGCCCTGCTGGCGGAGGCCGGGTATCCCGACGGCTTCTCCATGACCATCACCGTCCCCTCCAACTACCAGCCCCACATCGACACCGCCCAGGTCATTGTAGAGCAGCTGAAGCAGGTGGGCGTCACCGCCGAGATTCTCCCCGTCACCTGGGAGAGCTGGCTCAACGACGCCTACATCGGCCGGCAGTTCCAGGCCACCGTGGTGGGCGTGGACGCCTCCACCATGACGGCGCGGGCCCTGCTGGAGCGGTTTACCTCTACGGCAGGTAATAATTTTATTAATTATAACAATGCGGAATACGACGCCCTCTTCCAGCAGGCCGTGACCGCGGCGGACGACGCCGCGCAGACGGCGGCCTACAAGCAGGCGCTGGCCAACCTGACGGAGAACGCCGCCAATGTGTACATCCAGGACCTGGCGGACCTGGTGGCCGTCCGGAAGGGGCTTACGGGCGTGCGGTTCTACCCCATCTACGTGCTGGACCTCAGCGGCATCCGGTATACGGACTAACTTCAAACACGAGAGAGCAGAGTGTGAAGACCGGAATCTTCGCGCTCTGCTCTCCGCGCCTTTCAGAGGGGTACATGCTGATGAAATACGCGTTGAAACGGGCCGCGGCGGGGCTGGCGACCATCCTGATCGTCTCCTTCCTGACCTTCGCGGCCTTTTCCCTCATCTCCGGCGACACGGCCACGGCCATGTTGGGGACCTCGGCCACGCCGGAGCGGCTGGCGGCCCTCCGGGCGGAGCTGGGGCTGGACCGGCCCCTGCCGGTGCGCTACGGGGAGTGGCTGCTGGGCTTCTTCACCGGGGACCTGGGGGTCTCCACCAGCTACAAGCAGCCGGTGTGGGAGATCCTGGGGCCGAAGCTCCGCCTGACCTTGTGCCTGAGCCTGATGAGCTTTGCCCTGATTACGGCGGCGTCCATCCCCCTGGGGCTGCTTACCGCCGGGCGGCGGAGGTTTGAGGGGACCCGGACGGCCCTGAACCAGCTGGGCATGGCCGTGCCCCCCTTCTTCACGGGGATTCTGCTGTCCTGGGTCTTCGGCGTGGGGCTGAAGTGGTTCACGCCGGGGCAGTTCCCCGACGGGAGGGAGGACCTGGCCGGGGCGGCGGTCTACCTGCTCTTCGCCGCCGCGGCCCTGTCCATTCCCCGGATTGCCATGACGGCCCGGATGCTCCGCAGCACGGTGGAGGAGGAATTGGGGAAAGACTACGTGCGGACGGCCATCTCCCGGGGAAACGACCGGGGCCAGGTCCTCCGGCGGCACGTTCTGAAAAACGCCCTGCCCCCGGTGGTTACCTTCCTGGCCCAGACCATGGCGGAGATCGTGGCGGGGAGCATTGTGGTGGAACAGGTCTTCGTCATCCCGGGTCTTGGGCGGATGCTGGTGACCTCCATCGCGGGCCGGGACTACCCGGTGGTCCAGGCCATTGTGGTGATTCTGGCCTTCTGGGTGGTGCTGGCGGGGACGGCGGCGGACCTCATCAACCAGCGGATCGACCCCAGGCTCCGGGCGGGAGGCGCGGCATGAGAAGACGAAACGGATTTCTGACCGCCGGGCTGGTTTTGACCGGCCTGCTGGCGGCGCTGATTCTCCTGGGCTTTTTCTGGACGCCTTACGACCCCAACGCCATGGCGGCGGGGCCCAAGTTCGGCGGGCCGTCCCTGGCCCACTGGATGGGCACGGACAACTTCGGCCGGGACATTTTCAGCCGGGTCCTCAAGGGAGCCGGGGCCACGGCCTCCATCGCCCTGGCGACCCTGGCCATCGGGGCGGTGTGCGGCTGCCTGGCGGGGGCCCTGACGGGGTATTTCGGCGGGCCGGTGGACGAGGTTTTGATGCGCCTGAACGACGCGCTGACGGCCTTTCCCAGCATCCTCCTGGCCCTGGTGGTCATCTCCCTCCTGGAGCCGGGGAAGAAGATCAACGTCATCCTGGCCCTGGGGCTGGTGTTCATCCCCAGCTTCGCGCGGGTAACCCGGACGGCCTTCGCCTCCCTCCGGGATGTAAACTATATTAAGAGCGCCCGGCTGATGGGGGCCTCGGCGGGACGGATTCTGGCGGTCCACATGCTGCCCAATACCCTCCCGGTGCTGCTGCCCGCCCTGACCATCGGTTTTAACAACGCCGTGCTGGCGGAAGCGTCCATGAGCTTCTTGGGGATCGGCGTGACACCGCCGGACGCGTCCCTGGGGTACATGCTGTCCGAGGCCCAGGGCATGCTCTTCGCCGCCCCCTGGTACGCCGCCGGGACGGGCCTGATGATTGTGCTGATGGTGTTCAGCGTGGGCCTCCTGGGCGAGGGCCTGCGGCGGCGGGACAAGGGGGTGCTGTGATGCTGGACATTCGGGACCTTCATGTGAAATTCCATAACCGGGACCGGGAGGCCGTGGCCGGGGTGTCCCTCTCCATCCGGGAGGGGGAGATCGTGGGCCTGGTGGGCGAGTCCGGGTCCGGGAAAACCGTCACCGCCATGAGCGTGGCGGGCCTCCTGCCCCGGAAGCAGTGCGATTACTCCGGGGAGATCCTCCTGGACGGGAAGGAGCTCCTCCATGCGGACCGGGCGGACCTGCGGAAGATCCAGGGCCGGGAGATCGGCGTGGTGTTCCAGGAGCCGATGAGCGCCCTGGACCCCCTGATGAAAATCGGCCCTCAGGTGGAGGAGGTCCTCCGGGTCCATACAGGCATGAAGCGGGAGGAGCGCCGCCGCCTGGCGGTGGAGGCCATGGCGGCGGTGGAGCTGCCGGAGGCGGAGGCGGTGTATGAAAAGTATCCGCACCAGCTCTCCGGCGGCATGCTCCAGCGGGCCATGATCGCGGCGGCGGTCATCGCAAAGCCGAAGCTGCTGCTGCTGGACGAGCCCACCACGGCCCTGGACGTGACCATTCAGACTCAGATTCTGGAGCTCCTAAAGAAGCTGAACCGGGAGTCCGGCGTGTCCATGCTCTTCATCTCCCACGATCTGAACGTGGTGCGGAAGCTTTGCGGCCATGTGGCGGTGATGCAGCGGGGACAGCTGGTGGAGGAGGGGGAGGCCCAGGAGGTCTTCCACCACCCCAAGCACCCCTACACCCGGCGGCTCATCGCCGCCATCCCCACGAGAAAGCGGAAGGAGGGAGAGGCGTGAGCGAGGAGCGGGTCTTGTCCCTCAGCCATGTGTACAGCGGCTACAGCGACGGCGCGGGGCTGTTTGGGAGGCGGGAGCGCCAGGAGGTGCTCCACGACGTGACCTTCGACGTGCGCCACGGGGAGATTTTGGGCCTGGTGGGCGAATCGGGGACGGGGAAGTCCACCTTGGCCCGGACCATCCTGGGGCTGGTCAAGCCGGACCGGGGCACGGTGACCCACTACACGAAGCGGCCCCAGATGATTTTCCAGGACCCCTACAGCTCCCTGAACCCCTTCTACAGCGTGGAGTGGACATTGGAGGAGCCCCTGCGGGTCTACGGGAAATACGACAAGGCGGAGCGGAAGCGCCGGGTCCGGGAGATGCTGGAGCGGGTGGAGCTGCCGGAGGAGTGCCTGAGGGCCAAGCCCTCGGAGCTCTCCGGAGGCCAGCGCCAGCGGGTCAGCATCGCCGCGGCGCTGATCCGGCGGCCGAAATTTTTGATTGCCGACGAGCCGGTGTCCGCCCTGGACGTGACCATCCAGGCCCAGATTCTGGACCTGCTCCGGTCCCTCCGGCGGGAGCTGGATCTGAGCTACCTGTTTATCTCCCACGATTTGAACGTGGTCTACCAGCTCTGCGACCGGGTGCTGGTGATGAAGCGCGGCCGCATCGTGGAGCAGGGGACCGTGGACGAGATTTTCGACCATCCCAAGGAAGACTATACCAAGCAGCTGCTGGCTGCGGCGGAGTGACGATGAAAGCGTTTTTCCAAAAGTACAGAAAACTCCATATCTGGCTGCTGGCGGACCTCTTGGCGCTGCTGGCCTTCTTCTCCCTCCGGGGACAGCGCCGGCTGATGAACGCCGTGGCGGACCACTTTACCGGGCCCCTCCGGCGGGGGCTGGGGCGGATTTGCTATCTGGTCCCCTTCTCCGTCATGGAGGCAGTGGAGGCCCTGGCGGCGCTCATCGGCGTGGGGTATGTCATCGGGAGCGTTATTGCCGTGGTCCGGGCCAGGGGGCGGCGGCGGGAGCGGGCCTATGGCCTGACCCTAGGGGCCCTCTGCGCCCTGCTGTCCGTCTGGGCGGGGTTCTGCCTCCTCTGGGGCGTGAACTACTGGACGGACGGCTTTCAGGACAAGTCCGGGATCTACGCCCGGCCCGTGGCCCTGGAGGATTTGCGGGCGGTGACGGAATACTTCGCGGACCGCGCGGCGGAGACGGCGGGGGACGTGGAGCGGGACGGGCACGGCCTCTTCGCCGTCCCACGGGAGGAGATTTTGAAAAACAGCGTCCACGCCTACGACGGGCTGACGGAGGACTTCCCCTTCCTGGCCTTCGACGACCCCGGCGTGAAGCCCATGGCCTTCTCCCGGCTGATGAGCGCCCTGGATTTCACGGGGTTCTACAGCTCCTTCACCGGGGAATCCAACGTCAACGTGGACAGCCCCGCCTGCATGCTGCCCTCCACCGTCGCCCATGAGCTGGCCCACCAGCGGGGCTTCGCCTCGGAGCAGGAGTGCAACTTCCTGGCGGTGCTGGCCTCCACCACCTGCCCGGACCCGGCGTATGTCTATTCCGGCTGGCTCATTGGGTACGTGTACCTGGGAAACGCTCTGTACTCCCAGGACCCGGAGGGCTACTGGGCCATCCGGGAGAGACTGCCGGAGGAGGCGCAATTGGACCTGGCCTATAACAACGCCTACTGGGCCCAGTTCCAGGACACGGCGGTGCAGAAGGCCAGCAACAAGGTCTATGACGGCATCCTGAAAAGCTACGGCGACGAGCGGGGCATTCAGTCCTATGGGACCGTGGTGGATTTGCTGGTGGCGTACTACCGCCCGCTGTGCGGATGAGAATAAAAAAGGCGGCATGGCCAACGCCATGCCGCCTTTTTTCATCACCAGGGACGATTGGAAAAAGAGGTCCGGGTCTCCAGGGTCACTCCCGGGCCGAAGCCCTCCGGGGCGGGATTTCCCTGCCGCTCCGCCAGCCGCCGGACGGCGGCCAGGACCTCCTCCTTCTGTTCCGGGGAAAGCTCCCGGCGCAGCCGGTTGGAGAGGGTGCCGCAGGCGATGCCCAGCTCCTCGGCCACCCACCAGTGGTACAGGCCCGCCCTCTTGATGGCCGCCCGGATATCCTGGTTCCGCTCCGGCCGTTTCTGTTGCGTCTTTCCGTTCATGGAAGGTTCCTCCTCGTTGTTGATTTGCGCGCCTAAGAACAGCGCTGTCAACAACGGGTCCCGCCGGGGCAATGTTGCACGGAGGAGTACAACCGGAGGAAGAAAAATTTCAGAATCAACCGTCAATGAGCATCCCGACCAAGATGCCCAGCACCGCCGCCAGGGCGGGGAGCTTGCTTTTCCAGAGGCCCGCCGCCTCGGGCAGGAGCTCCCCAAAGACCACGTACAGCATGGCCCCGGCGGCAAAGCTCAGGGTGAGGGTCAGGGCCGTGGGGCCCAGGGTGCCCAGGCAGTACCCCAGGGCCGCTCCCAGCACCGTGGGGGCCCCGGAGAGGGCTGCGATGCCCGCCGCCCGCCAGCGGCGCTCGCCCCCCGCCACCATGGGGGCGGAGATGGCCATGCCCTCGGGGATGTTGTGCAGGCCGATGACCGCCGCCATGGTCCAGCCCTGGCGCATGGTGCCGCCGATGAAGGACGCGCCGATGACCATGCCCTCGGGCACGTTGTGCAGGGCGATGGCGGCGGCCATCACCACTCCCGCCAGCACCAGGCCGCCGGAGGGGCGGCCGTGGTCCAGCAGGGCGTTGAGCCCCGCCGTGACGGCGCAGCCCAAAAACACCCCCAGGGCCACCAGCTCCATGGCTCCCGGCGCGGCGGCCTCCGTCAAAAGGCCGAAGCAGGATACCGACACCATCACCCCGGCGGCAAAGCTCAACAGCAAACTGGCCTCCCGGCCGGAGTCCCGGCGGAACAGCGTGGCCAGAGCGCCCCCCAGCCCGGTGCCGCCGATTCCGGCGGCGGCGGTGACCAGCAGCGTGGTCCACAGGCCCATCGTAATGCTATCCATAAAAATAATACGTCCTCCCTCTTTAGGCGATACCCTAACAAGTTTATTATAACACCCTATTCCCCGCCTGTCCAGAAGATGAGGGGAAAAAGAGGGCCGCCTGGGAAAGAGCCGGGTTTTCACAGGATGTCAAAAATCCGGCTGAAATTTTGGAGGGGCGGAGGGAGGCTTTTCCTTGCATGCCCCTCGGGGCTATGGTATCCTATCTTAAATAAAAAAGTGAGGGGGAATGGTTGATGCTGGTATTGGATTTCATCAACGTCGGCAACGGGGATTCCATTCTGGTGCAGGAGCTGGAAGGGGGCGCGCGGCGCTTCGCCATGCTGGTGGACTGCGGCCACGACAGCCTCGTCCGGGACGACCACCCCGGAGAGCTGGACCCCCGGTCCCAGCGGATTTACGCCGGGGACTTCCTGAAAAAGCAGGGGATCGATCGGCTGGACGTCCTCCTGGCCACCCACTTCCACCGGGACCACATCGGCGGCCTGAGCCGGATTCTGGACGCGGCGTCGGTGGACAGCCTGGTCTCCACCTACGCCCCGCCGGAGGGCTGCGGCCCCCTGGACCCCGACGGAGACAACGGCCTCCCCGGCGCGGCGAGAAACCTGCTCCGTTGCCTGGACATCTACGCCACAGCCCTCCGGGCGCATCCGGGGCGGGTGCGGGAGTTCGCGGAGATCCCAGGGGACAAGGTGGAGACCTTCCATTTGACGGAGGAGCTGACCATGGACGTCTACGCCGGGGAGCCCGCCCTGTACCCCCGGCAGAGGGCGGTGTACGACGCGGCCTTCCGGGGGGAGCGGAACCGCCACGATTTGATGCGCTGGACGAAGTCCATGAACATCTCCAGCCTCCGCCAGAGGCTCTATTACCACGGAAAAGAAATCGTCCTGGGGGGCGATATGTACGGCGCGGTGTGGGACAACGACACCCTGGCCCCCTGCGATATTTTGAAGCTGCCCCACCACGCGTCCCTGACCTCCTCCACCAGGAAGACCGTCGGCCGTCTGGCCCCGAAAACCATCGTGGTCTGCGTTGCCGCGGGGCGGCCCGACGAGCGGCCCCACCCGTATGTTGTCTCCATGCTCCGGGAGTACACGGAGGACGTGCGCTTCACCGACGCGGTGGATATCCCCGGCCTGGTGGAGCCTCAGTTCCATGAGTCGGTACATATCGAGATTGAATAAGGCAAAGGCCGGGACGTAAGTCCCGGCCTTTTTATGCGGCTTATTTCCGTTCGGCGCTGATTGTAGGGGCGGCTACTAGCCGCCCGTTCTGCAAAGGCGGGCCGGTTCCGTAAGGCGGGCGGCTGATAGCCGCCCCTACGTGGTTTTAATTGTGGGGAATCTCGTACACCACCCCGCCGACGCTGACGCTCTCCAGTTCCTCCAGGGGGATGATCTCGTCAAAGACCGTGCTCTTGGTGCACTGGCAGACGCCGTTCTCCGGGATGATGCTGCCCCCGGCCTCGATCTCCAGCACCGTTCCGTCGGTTTTGGTCAGCAGCAGCTTCACATTGCCCATGAACCTGTCGCTCTCCTCCTCATCGGCGTGGTCCATTCTCCCGCTGCCGGAATTGGACCAGACAGGTTCCCGGTCCGCCGTATAGCCCACGAAGAGGCCAAGGGGAGAGAGGGAGACGGTGTGGAGTGTAAAGTCAATGCCGTCCTGGGAGAAGGTCTCCTCCCGGGCAAGCTGGATGGAGGTATCCTCATAGCCCACCTCAAAGCGGAAGCGCCAGTGTCCGCCATACAGCGTCTCATACTGCTCCGTCTCCTGGTTCCAGTACTCCACGTTCCGGAAGTCCGCAGAAGCGCTGCCCTGGGCGATCTGCTCCGTGTCCCCGCCGTCCAGAGGCAGCACGGCGCTGAGGCACTCGATATACTGCACCGCGTTGTCCTCCGGGTCCGCGTCGAAGAAGTAGGCGATGCCCTGGGCCCCGCCGTTCATCCGGTGGAGGCCGCTGGTGGAGTCCACCATCAGCGCCCTGGCCTCCAGCCCCTCCGGCAGGAAGGGCTGGCCGTCGTCCCGGCTGAAGGTGTAGACCATAGCCACATTGTAGGCGTCGCCCATGACGGCGTCGGCAGTGACCGTGACGCCGCTGTCGGAGTCCGAGGCCCCGATGGGGCGTCCGATTTTGTCAATGACCTCCGTCTGAGCCACGGACCCGCCGAAGAGGGGCGTGAAAATCTCCGCGGGGCTGGGCAGCACCCCCGCCGCCCCGGCCCCTACCACCAGCACGGCGGCCACGGCGGCGGCGATCAGGGCCGTGCGGAATACCGGGCGGCGGCGTTTCGCCGTCTTTCCGGCGGCGGAGGCGGCGGCCTCCGCCAGGGCCTTTTTCTGTTCTTCCGTAAAGCGCAATTGGCTCATCTCCTTTTTGTAGTCAAACAGTTCGCTCATCGTCAGCACCTCCTAAGATGTCCTTGAGCTTCGCCCGGCCCCTGGCCAGGCGGGTGTGGACGGTGGCGGTGGGCACGCCGAGGATTTTCCCGATCTCCGCCGCCTGGTAGCCCTCGTAGTAAAAGAGGTAGATCACCGCCCGGTAATGGGCGGGCAGTTCGTTCACCGCCGAGAGGACCGTCCCGTCCCCCGCCTCCGGGGCGGGGACCTCCAAGACCGTCTCCAGGCCGCAGGTCCGCTTGCGCCAGGGGCTTTTTAAAAGGTCCTTGCAGGCGTTGGCCGCCATGCGGAGGACGTAGGCCCGCTCGTGCTCGGCGCTGTCGAACTCCCTGGGCTCCGCCAGCAGCTTGACGAAGACCGTCTGGCAGATATCCTGGGCGTCCTGAGTGTTTTTTAGGTACGCATAGCTGAGGCGGAGAATCGCGTCGGCGAAGGCGTTCGCCAGCCGCTCCGCCTGCTGGTTTGGGTTCATGGCATCAACTCCTTTGGAGCGCTCTCGTTATGGATACGATTGGGCGGGGCGGATACTTTCACCTGCCGGGGATTTTTTCAAAAAGAAAAGCCGCCCCGGCAAACCGGGGCGGAATTCATTCAGCGCTCTATGTAGGAGAAGGAGCCCACGAACTGGGCGGGGGCGCCGGGGACATGGCGGCTGCCCTCAAACTGGTAGTCGTAGACGGCAATCACGGCGTTATAGGGCTGATCGAAGCCCTTGGAGTAAACCTCCGTCAGGGCGGCGCACAGCTCCTCGCCCAAGGGTTCCGCCACTACGGCCGGGTCCTGGGAGAGGACGCCGCCCCACTCGTAGTCGAACACCTCCGGCTCGAAGGGCCAGAGGTCGCCGTTGAAAAAGTCCTGGGTGAAGGAGGGGACCTTCTCGCCGTTCTCGTTCCGCTTGAAGCGGTTCTCGGCGTACAGCGTCAGGGCTTCCTTGCTCTCAAAGCTGCCGAGCCAGATGGAGACGATGCCGGATTCTTCCATGGTGAATTCTCCTTTGTCGTGATTTGATGGGGTCAGCGCAGGACGGAATTGCTGAGGATGTAAAATTCCTCCTGACAGGGCAGCACCCGCTTTTCCATGGGGGGCAGGCCCTCGTCGAAGCGGCGGGCGGCCTCCTCGTCGAAGTGCATGACGGGGCTGTCCCGGTAGACCCAGGGGCCGCCGTCCAGGGCGCGGGGGCGGAGCTCCTTCACCAGCATGGCGGTGGGATAGCTTCCGTCCTCCATTTGGACCAGATGCCGCTTGCAGCACTGGAAGCCCCGGGAGACGTAGTTGGCGGGCGCGCCGAAAATGACCGCCGCGCCCCAGCCCAGCTCCGCCGCCCTGGCCAGGAAGTGGTCCATCAGGCGCTTCCCATAGCCCTGCCGCTGGCGCTTCGGCGCGACGCAGACGGGGCCGAAGGTCAGGGCTTCCCGCCGCTCCCCGGCTCCATTCGTCAGGCTGGAGCGGGTGTAGAGGATGCTCCCGATGATCTCCCCGTCCAACTCCAGCACGAAGTCCAGCTCCGGCACAAAGTCCGGGTGGTCCCGCATGACGTGAACCAGGTAGTGCTCGTGGCAGCCGGGGACGTAGAGGTTGTAGAAGGCCCTGCGGGTCAGGTCCTCCACGGCCCGGTAGTCCGCCGGGGTCTCGTTTCGGATGTTCAGCATGTCCGCGCTCCTTACAGGGAATGGGGCCGCCGCCCTTGCGCGCCGGGCGGGGACGTGGTAGAATAGGGACGCCGCCCGCCGGCGTTGTTGCTAATACTATACCAAAGGTTGGGCGGATTGTCCATACAAAAAAACGGCGGTTTTCCGCCGGACGCGCAAAAAGGAGTTTTTATGAAACGATACCTGCCGCTGCTTGGCGCCCTGCTCCTGCTCCTTCTCGCCGCCTGCGCCTCGGAGGAGACGGAACCCGCCCGCCCGCCGGAGGACGAGGGCCCGCTCCAGCTGGAGGCCCTCTCGGTGGAGGTCTCCCGAGGGGAGCTGTCCGCTGAGGAACTGGCCCAGGCCGTCCGGGAGCTGCCGGAGGCCCTGAAGGCCGCTCTGGCGGAGCAGGGGGTGGAGGCGGAGACGGTGACGGTCTCCGCGGGTTCCTCCCCGGCGGCCATGGCCCAGGCGGTGAGCGAGGGGGGCGTGGACGTGGCCTTCCTCCCTATGGAGGAGTTCAGCGCCCTGGGGAACTGGCCCCCGCTGCCCCGGCTCCTCCTGACCTCCGAGGACGAGGAGGGGACGAGGGTCATGGCCGTCATCTCGAACAACGGGGCCTTGGAGGAGGAGGAGACCTTCGCCCTCGCCCTGGCGGCGGCGGTGAACGGCCTTCGGGAGGACCAGCCGGTGTTTGGCGGCTATGATTACGCCTGGGCGGGGGCGGTCCCCGGGTGAGGGCTCAGCCCTTCAAGATTTCCCCGCCGTAGGGGGCCATCTCCAGGCGGAGGAAGAAGCCCTGGTCGTGGGAGCAGACGGGACAGGACTTGGGGGCCTGGAGGCCCTCCTGAATGTGGCCGCAGTTCAGGCACAGCCAGCCGCACTTCACGTCGGAGACGAAGAGCTTGCCGGACTCCATGAGCTCCGCGAACTTGGCGAAGCGGTTGCCGTGGGTCTTCTCGATTTTGGAAATCTGCTCGAAGGAGGAGGCCACCTGGGGGAAGCCCTCCTGCCGGGCGGTCTGGGCGAAGCTGGGGTAGACGGGGTCGAACTCCTCGAACTCGTTGTGCTGGGCCATCCGCAGGAGCTGGGCTACGTCGTTGGTCAGGTCCACGGGGTAGCCGCCGTCGATGTGGACGGTCTCCCCGGCCACTTCCTTCATGTGGTTGTAGAAGATTTCGGCGTGCTCCTTCTCCTGATTGGCGGTGAAGGTGAAGACGGCCTCCAGGACGTGGAGCTGCTGCTGTTTGCAGAGGTTTGCGGCGAAGGTGTAGCGGTTCCGGGCCTGGCTCTCGCCGGCGAAGGCCCGCATGAGGTTTTTCAGGGTCTCGCTCTCTTTTAAGTTTTTAGACATGAAAATACTGCCTCCTGCTTTTGAAGTATGGAGGCAGTATTTCCCATATTTAGGGGATTATACGCTCAGCATAATTTGGCCCCGGCGGGAATGGCGTCGTCCACCATGAGAAGGTGCAGGACCTCCTCCCCCTTCTCCTTGTGGACGGCGGAAATCAGCATGCCGCAGCTCTCCTGGCCCATCATCTTCCGGGGGGGCAGGTTCACAATGGCAACCAGGGTCTTGCCGATCAGATCCTCCGGCTCGTACCACTTGTGAATCCCGGAGAGGATCTGCCGGTCCGTGCCGGTGCCGTCGTCCAGGATGAACTTTAAAAGCTTCTCGCTTTTTTTCACCGCCTCGCAGGACTTCACCTTCACCACCCGGAAGTCGCTCTTGCAGAAGGTGTCGAAGTCCACCTTTTCCTCCAGCTGGGGCTCCAGCTCCACGCCGGATTCCGCCTGCCTGGCGGCCTCCACGGCGGCCTCCAGCTCCTCCAGGGCCTTGTCCATGTCCACTCGGGGGAAGAGGTTCTCCCCCTTGGAAACGGCGGCGGTCTCCGGCAGGCCGCCCCACTTGGCGGCGGACTCCCAGGTCCGGGCGCTTTCGTCCGCGCCGATCTGGGCGAAGAGCCTGTCCATGGATTCCGGCATGAAGGGGACCAGCAGCACGCCGCAGATCCGGGCGGCCTCCAGAAGGTTATAGAGCACGTGGGCCAGGCGCTGCCCGTTGGCCCCCATGTCCTTGGCCAGGGTCCAGGGGGTGTTTTCGTCAATATACTTGTTGGCCCGCTGGATGACCTTAAAGATTTCTTCCAGGGCCTTGTGGGGGGCGAAGTGGTCCATCTCGGCGGCGTAGCGGTCCCGGAGGGCCCCGGCCAGCGCCTTCAGCTCCGCGTCGAAGGAGACCTCCCCGGCCCAGGTCCCGCAGCCCGCGGGCAGGGCCCCGCCGAAGTACTTGCCCACCATGGCGGTGGTACGGGAGACCAGGTTGCCAAGGTCGTTGGCAAGATCCGTGTTGATGGTCTGGATCAAAAGCTCGTTGGAGAAGTTGCCGTCGGACCCGAAGGGGAAGGTGCGCATGAGGAAGAAGCGCAGGGCGTCCACGCCGAACTGCTCCGCCAGGATATAGGGGTCCACCACGTTGCCCTTGGACTTGGACATCTTCCCGCCGTCCAGGAGAAGCCAGCCGTGGCCAAAGCACTTCTTGGGCACCGGCTCGCCCAGGCTCATGAGCATGGCGGGCCAGATGATGGAGTGGAAGCGGACGATTTCCTTGCCCACGATGTTCACGCCGGGCCACCAGCCCTGTTCGTAGTCGTGGTAGCGGTCGTTCTCATAGCCCAGGGCCGTGATATAGTTGGAAAGGGCGTCCACCCAGACGTAGACCACGTGGCCAGGGTCGAAGTCCACGGGCACGCCCCAGGAGAAGCTGGTCCGGGAGACGCAGAGATCCTCCAAGCCGGGGTCGATGAAGTTCCGCACCATCTCGTGGACACGGGAGCGGGGCTCCAGGAAGTCCGTGTTTTCCAGGAGGTCCCGGATTTTATCCGCATATTTGCTCAGGCGGAAGAAATAGGCCTCCTCCTCCGCGTCCTGGACCTCCCGGCCGCAGTCGGGGCACTTGCCGTCCACCAGCTGGCTCTCGGTCCAGAAGGACTCGCAAGGCTTGCAGTATTTTCCCTTGTAGGTCCCTTTGTAGATGTCCCCGTTGTCGTGCATCCGTTTGAAAATCCGCTGGACGGACTGGACGTGGTAGTCGTCCGTGGTGCGGATAAAGCGGTCGTTGGAGATGTTCATCAGCTTCCACAAATCCTTGATGCCGCGGGGCCCCTCCACGATGCGGTCCACGAATTCCTGGGGGGTGACCCCGGCGGCGGCGGCGATGTCGCCGATTTTTTGGCCGTGCTCGTCGGTGCCGGTGAGGAACATCACGTCCTCCCCGAGAAGGCGGTGGTAGCGGGCCAGCACGTCCGTCGCTACGGTGCAGTAGGTGTGGCCGATGTGGAGCTTGTCCGAGGGGTAGTAAATGGGCGTGGTGATATAGAATTTTTTCTTCTCCATGGTTGTTCTCCTTTAAAACGGCGGCCCCGAATGGAAGGGACGCCGGGATTGACGGGGGATATAACTGGTTTATTATACCGAAAGAGGCGGGAAATTACAAGCTGTCTGGATCAATTTCATCCGTCGGGAAACAGCGTATAATTTTGCATGGATTCCCTACGGCGATACAATTTGCCGGAATGGCTCGATTCACCACGCTCCCTGCTCCAATGACGCTGTTTTCCCCTATGGTCACGCCCGGCAACAGGATGCTTCCGGCGCCAATCCACGCGTTGTCCTTGATTTCCACCGGGAGGGCGTATGTCCTGAACCACGTCGTTTTCCGCTCTTTCCAGTCCGGGATAAGACGTTCCTGCGGCATTACCGGGTGAGAGGATGTATAAATCTGTACGTTGGACGCAATCAATACCCGGTTCCCAATTCTGATTGGCACATTGTCCACAAAGGTGCAGTTCATATTGATGATTACGTCGCTGCCTATAAAAATGTTTTTTCCATGGTCGCAATGAAACGGCGTGTCGATTGCCACATTTTCGCCGATCCCGCCCAATAGCTCTTTAAGAATGGCGCTTCGTTTTTCAGCATCCGTGTAGTCCGTAAAGAGATATTCCCGCGTAAGCGCTCTTGCGCGGGCGATTTGCTTTAAAGTATCTTGGCCCGCCGTTTCTAAAAAATCCCTTTCCTCGTACTGCATGGCAGTTCCCCCATCCTTTGTTTAATCAAAGAGCGTTTGCCAATCACTTGCGCGGTATGCCGAAAAGCACATCTTGATTTGCTCTTCGGTATTCTTTTCCGCCGCAAGGTCCGGCAAATCGTCTTCTGAGAAATAACGGCACTCCGTTGTTTCGATGTTCGGCTCAAAATGTCCGCCGGTGACGGTGCATTGAATAAACACCTTACAAACGCCGTAGGCATAAACGGGAAGGTTATGCTTTTTCCGGTCCTGAACCGCAATGATGCGGTCCGCCGTCACATCCAGGCCCGCTTCTTCTTTGACTTCCTTTACCGCGTTTTCGCCGACGGAAACATCGACGTCGCACCAACCGCCCGGAAGGGACCATTTCCCGTTGTTTTCCCGGACGAGCAGAATTTTCCCCTGATCAAAAATAGCCGCGCGGGTATCAAGCTTCGGCGTTTGGTATCCGCGTTCATTGCAGAAAAGATTCTTCACCTTTTCAAGCGGGATGCCGGCCATATGAGACATCATTTCCGCCGATATTTCCCGGATTCGTTCATATCGTTCGTGGTCATAAACATCTTTTCCATAGGTAAGGCCTGCTTGCGCAAGGCTTTGCAGCTCTACCGCCCAGTGCAGCCACGGTTCAGTTCTGTCCATCATGCGCTCCTCACAAATTTCGTTTTGCCGCCCTGCCGGCGGCGCGGGACGCTTAACTGCGCTCCCCGCCCTCGTCCGCCAGGCTCCCGTGCCGCTTCCACCGGCCCGAGAAGTACCACCCCAGGGACAGGGCCAGGCCCACGGTCCAGCCCACGGCCATGCCGTAGTACATGTAATCCGGCCCGAACCGGTCCGCCAGCCAGTAGACCGCCGGGACCCGGACCAGGATGAGGGACAAAATCACGTCCACCATGGGGAACACGCTGTCCCCGGCCCCCCGCATGGCGTTGTTCAAACAGAACATGATGGCGAACATGAAGTAAAAGGGCATGATGCACTGGAGGTACACGGCCCCGGCGTGGATCGCCGCCGGAGTGGGGGAGAAGAAGGCAACCAGAGGCTCCCGGAGGGGCATGAGAACCGCCGTCATCAGCACCGCCCAGGCGGCGGAGAGGGTGACGGTGACCCGGATGCCCTGCCGGGCCCGGTCCGGCTGCTTCGCGCCGATGTTCTGGCCCACGAAGGAGATGACGGCGCTGGACAAACTCTGAATGGGCAGGAAGGCCAGCTGGTCCAGCCGGAAGCCCACGTTGTACCCGGCGGTGAACTCCTTGCCGTAGAGATTGATTTTCCCCATCACCACCATGGCCCCCAGGGCCACCAGTGACATCTGCACCCCCGCCGGGAGGCCGATGCCCATAATCTGCCGGAAGAGGGCCCGGTCGAACCGCCGGGGCAGGAGGCGGAGGGAGATTTCCGGGTAGCGCCGGTTGATGTAGAACACCCCGAAGAGCCAGGAGAAGGCCTGGGCGATGATGGTTCCCAAAGCCACGCCTAAGACCCCCAGGCCGAAGGCCAGCACCAGAAGAAGGTCCAGGACGATGTTCAGCACGGAGGCGGAGGCCAGGAAGAGCAGGGTGCTCCGGCTGTTCCCAAGGCCCCCTAAGATGCCGGAGTTCAGGTTGTAGCCAATGCTGCCGATAAGCCCGGCGCAGACCACCATCAAATAGAGGTAGGCTTCGCCATAGGCGGCTTCCTCCACCTGGAGCAGGCGGAGAATGGGCCCCACCGCCAGCAGGGCCAGGGCCGTCAGGGGGAGGATGGAGGCGAGGAAGGCGGCGTAGATGGTGTCCACGGCGTCCCGGACCCGGTCCATTTTCCCCGCGCCGAAGAACTGGGCGATGACCACCGTGCCGCCCCCGGAGAGGCCGATGAACAGGGAGGAAAACATGGTCAAAACCGGGAAGCCCACCCCCACGGCGGCCAGGGCGCCGTCCCCCACGTAGCGCCCGACGACCCAGCTGTCCACCATGTTGTAGAGCTGCTGGAGGAGGCTCCCCGCCAAAAGGGGCAGGGCGAAATAGAGAATGTGCCCGGCGGGGCTGCCCGCCGTCATGTCCCGCATGCCGCTGGATGGCCTCATGCCTCAGCCCTCCAGCAGGACGCCCAGGTTCCGCAGGGCGTCCTGAACCCGGCGGAACGCGTCCTCGCCGGGGCAGGAGAGGGTGTGGAGGTGGATGCCCCCGGTGAGATCCGACAGGGGCCGGGCCCCGGCCTCCGTGCAGCGGGAGAGGAACTGGCCCACGTCGTAGCGGCTGGAGAGCTGGAGGGGCCCGGTGAGCTGGCCGTAAATGGGGTGCTCCACAATGACGTCCAGCACGGAGCAGCCCTGGTCCACCACGGCGCAGAGCTCCGCCTCCATGCCCAGGCCGTCGTGGCGGCAGGCGATCCGGCGGATGAGGCCCTGGTCGGCTTTTAGGATGACGTAGCCCCTGGGGGTGGCGGAGATGTCCGCCCCGGAGGCCCGGAGCAGGGCCACGTCCCCCACCACCGCCTGGCGGCTGACGGAGAAGCGCTCCGCCAAAACTCCCGCGCTGACGGGGCGGCTGGACTGCCGCAAATGCTCTAAAATGGCCTGCCGCCGTTCCTCGGCCCGCATAGCGGTCCCTCCTTGTAAGTGAAATTTGAATGAAAAACAGTATACCACAATCCGGAAGAAAAGAAAAGGGCTGGGATTTGACAAGGGGGCCGGACTGTGCTATGATGCGGTGTTAACCGGAATTCACGCCGCAAATTTGCTCGAAGGAGGCAGCTTTATGAACATCGAATACATCAAAATGAATGGAGTGGAGATTGCGGTGGTTTCCGGCGATCAGGCGGAGATCACCACGCCCCAGGCCGCCCTGGACCTGGCCATGACCGTGAAATACGAGGCGGGGGCGGAGCGCATCGCCCTCGACAAGCGGGTGCTGGGGGAGGAGTTCTTCATCCTCAGCACCGGCGCGGCGGGAGAAATCCTCCAGAAATTTGTCAATTACCGCGTGAAGGCCGCCGTTTACGGCGACTATTCCCGCTATACCAGCAAGCCCCTCCGGGACTTTATCTATGAGTCCAACCAGGGGAAACACTTTTTCTTCGCCGCCTCCAGGGAGGAAGCCCTGGAGCGGCTGGCACAGGCGTAATTCCCGCGGCGTTCCGGATTCCGGATTCCGGCGGCCCTCCTGAAAGGGAGGGCCGTCTTTTTCTTGCCGTTCTTTTCGCCGCCTTAGCAAAAATTCCCTTGCAAAACCGGAAGATTTCGCCTATACTGTATCCTAGTATGACCATGGGCCCCGGCGAGGCCAAGGCGGGGGGCCATGGCACATGGAGAGAAGGTGAGAACGAATGTCCCTGGAAGCGATCGAAAAGGTAACGCAGGTGGAAAACCAGGTCCGGGAGCGCCGCGCCGCCGCCGAGGCGGAGGCGAAGCAGCTTGTCGCCGACGCGGAAAAGGAAGGTCAGGCGCTCTTGCAGAGGCGGCGCGCCGCCGGGGCGGAGGCCGGCCGGGAGCTTCTGCGCCAGGCGGAGGAGCGGGCCGCTGCCGAGGCGGAAAAGACCGCCCGGGCCGCGGAGGCGGACGCCGCCAAGCTGCGCCAGGCCGCCGAAAAGCGCCTGGAGGCCGCGGCGGAGTTTATTGTCGGAAGGGTTGTGAGCAACTGAGATGGCCATTGTAAAAATGAAAAAGCTCCGCGTCATGGCCATGGCCGACAGCCGGGACGCCCTCCTGCGGGAGCTTCTGCGCCTGGGCTGTGTGGAGATCAGCGAGCCCGCCGGAAAGCTCTCGGACCCCGCCTGGGCGGCGCTGCTGCGGCGGGATGCCTCCCGCTTGGCGGAGACCAAGAATGAGCAGGGGGAGGCCGGGGCCGCCCTGGCGGCCCTGAAGCGCTACGGCGGAACCAAGGACGGGCTCTTCATCCAGCGCCGGGCGGTCAGCGAGGCGGAGTTCCTCAGCGACGAGACCCTGGAGAGCTCCCGGGCCGTCAGCGGGGAGATCAACGGGTATTTGCAGGACCTCTCCCGCTTACAGGGGGAGGAGAACCGCCTCCTGAGCCGGAAGGCCGGGCTGGAGCCCTGGGTCCCCCTGGACATGCCCCTGGAGCTGGGGGGCACGGAGCACGCGGTCTTCCGCCTGGGGGTCTTCCCCGGCGCGGCGGACACCGCCGCCATCCGCAACGAGCTGGCGGACGCCGCGGCGGAGCTCTATGAGATCAGCGCCGACAAGCAGCAGCGCTGCTGCCTTCTGGTGGCCCACCGGGAAGAGGAGGAGAAGGCCCTGGAGATTCTCCGGCCCCACGGGTTCAGCGTCACGGTCTTTCAGGGCGTGACGGGCACGGCGGCGGAGAATGTCGCGGCCCTGGACAAGGCCCTGGAGGAGAACCGCGCCAAGCGGCAGGAGGCCGAGGCCGCCATCGCCGCCCTGGCCCCGGAGCGGGACAGGCTCCGGCTCTACGCCGACCGGCTAAGCGCCGCGGCGGCGGAGGACCAGAACACCGAGCGCCTCCTCACCGACGGGACCATCGTCTTCTTCGAGGGCTGGGCCCCGGCGGAAAACCTGAGCGAGGTCCAGGCCCTGCTGGAGAGCAAGGGCTGCGCCTGGGAGGCGGAGGACCCCGCCGAGGAGGACATCCCGGACGTGCCGGTGCGGCTGAAGAACAACTGGTTTACCAAGCCGCTGAACATGGTGACGGAGATGTACTCCCTCCCCGCGTACAACAACGTGGACCCCAACCCCCTCATGGCGCCCTTCTTCATTTTGTTCTACGGCATCATGATGGCGGACATGGGCTACGGCATTTTGATGTTCCTGGCGGGCACCATCATCTCGAAGAAATTCCGGCCCAAGGGCACCATGGGCCACATGATGGGCCTTTTGCAGCTGTGCGGCGTCTCCACCTTCTTCTGGGGCGCGCTGACCGGCGGCTTCTTCGGGGACTTCCTCACCCAGGTGGTGAAGCTCACCACCGGCGGGGACTTCGCCCTCCCGGCCCTGTTCACGCCGCTGAACGACACCCTCATGATTCTCGTGGGGGCCATGGCCCTGGGAATGGTCCAGATCGTCACCGGCATGGCCGTCAGCTTCATCCGCAAGCTCAAGGCGGGCCAGGTGCTGGACGCCATTTTCGAGGAGGTCACCTGGTGGATCGTCTTCATCGGCATCGGACTGATGGCGGTGGGCGTGACGAACCTGGTGCTTTACGCGGGGCTGGCCCTGATCGTCATCGGGCCCCTGGTCACCGGCCAGGGCTTCGGCAAGATCATGGGCATCTTCGGCTCCCTCTACAACCATGTGACGGGCTACTTCGGCGACATCCTCTCCTACGCCCGTCTCATGGCCCTGATGCTGGCGGGCAGCGTCATCGCCCAGGTGTTCAACACCCTGGGGGCGATTCCCGGCAACATCATCATTTTCCTTGTGATCTCCCTGGCGGGCAACGCGCTGAACTTCGCGCTGAACCTGCTGGGCTGCTACGTCCACGACCTCCGGCTCCAGTGTCTGGAGTACTTCGGCAAGTTCTATGAGGACGGCGGCAAGCCCTTCCGGCCCCTGGCCATGGAGACCAAATACGTGGACGTCACAAAGTAAATTTATTTTAGGAGGAACAACACAATGGATATGGATATCATTCAGGCGATTGAGCAGAACGCGGCGGCGGGCTCCTTCATCGGCGCTTTCGGCGGCCTGGCCCTGGCTCTCCTGGGCGCGGGCCTGGCGGCGGTGCTCCCCGGCATCGGCTCCGCCAAGGGCACCGGCATCGCCGGCGAGGCGGGCACGGGCCTTCTGTGCCAGGACCCCAGCAAGTTCGGTAAGGTCATGATTCTCCAGGTCATCCCCGGCACCCAGGGCCTGTACGGCCTGGTGGTGTGGTTCTTCGCCATCTTCTCCATGGGCCTTCTCGGCGGCGAGCTGCCCCAGATGAGCATCGCCCAGGGCTGCCAGTACCTCTTCGCGTGCCTGCCCATGGCGCTGGGCGGATTGTTCTCCGCCATCGCCCAGGGCCGCGTGGCCGCGGGCTCCATCAATATCCTGGCCAAGAAGCCCGACGACTGGTCCAAGGGCATGGTGCTCTGCATCACCGTGGAGTTCTACGCCATCCTGTCTCTGCTGGCTTCCATGCTGATGATCATCAACATCTCCTGAGCGCCCCGAAGAAAGGGGATTGAACCATGAACGGAATTGAAAAAATCACCCAGCGCATCAGCGCCGACGCCCAGGCGGAGATCGACCGCGTCCTGGGCGAGGCCCGGGCCGAGGCGGAGAAGATCGCCGCCAAGTACCAGGCCCAGGCGGACGCTGAGGCGGCGGACCTGGACGCGAGGAACAAAAAGGCCGCCGCGGAGCGGGAGGAGCGCCTGGCGGGCACGGCCCAGATGGAGGCCCGGAAGGCCGCCCTGGCCGCCAAGCAGGAGATGGTGGAGAAAGCCTATGACCTGGCCCTCCGGAAGCTCTGCTCCCTGCCCGAGGAGAAGTACGCCGCCGTGCTGGCGGAGCTGCTGGTCCAGGCGTCCTCCACCGGGAAGGAGGAGGTCATCTTCTCCGAGGCCGACCGCCGCAAGGTGGGCAAGGCCGCCGTGGAAAAGGCCAACAAGGACGGGGGCAAGAAATTGACCCTCTCCGGCGAGACCCGTTCCATTCCAGGCGGCTTCATCCTCCGCTCCGAGAACGTGGAGGTCAACTGCGCGTTCGACACCCTGGTGCGCCTGCAGAAGGCGGAGACCGCGGGAGAAGTGGTGAAGAAGCTGTTCTCATGACAAGGAGGAAGTGTCTTGGCTAACAAAATCAAAGACACCGATTACCTGGCGATCTCGGCCCGCATCAAGGCCATGGAGACCGGGCTCCTGACACGGGAACGGATGGAACAGGTTCTGGACGCCCGCACGGACGAGGAAGCCGTCAAGCTCCTCCAGGAGTGCGGATATCCTGAGCTGGACGCACGGAACCCCGAGGCTATGGACGCCGCCCTCTCGGCGGCCCGGGAGGCCACCCTCTCCGACGTGCTGGACGGCGCGCCGGACCCCAGGTATATCGACATTTTCAAGCTGAAATACGACTATCACAACATCAAGGCCGTGCTGAAGGCCCAGGCCATGGACGTAAGCCCCGACTCCATGCTGATGGATATGGGCCGGGTCGGCGCGGCGGAGCTGAAGGAGGCCGTCCAGGCCGGGCGGCTGGACGAGCTGCCGGAGACCCTGGCCGCCGCGGCGGCGGAGGCCAGGGAGGTGCTGGATTCCACCCGGGACCCCCAGCTTTCCGACATTGTACTGGATCGCTGGTGCTATCAGGAGATGGCGCAGGTGGCTCAGGAGACGGGCAGCGCGTTTCTCGCGGGCTACGTGAAGATCCAAATCGACGCGGCGAACCTCCGCGCCCTGGTCCGCACCCTGCGGATGGGCAAAAGCGGAGACTTCCTGAAAACGGTCCTTCTGGAGGGCGGCGACATCGGCGCGGACGCCGTGGCCGCCGCGGGGAACTCCGGTTCCCTCCAGGAGCTCTATGGCCCCACGCCCCTCCAGGCGGCGGCGGAGGCGGGAGCGGAAGCCCTCCGGGGCGGATCGCTGACGGCCTTCGAGAAGCTCTGCGACGACGCGGTGGGCGAGTACCTGGCCGGGGCCCAGTTCGTGCCCTTCGGCGAGGCCCCGCTGCTGGGGTATCTGGCGGCCCGGGAGACGGAGTATACGAACATCCGCATCCTGCTCATGGGCCGCGGGGCGGGCCTGCCCGCCGAGGTCATCCGTTCCCGGCTCCGGGCCGGGTATGTGTAAGGCGGTGAGGTGACATTATGGCTATGACCTATCAAATCGCCGCCATCGGCGATTGGGAGTCCGTCATGGGCTTCCGCGCCCTGGGACTGGACACCTACCCCGTCGCGGACGCGGCGGAGGCCAGGGAGAAAATCAAGGAGCTGGCCCGCGGAAACTGCGCCGTGATTTACCTCACGGAGCAGCTGGCCAAGGACCTGGAGGACGTGATTTCCCGCTACAAGGACGAAATCCGCCCCGCCATCATCCTCATCCCCGGCCGGCAGGGGTCCCTGGGCATCGGCAAGAACAACATTCAGCGCGCGATTGAAAGAGCGGTAGGAGCCGACATCCTTTAAGAAAGGTAGTGTGAAATATTGAGCGGCAAAGTTGTTAAAGTTTCCGGGCCGCTGGTGGTCGCTACGGGCCTCTCCAACGCCAACATGAGCGACGTGGTCCGCGTCGGCCCCCAGCGCCTGATCGGCGAGATCCTGACCATGAAGGGCGACGCCGCCTCCATCCAGGTCTATGAGGAGACCTCGGGCCTGGGCCCTGGCGCCGTCGTCGAGACCACCGGAGCGCCCATGAGCGTGGAGCTGGGCCCCGGCATGATCGAGGGCATCTATGACGGCATCCAGCGCCCGCTGGAGAAAATCATGGAAAAGGTCCACGGCAACAATATCACCCGCGGCGTGGAGGTCTCCCCCCTGGACCACGAGAAAAAGTGGGACTTCACCGCCACGGCGAAAGCCGGGGACAAGGTGATTGGCGGCGACGTCATCGGCACCGTCCCCGAGACCCCGGTAGTGCTCCACAAAATCATGGTGCCCCCCAACCTGAAAGGCACCATCAAATCCATCCAGAGCGGCAGCTACAAGGTCACCGACACCGTGGACACCCTGACCACCGAGGACGGACGCGACGTAGCCCTGACCATGGTCCAGAAATG
>VSMY01000179.1 GCA_009773995.1 Oscillibacter sp. | reverse complement strand
TTTTTTGACTTCCGGATGGAGGAGCAGAACATCGAGGCGCTGCTTGAGAGCCGGGCTGACGGTATCATTATCTTCGGCGTCGGCGATCAGACCTACCAATGCCTGCAAAAATACGTGAACCGAATCCCCATCGTCTTCATGGGCGATAACGTTACGGAGAATCTGGTATCGAAAATTACAGTGGACAATTATCAGGGGACCGTCATCGGCGCCCGGTACCTCCTGGAGCTGGGCCACCGCCGCCTGGCTTTCCTGGGCGGGCGGGAATCGTCCATCACCCACCGAAAGCGCCGGGCGGGATTCATGGACACCGCCGCCGCGGCGGGCGTGGAGTATGAAGCGGTTCCCTCCCTTGCGGGGGATGGAATCGAGGACGGATACCGGACGGCCGCCGCTTACTTTGAAAGCTGCAAAAAGCAGGGGAAGGCGCCGGCCACCGGGCTGATGAGCATCAATGACAGCTTTGCGCTGGGCATCATGCAGGGGGCCATGGAGTTTGGAATCGAGATTCCCGGCCAGCTGTCGCTGATCGGCTTTGACGATATCTCCTATGCGTCCCTGCCCAAAATTCAGCTTACGACGGTGGCGCAGCCCCGGGAAGCTTTGAGCGGGTTCGCGGTTGACACGCTCATCAAGCTGATTCATGGGGACAGGGCCCGCCTGTACAGCGAAATTCTGGAGCCGAAGCTCATCCAGCGGGAGACCTGTGTGAGGCTGCCGGAGTAGCGCCGCCCGCAAATCCGGTTGAAGGGGAGAGGAAATGCTTCAAGTAGATTTTATAAATGTGGGAGATGGGGACGCGATTCTTCTCCAGGATTTTGCCCCTGAAACCCCATACCGCGCGCTGGTGGACTGCGGGAGGGGGCTGATTGAGTATCACTCCGGCTCCAGGCAGCAGTACGCGGTCAATTTCCTGATGAGGCGCGGCATCCGTGAGCTTGATCTGCTGATTATCACCCACATGCACAACGACCACTTCGGCGGCTGCTTGTCCCTGCTGCCGTGCCTCCGCATCAAACGGGCGGTTGTGGGCTTCCTCCATACCGCTCCGGAGCGCACCCGGATAGAGCCCTATCCGGAGCTGGACAAGCGCGTAAACGACTTCTGCGCACAGGTGGACCTGTACTGCGATTCCCTGGAGGCTCTGCGGCGGCACGGATGCGCCGTGTCGCTCCCGCCGGAGGGCCGCGTGCAGGCGACAAAGGGGCTGACCCTGCGCTTTTCCTATGCGGACCGCGCTGCGGCGGAGGCCCAAAACCGCCTGTGCGGCAGGCTCTTAAAGGGGGAAAAGCCCCCGTTCCCACTGGTCGGCGAGGCCGCCGCAAGGTGCAATAACACCAGCCTGGTTGTGGAGGCCGGCTACGCGGGGCGGAGGATTCTTCTGCCGGGAGACGCCTACGCCGCCGCCCTGGAACGGCTGGAGCTTCCCCCCTGCGACCTTTTGAAGGTTCCGCATCACGGCGACGGGAAGGCGGTGAGCGCGGGGCTCCTGGAGAGGCTGAGACCCCAGGCGGCCGTGATCTCCTGCGGCCTGACCGGATGCAAAAACCGCCCGGCGCCTGAGACCATCCGGCTGCTGCGGGAGAGGACGGCGTGGCTGGCCTGTACGGAAAACGCCCCCATGACGGACTATCCGGCGGCAAGCCACTCGCATATCCGGTGCCAAATCTCCGAAGCGGGCGGGCTGGAGATGGCCGCATACTAGCTGGAAAGGGCGGAAAGGGCGGCGGCTTTCCGGGAAGGCGGCCATTTTTATTTCTATAATTTGTTAACGTTCATATTTTCAAAATATGATTAAAATTGAATAATTTTGAAACTTATACAGAAAGATGGAATGCGCGAAGGCGTAAGAAGAGGAGAGCCTGATGAAATTCAAAAAGCTGTCGGCCAAGCGAATCAAAAACCAAATCGCGGGCATTGTCACGAACCCCTACAATGTCATTATCCTGCTGACCCTGTGCATGCTGTTCCTGCTGGTAATCATTCCGCTGCTGTCGGTGATCCAAAAGACGTTTGTCCTTGCCGAAACGGAGCTGCGCAAGACCGGCGGCTCGGCGGGGGACTTCACGCTGTATTACTGGAGCTACCTGCTGGCCGGCAACATCGCCGGGGCGATGTTCTGGAAGCCGCTGGGCCACTCCCTCCTGATTGCGGTGGTTACCTGCGGGGCGGCGGTTCCGATCGGCGCCGTACTGGCCTGGCTGGTGGTCCGGAGCGATATCCCCTGCAAGAACCTGCTGTCCACACTGATTATCATCCCCTATATGATTCCCTCCTGGTGCAAGGCGATGGCATGGCTGTCCATTTTCCGCAACAGCGCCGGAGGCGCCCCCGGCTTTCTGGAGGGGCTGGGGATTTCCGTACCCAATTGGCTGGCGTACGGACCGGTGGCCATCATCACGGTGCTGATAACGCATTACTATGCCTTCTCCTATATCATGATTTCCGGCGCGCTGCGCACGGTCAACTCCGAGTTGGAGGAGATGGCGGAGATCCAGGGGGCGGCGAAGGGGCACATCCTTCTCCACATTACCTTTCCGCTGGTGCTGCCGGCGGTGCTGTCGGCGGTGATTATGACCTTCAGCAAGTCCATGGGGGCGTATGGCGTCCCGGCGAACCTGGGCCTTCGGATTGGGTACTATACGCTTTCCACCCGGATGAACGACTGCATTACCTCCGGCGTCAAGACCGTGGGATACGCCATGGCGATTTTCCTGGTGATTCTGTCGTCCGGCAGCCTGTTTGCAAACCAGATGATGGTGGGCTCCCGGAAGTCCTATGAAACCATCGGCGGAAAGGGCGGGCGGCAGACCATCATTCAGCTTCGCGCGCTGCGGATGCCGCTTTTCCTGACAGTGGCGGTTTTCCTGGGGCTGGCCCTGTTTTTCCCGCTGGCGGTGCTGGTGCTGGAGACCTTCCAGAAGGCGACCGGCGGAGGGTATGCCCTGAGCAATCTGACGCTGTACAACTGGGCGGGCCGTCTGGAGGACGCCACGCTGAGCCAAAACATGCCGGGTATTTTGAGGAACGCCGACTTTTTCAAAAGCCTATGGAACACCGTGCGCCTCTCCCTCATCGCCTCTGTGATTACCGCGTTTTTGGGGCAGTTCTTCGGGTACATTGGCTCCCGGGGAAGGGGAAAGTGGTATGGAATCCTGACGGAGCAGATGGTATTCATTCCGTATCTGATTCCTTCGGTGGCGTTTTCCGCCATTTTCCTTTCCATGTTCATTGTCCCGCACGGGCCCATTCCCTCGCTCTATGGGACGTTCACGCTGATCGTTTTGGTCTCCGTGGTCAAGCATTTCCCCTTCGCCAGCCGCTCCGGCTCCGCCAATATGATGCAGATCGGCGTGCAGCTGGAGGAGGCGGCCGAGATATCAGGCGCTTCCTTCTGGCGGAAGATGCTCTGCATCGTGATGCCGCTGGCAAAGAACGGCTTTTTCTCCGGGTTCATCCTGGTGTTCGTTTCCATCGCAAAGGAGCTGGACCTGATCGCCCTTTTGATGACGCCTCAGACCCGCACGCTTTCCTACCTGGCGTTTACCTATTCAAATGAGGCGCTGCCGCAGATGGCCTCGGCCGCTTCGGTCATCATGGTCGCCTTTATTTTGATCACCTACTGGGTTGCCAGCAAGTTTTTCCACGCGGATATTTCCAAAAGCATGGGCTGAAAAAGGAGAGGATAGGATGAGCCGCATTGAACTGAAAAATATCGACAAATTTTACGGCAACAACCACGTCCTGCGCAACATCAACCTGACCAT
>VSMY01000178.1 GCA_009773995.1 Oscillibacter sp. | reverse complement strand
ACAGATGATGAAGAGCCCTCCGGCCTCCCGGACCTGGTCCGCCTCGCTGGCGATCTCCGCCTTGTGCTGGGCTAATTTTTCGGCAAACAGCGCCCTGGCGTCCAGAATCTCCTGGTTGTCCGTGTCGGCGTAGCCCGTGGCGTCCACGATGACCTCCTCGGAGTAGCCCGCTTTCGTCAGGTCCGCCCGGGCCAGGTACTCGGCGTTGCCTCCCAGCATGATGTCGGTGCCGCGGCCCGCCATGTTGGTGGCCACGGTGACGGCCCCCAGCTTGCCCGCCTGGGCCACGATTTCCGCTTCCTTCTCGTGGTTTTTGGCGTTCAGCAGATTGTGCTTGATGCCCTCCCGGCTGAGGAGCTTGGAGAGAAGCTCGTTCTTCTCGATGGACACCGTGCCTACCAGCACCGGCTGGCCCTTTTCGTGGCACTCCTTGATTTGAGAGATAACGGCCCGGAACTTCCCGGCCTCGGTCTTGTAGACCACGTCGTGGTGGTCGTCCCGCTGGTTGGGCCGGTTGGTGGGAATTTCGATGATGTCCAGGTTGTAGATGGTCCCGAACTCCTCCTGTTCCGTCATGGCCGTGCCGGTCATGCCGGAGAGCTTGTCGTAGAGCCGGAAGTAGTTCTGGAAGGTGATGGTGGCCAGGGTCCGGTTTTCGCTGTTGACGTTCACATGCTCCTTGGCCTCGATGGCCTGGTGGAGCCCGTTGGAGTACCGGCGGCCGAACATCAATCGGCCGGTGAACTCGTCCACGATGATGACTTCCCCGTCCTTGACCACGTAGTCGATGTCCCGTTTCATGGTTCCGTGGGCCTTCAGGGCCTGGTTGATGTGGTGGCTCACCGTGGAGTTGGAGGGGTCGGAGAGGTTCTCCACATGGAAGTACTCCTCCGCCTTGGCGATGCCCCGGGCGGTGAGGGTGGCGGTTTTGGCCTTTTCGTCCACCACATAGTCCGCGTCGATGTCCGCGGCCTCCTCTTCCTTGTTGTCCACCTGGACCACTACCTGTTTCTTCAGCTTGGCCACGAACATCTCCGTCAGGTCGTACATCTGGGTGGACTTCTCCCCCTGGCCGGAGATGATGAGGGGGGTCCGGGCCTCGTCGATGAGGATGGAGTCCACCTCGTCCACGATGGCGAAGGAGTGTCCCCGCTGAACCAGCTCCTGGGAGTAGATGCACATGTTGTCCCGGAGGTAGTCGAAGCCCATTTCATTGTTGGTCCCGTAGGTGATGTCGGCGGCGTAGGCCTCCTGGCGCTGCTTGGAGGTCAGGCCGTGGACAATCAGGCCCACCTTGAGCCCCAGGAAGCGGTGGACCTTGCCCATCCACTCCGAGTCGCGCTTGGCCAGGTAGTCGTTGACGGTAACGATGTGGACCCCCTTCCCCGCCAGGGCGTTCAGGTAGGCGGGGAGCGTGGCGACCAATGTCTTGCCCTCTCCGGTCTTCATCTCGGCGATGCGCCCCTGGTGGAGGACGATGCCGCCCACCAGCTGCACCCGGTAGGGCCGCAGGCCCAAAACCCGGTCCGACGCCTCCCGCACGGTGGCGAAGGCCTCGGGCAGGATGTCGTCCAGGGTCTCCCCGTTCTCCAGGCGGCTCTTGAACTCCTGGGTCTTCGCCTGGAGCTGGGCGTCCGTCATGGCCTTGTACTCGTCGGCCATGGCCTCGATCTTGTCCACGGTGGGATAAATGGATTTCAGCTCCCGGGAGCTGTAGTCACCGAAAATTTTCTGTATAAGGCCCATGATTCGTTGAAACTTCCTTTCTATTGTTCCGCCGCCCAAAGGGGCGGCATAAAGAATTTCATAGTAAAACAAGCATAGCTTACCACAGTTTGCCCTGGAATGCAAAGGAAATCGGGGGCGGCCGGAAAAAAGTTTACAAAGCGGAAACGCTCACAGCTCCGTATCCAGCAGCATCCGGATGCGGCTCTGCACGGTCCCCTCGCCGGTGCTGGCGTCATAGTCCACGCTGACCAGCAGAGCCTCCGGCAGCTTCCGCTGGAGGGCGGCGTACTGCCCCTTGCCGAAAATATGCCCCGGCAGGCAGCCGAAAGGCTGGACGCAGAGGATCTTCCGATACCCGAGCCCGGCCCAGGCCGCCGCCTCGGCGGTGACGAGCCAGCCGTCGGCCACGGTGCAGTTTAACGGCGCGAAGCCCTCCGCCCGGCGCTTCAGCTCCGCCAGGGTCGGCAGGGTGTGAAAGCCGGCCTCCCGCAAAACCGCCAGCAGCTCCCGCTGGATTCCGCCCAAATAGCCGGAGAGGACGCGGTACAGCTTCCGCTGGTAAGCGGGGCCCTTCAGGCTGTGGGTGTCCATGTAATAGAGAGCGTACCAGGTAATACCGCCCACTCCGATTTCACACTGCTCCGCGGCCAGATACCGCTCCAGATTCCAGTTCCCCAGATGGCAGTACTTCGTGTAAATTTCTCCCACGACGGCAACTTTCTGCCCGTCCCCCGGCGCCGTCTCAATCCGGCGGAAGGAGGCCGCGATCTCCCGGCAGCGCTCCAGAATCCGGCGCCTGGAAAGGCCCGTCCCCCGGCGCAGGTCCTCCCCCAGAGTCTCCGTCCAGCGCCGCCAGAGCGCCTCCGCGCCGCCGGGGCGGACTTCATAGGGCCGGACCTGATTCCGGGCAATCGCCAGCGCGTCTCCCCACACCGCCGCCGCCAGCGCCCGGCGGATCATCGGCAGGGTGATGGGAAGGCCCGTATCCCGGTCAATATCCCGGACGTTCAGGGACAGCAGTTTCACCTCCGGGTAGCCCGCCTTGTCCAGGGCCTTCCGCATCAGCCGGATGCCGCAGGAGCCCCGGCACTCGTCCCCGGCCTGCCCCATCAGCACGCCGCAGTCCGCCGGGTCATACGCTCCGGACTCCAGGGCGGCCAGCACCTGCCCCGCCACCAGAAAGACGGGGTAGCACAATTCATTGTGGAAATACCGCATGCCCCGGTCCGCCAGGCCCCGTTCCTCCTCCAGCAGGACCGGCTCCCACTCCCGGGAGGCGAAGGCGTACCGCAGCAAAGGGAACCAATCGTCCAGCAGGGCGGGAATCAGCAGCGTGCGGGGCATGGCGGTCTCCTCCTTTTCCATGCGTCTTCTGTAAGCGCATTATACCCCCTTCCCTCTCCCCTGTCCAGCCGGGGGACACCGCTGGGCACTTTTTCTAAACTAGACAAAATATTCGGATTGTTCCTTGTATATTCCGTCAAAACGTGTTACAATGATTTGTACTAAGAGATAAGGAGGGCCCCATTATGAAGCTCAGCTTTTACGGCGCGGACCAATGCGTCACCGGAAGCTGCCACTGTCTGGAGATCAACGACACCCGCATCCTCATTGACTGCGGCCTCCAGCAGGGCCGGGACGAGGTCTCCAACGGCGAATTTCCCTTCGCCGCCAACACCATCGACTACGTCCTGGTGACCCACGCCCACATTGACCACTCCGGCCGGATTCCCATGCTCATCAAGCAGGGCTTCCAGGGCCGCATCCTCACCACCCGCCTCACCGCCCAGCTGCTGGAAATCATGCTGCTGGACTCCGCCCATATTCAGGAGCAGGACGCGGAGTGGAAAAACCGCAAGGGCGAGCGCTCCGGCGCTCCCCGGACCGAGCCCCTCTACACCGTGGAGGACGCGGAGCGGGTCAAGGATTTCCTGGTCATCTGCGAGTACGGCGAGCTCATCAACCTCTGCGAGGGCGTGGACATCGAGTTCACCGACGCGGGGCACCTGCTGGGCTCCGCCTTTGTGGCCATGGACCTGCGGGAAAACG
>VSMY01000177.1 GCA_009773995.1 Oscillibacter sp. | reverse complement strand
GGTGGCCGCCGTTGGAGAGCAGGAGGGACGGCTGGCAACGGTTTCCGACACGGCTCTGACGTTTGCCGGAGCCAACGGAGAGATCGCCGGGACCTATTCCTATGGCGGGTCCTACCTCCGGGAATACGACCTGGGGGGAACGGGCTTCGCGGCGCTGCTTCTGAACCGCTACCGCTCCGGCAGCGTGGGGCGGCTGGTCACCGTGGACAAGGACGGCGGAGAGCTGGGCTCCCTGGACGTCCGGGAAGAGGTGCTGGACATTTCCGCCTCCGGCCGGTACTTGGCGGTGCTGTACTCGGACCGCCTGGCGGTCTACAACCAGGACCTTCAGCCCTACGCCACCCTTCAGGGGACGGGGGACGCCAAGGGGGTGCTGATGCGGCCCGACGGGTCGGCCCTGCTGCTGTCCTCAGGCTCCGCCAGCCTGTTTTTGCCTTGACTGTATGAAAATAAGCGGTATGTTCACAAAACGTTTACACGGGAAGAGGTAGGAAAGTTTGACGACACCTGTTATAATAGATGCTGTTGCCGTGGCGGTGCTGGCGGGCTTCGCGGTCTGGGGAGCCTGGAAGGGCCTGCTGCGGACCCTGGCGGGGCTGCTGGTGCTGGCCCTGTCCCTGGCGGGGGCGGGGATCGTCGCCTCGGCCCTGTCGGACCCGGCGGCAAAGCTCATTGCCCCGGTCATCGAGAAGCGGATTGAGGCCCGCCTGGACGAGGCTATCCGGGAGCGGCCTTCCTCCGGCGGCGGGCCGGAGGAGGGAGGCCCCTTGGAGGACCGGCTGTCCATTGCGGAAATGCTGGAGCTGCTGGGAATCGACGAGGCCCGGCGGGACGCCCTGGCCTTCCGGGCCCAGGACGCCGTCCGGGACACCGGGGTCCAGGTGATGACCGCCGTGATTGCGAGCGTGGCGCAATCCATGCTCTACGGTGTGCTGTACATGATTTCCTTTGTCCTGCTGTCCCTTGCGCTGCACCTGCTGGTGAGGATGCTGGACGCGGTTTTGAGACTGCCGGGCCTCCATGGGCTCAATGCCTTTGGAGGCGGAATGGTCGGCCTGGCGGAGGGGGCGCTGCTGCTGTTTTTGGCGGTGTGGGCGCTGCGTCTGGTGGGCGTCTCCTTCGACGGACAGGAAAGCTGCCGGATTTTCCGGTTTTTCACCACACATACGCCCCTGGACGCTTTGAAGTTTCTGGGGATATGACGATTCCCCGGCCAGGCCGGGGGGCCTCCATGAGGCCCGATATCAAATGATCAGCGCCGAAGGGCGCGTGGAGGTTTAAGAGGTATGCAGCCGACACTTTGTTCCAGATGCAAGAAAAACGTCGCCGTGGTATTTATTTCAAAGCTGGACGGCGAGAGAACCATCAACGAGGGCCTGTGCCTGAAATGCGCCAAGGAGCTGGGGCTTCCTCAGGTGGACGACATGATGAAGCGTATGGGGATTTCCGATGAGGACTTGGAGACCCTGAACAGCGAAATGATGCAGGCTATGAACGGCGTGGAAAATATTGAGGACCTGCCCAGCGGAGAGGAAGGAGACGAGGAGGAAGAGGGCAAGACCGCTACCTTTCCTTTTTTGAACCGCCTGTTTTCCGGCGGGGAATCGTCCTCGAAGGAGAGCGCCGAGGAGGGCCGGAGCGAGCGCCGGGAGAAGAAGGAGACCTCCAAAAACACCAAGCGGAAGTACTTGGAGAACTACTGCATCTCCCTGACCCAGAAGGCCAAGGACGGCAAGCTGGACCCGGTTATCGGCCGGGCGGAGGAGATTGAGCGGGTGGTCCAGATTCTGAACCGCCGCCAGAAGAACAACCCCTGCCTCATCGGCGAGCCCGGCGTGGGCAAGACGGCCATCGCCGAGGGCCTGTCCCAGCGCATCGCGGAGGGCGACGTGCCCTTCAAGCTCCGGGAGAAGGAGGTCTACCTCCTGGACTTGACGGCCCTGGTGGCGGGCACCCAGTTCCGGGGCCAGTTCGAGAGCCGGATGAAGGGCCTCATTGACGAAGTGAAGCGCCTGGGGAACATTATCCTGATGATTGACGAGGTCCACAACCTGGTGGGAGCGGGAGACGCCGAGGGAAGCATGAACGCGGCGAACATCTTGAAGCCCGCCCTCTCCCGGGGGGAGATTCAGGTCATTGGCGCTACGACCTTCAACGAGTACCGCAAGCACATTGAAAAGGACTCCGCTCTGGAGCGCCGTTTCCAGCCGGTAACGGTGAACGAGCCTTCGGTGGAGGATTCCATCAAAATCTTAAAGGGCCTGGCTCCCAAGTATGAGGAGTTTCACGGCGTGAAGCTGACGGAGGGCATCCTGCGCCAGGCGGTGCTCCTCAGCGAGCGCTATATCACGGACCGCTTTCTGCCGGACAAGGCCATCGATCTCATCGACGAGGCCAGCTCCGATCTGAACTTGAAGGATCCGGACATTTCCCGGCGGATGCAGATTCAGCGGGAGATGGACGACTACGCCAAAGAGCGGACCATGCTGGAGGAGAAGGAGGAGAAGTCCGAGGAGGACTATGCCCGCATGGCGGAGCTGAAAAGCCGGGACCTCCAGCTCTCCACGGAGCTCAGCGTCATCGACGAGAAGGGACAGCCCCAGCTGACCATGGAGAATCTGGCCCACGTCATCGAGCTGTGGACCAAAATCCCCGCCTCCCGCATCCGGGAACAGGAGTTCCAGCGCCTCAGCCGGCTGGAGGAGCGGCTGAAGGAGCATATCATCGGTCAGGACGAGGCCATCGAGGCCGTGTCCGCCGCCGTCCGCCGGAACCGGGTGGGCATCTCCCCCAAGCACAAGCCTGTCAGCTTCATCTTTGTGGGTTCCACCGGCGTAGGCAAAACGGAGCTGGTGAAGCAGCTGGCCACGGACCTGTTCAATACCCCCGACGCCTTGATCCGCCTGGACATGTCGGAGTTTATGGAAAAGCACTCCGTGTCCCGCATTGTGGGCTCCCCGCCGGGCTACGTGGGCTATGACGAGGCGGGGCAGCTGACGGAGAAGATTCGCCGGAAGCCCTACGCCGTCATTCTCTTCGACGAGATTGAGAAGGCCCATCCCGACGTGCTGAACGTGCTCCTCCAAATCCTGGACGACGGCGAAATCACCGACGCCCACGGACGGAAGGTGAATTTTGAAAATACCATCATCGTCATGACATCCAACGCGGGAAGCGCCACTAAGGAAGGCACGGTGGGCTTTGACCGGAGCCTCAGCCAGCAGGACAGCGAGAAGGCCATGAAGGCCCTCCAGCAGTTCCTCCGCCCGGAGTTTATCAACCGGGTGGACGCGGTCATCACCTTCAACCGCCTTTCCGAGAAGGACTTCCAGTCCATTGCCCGCATTATGCTGGATGAGCTGCGGGACTCCCTGAAAGAGAAGGGAATTACCTTTACCTACGACGCCACCCTGGTGGACTTCCTGACGAAAAAGTCCTATTCCAGGACCTACGGGGCCCGGAATCTCCGGCGAACCATCCAGAAGGAGCTGGAGGACCCCATGGCAACAAAGATTATCAACAGCTACGAGGAACCCATCGTCGGAATCAACGCCGCCGCGGAAAACGAGCGGGTGTGCCTGCATACGCTTTGAGTTCCACGATCCATTTTGAAGGGGGGAGGGCTCTGTGCTTTTCCGGAAAGACATGGATCCCCGCTGCGCTTACTGCAAGCGGGGCCAGCAGCTAACCGAGCGGGAGGTAGACTGCGTGAAGCGGGGCGTGGTGCCGGTGGAGCACTCCTGCCGCGCCTTCCGGTACGACCCTCTGAAGCGCGTTCCG
>VSMY01000176.1 GCA_009773995.1 Oscillibacter sp. | reverse complement strand
GTGGTGGAACCCGTGATCCCCCTGCCCAACCCCGGCGAGGGCGGCCCCGTCTATCCCGGCAATACCGTCGGCGGCGGCAACCAGGTCTGGACCTGCCCCAGCGGAAGCTGCGGCGGAATCATCATCCTGCCCGGCGTTGTGGGCGGCGTGTGGCCCGGCGCGGCGAAGGTGCGCTTCCTGAACGCGGGCTACGGCTATCCCGCCTTCCGCATTTTCATCGGGAACCGCCGGTTTGTAAACCTGCTGAACTACGCATCCGCCACCACCTACGGCCAGGTCAGCGCCGGTTACCAGACGGTGACCGTCACGGGAACCGACGGCTATGTCTACATCCAGAAAACCATGCCCTTCCAGTCCAACGGAATCACCACCATCGCCATCATCAACACCGCCGGGGGCCTGGACCTGATGCAGATTACCGACAGCTGCTGCCCGCCCACCAACGGGTACTCCAGCTTCCGCATCGGGAATCTGGCCTATAACAGCGGCCCCCTGGACGTGATTATGAGCGACGGCCGGGTGGTCTGGGCGGACCTGCGGTTCAAGGAGGTCCCCTCCTTCAAGCGCATCATGCCCGGAACCTACCAGTTCTTCTACGCCGACACGAATCAGCAGGCCATGCCCGCCAACCTGGACATCGAGACTCTGGATTCCGCCTGGCTGGGGGTCTATCCGCCTCACGAGACCTTCGGCTCGCTGTACCTGGACGTGACCAGCAACGCGATTTACAGCGTCTATCTCCTCCAGAGCGGCAGCAACCGGAACAACATCCAGAACCTGATTTTAATGGATCGCTAAAGCAAGACGCCCGCGCCCAGGACGGCGCGGGCGTTTTCATCAAAACGCGAGGATCCCCAGATGCTCCAGCAGGATTTTCAGACCTATGAGAATCAGGATAATGCCGCCCGCCAGCTCCGCCCGGGCCTTGTACCGCAGGCCGAAGACGCTGCCGACCCGCAGTCCCGCGGCGGAGAGGAGGAAGGTGGTGACGCCGATGAGGGACACGGCGGCGGCGATATGTACGTCCGGCAGCAGGGCGAAGGTGACCCCCACCGCCAGGGCGTCGATGCTGGTGGCCACGGCCAGGAGGAACATGGTGCGGAGGTCGAAGGAGTCGTCGTGGCATTCCTCGTCCCGGCCGAAGCTCTCCTTGACCATGTTCCCGCCGATGAGGGCCAGGAGAACGAAGGCGATCCAGTGGTCAAAGGCGTTAATATAGTGGTCAAAGGCGGAGCCCAGCAGGAAGCCGATGGAGGGCATCAGGGCCTGGAAGCCGCCGAACCAAGCGCCGGTGAGAAGATAGTGCCGGGGCCGGAGCCGCCGGACGGACAGGCCCTTGCACACGGAGACGGCGAAAGCGTCCATCGAAAGGCCGACGGCAATCAGAAGCAGTTCCAAAATATCCATGGGGAAGCCTCCCTGTGTATGTAGTTTTTAGATGATACCACAACCATATTCCGGCTGTCAACGAATATGAATCAGGAAGGGGAAAAATGGCCGTTTCCGTACGCTTGACATTTCCGCCGCCAGGTGTTATAGTGTCTCTGTCAAATTGGCTGTGACGGAGACGGAGCCGCCGGAGGCGCTCAGAGAGGGACGCGTATGCTGCGAGCGTCCCGCGCCGGACGGGGGACCTCCACCACTCCCGAGCCGCCCGGGACGACCGGGCCGGGCCCTCCCGTTACCGAGGACGCGAGCGGCGGCCCGCCTTTGGGCCGCAAGCAGGGTGGAACCGTGGAATACGTTTTTCGTATCTCACCCCTGATTCTTCATCAGGGGTGGGATTTTTTGCCGCCCCTCACAATACAAGGAGGAATTGCTATGAGCGAGGAAAACAACCTGTATACCTTTGAAAACGAGACCTACCGCAAGACCTACTGGCACACCTGCTCTCACATTCTGGCCCAGGCGGTGAAGCGCCTGTATCCGGAGGTGAAGCTGGCCATCGGCCCCTCCATCGACGAGGGCTTCTACTACGACATGGACTCTCCCTTCCCCTTCACCCCGGAGATCATGGAGAAGATCGAGGGAGAGATGCGGAAGATCTGCAAGGAAAAGCTGAAGCTGGAACGCTTCGAGCTGCCCCGGGAAGAGGCCGTGAAGTTCATGGAGGAGAAGGGCGAGCCCTTCAAGGTGGAGCTCATCCGCGACCTTCCCGAGGACGCCGCCATCAGCTTCTACAAGCAGGGGGAGTTCACGGACCTCTGCGCCGGCCCGCACCTGGATTCTACAGGACGTGTAAAGGGCAACGCCATTAAGCTCACCGCCTGCAACGCCGCCTACTGGCGGGGGGACTCCAACCGGGAGACCCTCCAGCGCATCTACGGCGTCGCCTTCCCCAAGAAGGAGGAGCTGGACGAGTATCTGGCGCGCATCGAGGAGGCCAAGAAGCGGGACCACCGGAAGCTGGGTAAGGAACTGGGCCTCTTCATGCTCCGGGACGAGGGCCCCGGCTTCCCCTTCTTCCTGCCCAAGGGCATGACGCTGAAAAATACCCTGCTGGACTACTGGCGGCAGGTCCACAAAAAGTACGGCTATGTGGAGATCTCCACCCCCATCATGCTGAACCGCCAGCTCTGGGAGCGCTCCGGCCATTGGGACCACTACAAAGACAACATGTACACCACGGTCATCGACGAGGTGGACTTCGCGGTGAAACCCATGAACTGCCCCGGCGGTATGCTGGTCTACGCCAGCGAGCCCCACTCCTATAAGGAGCTGCCCCTCCGGGTGGGGGAAATCGGCCTGGTCCACCGGCACGAGCTCTCCGGGGCCCTTCACGGCCTCTTCCGGGTCCGCTGCTTCAACCAGGACGACGCCCACGTCTTCATGACCCGGGACCAGATGCAGGACGTGATTCAGGAGACCGTCCGCCTCTTCGACGAGGTCTATTCCACCTTCGGCCTGAGCTACACCATCGAGCTCTCCACTATGCCGGAGGACCACATCGGCACCGTGGAGGAGTGGGAGCGGAACCAGGACATTCTGAAAGCCGCCATCACGGACATGGGGAAGGACTTTGTCGTCAACGAGGGAGACGGCGCGTTCTACGGGCCAAAGCTGGACTTCCACCTCTCCGACTCCCTGGGCCGGACCTGGCAGTGCGGCACCATCCAGCTGGACAGCCAGCTGCCCGAGCGCTTTGAGCTGGAATACACCGGCGAGGACGGGCAGAAGCACCGCCCCGTCATGATCCACCGGGTGGTACTGGGTTCCATCGAGCGCTTCATCGGCGTCATCACCGAGCACTTCGCCGGGGCCTTCCCCCTGTGGCTGAGCCCCGTCCAGGTGAAGATTCTCACCGTCACCGACCGGGCGGACGATTATGCCGGGGAGCTGGCCAAAGCCCTGGACGAGAAGGGCTTCCGGGTGGAGACCGACGTCCGCAACGAAAAGATCGGCAAGAAGATCCGGGAGGCCACCCTGGAGAAAATCCCCTATATGCTGGTGGTGGGCGACCGGGACGTGGAGAACAAGACCGTCTCCGTCCGCACCCGGGGCGGCGAGGACCTGGGCGCTATGAGCCTGGAGGACTTTGCCGCGAAGCTGCGGGAAGAGGTTGACAGCAAGGCCATTCTGTAAACCGAACGTATAAAAAGAAGGGACGTATCCGTTTTGGATACGTCCCTTTTCCGTGTGCTTACTTGTGGGGTACGTGCCAGATGTTGTCGGCGTATTGGGCGATGGACCGGTCGGCGGCGAAGATGCCGCTGCGGGCGATGTTGTGCAGGCTCATCCGGTTCCACTTGACGGGGTCGGCGTAGGTCTCCACCATGCGCTTCTCCGCCTGGCAG
>VSMY01000175.1 GCA_009773995.1 Oscillibacter sp. | reverse complement strand
CCCCAGCCCGTTCCCCAGCCGGAAAGCCCCCCCGAGCCCCAGGAGGGCGAAGCGCCGGAGGGCGAGGGCGGCCAGGAGCCGGAGTATGAGACCTACTTCCAGATCATGACCAACAACGGGCGGTTCGGCTTGGGCAGCTTCCTGGCTCGGGTGGCCTCCGCCCACAACCGGGGCATCGCCCTGGACCTGACCCTGGAGAAAATCGACGGCGGTCAGGAGCTGGAAATGCAGAGCGCCATCCACGACCTGAGCTGGTACTCCGCCGCCTACCTGAACAACGACAACGCCAAGCTGCTGGAAAAATACATGACCGGCGCGGGCATGCGGGGCCTGAGCTCCGAGTGGTGGCACTTCCAGGACGACGAAACCCGAGAGGCCATCGGCCTGACCAGCTACCTCTTCAAAGGGGTGGACATGAGCGGCTGGACCTGGGACGGCCGGGGCTGGCGTTACCGGGACGCGGACGGAAGCATCTATAAAAACGCCTCCTTCACCGTGGACGGGAAGCGCTACGCATCGGACTCGAACGGCTATATTCTCCAGGAGTGAGCTCCTCCCCCCATTAACAGGAAGGTCCCCCGGAAACCAGTGGTTTCCGGGGGACCCTTTTTACGAAATGGATGCGAAACGGATTCCGGGCGCGCTTACTTCCCGATGCTCACGCAGAAGCGGTGGAGAATCGCCGCCGCCTGGCCGCGGGTCGCGCCGCCGGAGGGGTTCAGGCGGCCGTCGGTGGTGCCGTTCACCAGGCCGGAGGCGTTGGCCCAGGACAGGGCTTCCTTGGCGTAGGAGGCCGCCGTACCGCCGTCGGAGAAGGTCCCCAGGTCCGTCCGTTTGGTGGACACATAGCCCTTGTAGTTGTTGTAGCGGAACAGGAAGGTGGCCAGCTGCTCCCGTGTGATGGAGTCGCCGGGCCGGAAGAGGCCGTCCTTGCCTCCGGCGGTGATGCCGTTGGCCGCAGCCCACTTCACCGCCTTCTCACAGTAGGACCCGGCGGCCACGTCGGGGAAGCCCGCGCCGCTGACGGCGGGCTGGCCCTCCAGCCGGTAGAGGATGGTCACCAGCTGGCCGCGGGTGACGGGGGCTCCCGGATTGAACCGGCCCCCGCCCACGCCGCTCATCAGGCCCTTCTGGCTGACGTAGGCGATGTCGGCGGCAAAGGTGCTGCCCGCGGCCACGTCGGAGAAGGTGGAGGGGCCGGCGGGACGGGTCACGGTAAACTGGACGTTCAGCTTTGCGGACTCGCCGCTGCCCCAAAGCTCCACCACGCCGCTGTAGGCGTTGGCCGGGAGGCCCGTCCGGGGGCGGATGCTGAAGGTGGTGCTGCCGCCGGCGGGCAGGGAGGTCTGGGTCAGCAGGCTGACCTCATAGTTGTAGGAGGTAGGCTGCTCCAGGCGGATGGCGTACTCCGTGTTGTTTTTCACGGTGACCGTCTTCATAGACAGGGCGGTATAGCCCTCTTCCGCGACGCCGAAGTCCACGGTGGCGGGCTCCACGGTCAGGGGAGCCAGCTTCTTCTCCACCACCACGGTGGCTTTAAAGGCGGCGGTGGCGCTTTCCCGGGTCTGGAAGGTGATGGTGTCGGTGTAGGTGCCCACGGCCAGGCCCTGCTTGGGGACGATCTTGTAATCGGTTTTGTCGCCGTTTTCCAGGGTTATGGAGTCGTCTTTGACAGCGGTGACGATGAAGTGGTCGTTTCCTCTCACCTCGGACATCCGCACGTTGGAGGCTCCCTTGTTCTGGATGGTGACGGTGATTTCCTTTTCCTTGGCTTCCTTCTCGGTATAGCCCTCTTTCAGCTTGCCCAGGTCCTTGCTGGTGGGGTCCACGGTGATGGAGTAGCCCTTTTCCACTACGGTGGCGTAGAGATAGATATCAAAGGAGTTATTCCCGGTGCCGCCCGTAAAGGAGGCGGTGATGGTCAGCCGCCGGTCAAAGTTGCCCGTGCTGCTGGCGCTGTTCAGCTGCACCGTGACGGTGGAGGAGCTGCCCGCCGTCAGGGAGCTGGGAATTCCGGTGACGGTGTAGCCGCTGGGGGTGGAATAGCTGAGGTTCATGGTGTAGCTGCTGTTGTTTTTGATTGTGAAGGTTTGGGTCCGGCTGCTACTGGACGCATTTTTCTCCAGCGTGCCGAAGTTCACAGAGGAAGGGTAGGAGAAGTCGCTGGAGGTGGGGGCAGCGGGAGCAGAGGGCTTGTTTTCTTCCGCCTTTGCCGCGTCCGCCGCCGCTTTCGCGTCTTCATATGCCTTTTTTGCGGTTGCCGCCGCTGACTCTGCCGCTGATACAGCACTTTCCTTGCCCGCTATATCAGCTGAGCTTTTTGCGCTATTTAAAGCTGTTTCCGCTTCACTTAATGCAGTATCTGCAATGTTTTTCTCATTTTCAGCCTCGGTCGCTGCACTCGCTGCTTCCTCCGCCGCTGTTTGCAAACTCTGCTTTTCCTCATCTGTTTTTGTCTCATCTGTTTTTGCGCTTTCCGCTACCGCTGCTGCTTCTTCCGCCGCTGCCTTTGCCGTATTATAAGCAGACGCTTTGCTTTCCGCCTCTCTCTTAGCAGTATCGTAAGCGCCCTGCTCCGTTGCGACCGAATTTTCAGCGGCACTCAAAGCACTCTTAGCCGCGCTCAGGGCTGTTTCCGCAGTGTCCCACTCTTGCTTCTTCGTCGCCGCAATCGCCTCCAGCTCAGCGGCGGTAGCCGCCGCCGCAGGCACAACGGCCAGACTTGCCAACAGGCAGAGCGCCATCAGCAAAGCTAATAATTGACTCTTTCGTTTCATGATGTATCCAGTGTCCTTTCCTCACAAGTTTTCAGGGGGTTGTCCCTTGTTCCCTACTCTACCACTTTCTCATGGAAAATACAAGCGTTATTCGGCGCTCTTCCGCCTCTTTCCGCGGACGCGCTTGCGCCCCGGCGGGGGCCCTGGTATAATGGGCCTACATTTACCGGAAAGGAGCTTTGTCATGGCTTACGGATTCATCGAGGGCTGCGTGGACTCCCACGCCTCCGCCCTGGCCGCCTGCCGGGGCGGCGCGGACCGGCTGGAGCTCTGCGCGAACCTCTCCATCGGGGGCACTACCCCCTCCCCCGGCCTGTTCCAACTGGTCCGGCGGGACTGCAGCCTCCCCGTCAACGTCCTCATCCGTCCCCGCTTCGGGGACTTCCTCTACGACCGGGCGGAAATCGAGGAGATGGAGGACTGCGTCCGCCGCTTCCGGGACCTGGGGGCGGACGGCGTGGTGCTGGGGGCCCTGACACGGTCGGGCACGCTGGACGAGGCGGTCATGGCCCGGCTGATCCGCGCCGCCGGGGACATGGCGGTCACCCTCCACCGGGCCTTCGACATGACCCGGGACCCGCTGGAGTCCCTGGAGGCCGCCGCCGCCCTGGGCTGCCGGACCATCCTCACCTCCGGGCAGGAGCGAGACGCCCTGGCCGGGGCGGAGACTCTGAGGGCCCTCCGGGAGAAAGCGGCGGGCCGGATGGAGATTATGGCGGGCTGCGGCGTGCGGAAGGAGAACATCCGGGAGCTTCACCGGCGGACCGGCGTGCATATCTTCCACACCTCCGGGCGGCGGGGGCCGGTGGACAGCGGCATGATTTACCGAAAGCCCACGGTTTCCATGGGCCTTCCCTCCCTGCCGGAATATGAGCTCTGGAGGACGGACGAGGAGGAATTCCGGGCCTGTGCGGAGATGGTGCACGGGCTCGCGCCCCTCTCCTGACTGCACAAAGAAACGGCGCCCCCTTAAGCCGGCCCCGCCGTTTTTTTCGTTCCACGGGGTAGTAAAATCCCCCCAA
>VSMY01000174.1 GCA_009773995.1 Oscillibacter sp. | reverse complement strand
TTTTCCTTCCAGAAGGAAAAGAGAAAACGGGCCGTGCACGGTCCAAAAGAGAAAAGGAAGTATGGGCCCTTCGGGCCAATTTTTTGCCCCACTATCGGCAGAGCGCCTTTTCCGCCACCCTTGCATTTCATGCCCTTTTCCGCTATAGTGAACCTGCGGAGATAAAAACACGGCCCGGTCGGTAGTCCGGGCGTATCCCGGTCCCCGCGCCGGGGTATCAGTAACCTGCCTCCTTTGGTTGTCCGTTCTCCGTGAGAGACACGAAAAGGAGGAACCGCGTATGGAAACCGGATACGCAAAACTCACCGTCCGCTTTGAGGACCCCTTCTGGGTCCTCCTCTACGAGCGGGGCGGCGGCGGGACCTACGAGGCCTGCAAGCTCCCCTTCGGGGCCGAGCCGGGGGACCAGGAGGTCTACGCCTTCCTGCTGGAGCACTGGCGGCAGTTGAAATTCAGCCCGCCTGTCGCCTTGGAGCCGCCGCCGGAGCGGAAGCTCAATCCCAAACGTGCCCGCCGGGAGGCCCGGAGGGCCGTTCAGCCCGCCGCCCTGGGCACGAAAGCCCAGCAGACCCTGTCCCTCCAGCGGGAGGAAGGTAAAGCCGCACGGGCCCGCAGGACCCGGGCGGAGCGGGAGGAGGAGGCGGAACGGAAGTTCGCCCTTCGCCGGGAAAAACGGCGGGAGAAGCGGAAGGGACATTAAATTCGGCAGCAATACGCAAGCAGCGCCCCGGAGGGTCTTCCCTCTCCGGGGCGCTGGTCATTGCTGCCCGTGATTTCGCTCCATGGACGCGGCGTGCTCCCGCTCCAGCACGTCCAGCAGCTCCGCTTCGCGGCCTCCGGGATGCCGCTCCCGGCAAGCCGCCAGGGCCGCGGCAAATTCCTCCGTGCCGTCGTGCCACGCCGCGTCGGCGACGGCGATGTGCCGGCAGACCACCTCCGCCGCCGGAGGCTGGTCCCAATAGTCCACCCGCTGGTCCCCCATCAGCACAAGGAACGCCAGCACCGTGTCCGGCGCTTCCAGGAAGCGGCTCCGGAGCTCCTCGGCGGAGCCCTCCGTCAGCGCGTCGCCCCACAGGGTGAAGACGATGAGCTGGTCCAGGGGGACCGTGTCCGTGTGGTTGAAAATGTACTCGAAGCGCGGGTCGCTCAGGGTCCTGGTGAGGCCGTAGTCCTCCAAACGGATGCTGACCGCCTCCCAGCCCTCCGACGGCGGTTCCCTCGGGGGCGCGGGGCTGGGTTCCACGCCCTGCCAGCCGTTCCGCCGGAGCCCGGCGGCGTGTTCCCGATCCAGCACGTCCAGCAGCGACCCAATCCGGCCTGTGGAATACCGCACCCGGCGGTCCGACAGGATCTCGCTGAACTCGATGCTGTTGTACCATGCGGCGTCGGCGGTGGCGATATGCCCGCAGATCACTTCCGCCGCAGATTCCCCGGAGCGGTCCTGCTGGTCCCCTATCAGCGCAAGAAACGCCAGCACCGCGTCCGGCTCCTCCAGGAAGCGCCGCCAGAGCTCGTCGAATAAATCCTCAGCGGCCGCGCCGTCCGAGGCCAGGGAGACAGCGGTCAGTTTCCCCAGGGAGAGGGAAGCCGCCCCGCCGTAAATGGCCGGGTCCCCAATGGGGCTCTCTATGATACCATAATCCTTGGCGGATATGCTGACAATCTGCCAATTGGTCTCCTCCAGACCCTCCAGCGCCGGAGCAATGTCCCCGGCCAGCGCCTCGTCCCTCGGTCCTTTCAGGGGAGCGGGAATTTCCTCTCCGCCAGAGGCCGGGGGCTCCTCTTCCGGCTGAGGGGCTTCCGATTTGTCCGGGACTCCCTCCTTGCCGGAGGTCTTCTCCTCCGGCACAGGGTTGGGCTTGGCGGGCGGGACGGTCCCGTCGGTCTTGGACGGCTGCTCCGGCGGCGGCGCGCCGGACGGCGAAGCCCCCTGCCCGCCGCAAGCGGCGAGCAGGAGGCACAGCGCCGACGCCAAGGCAATCACGCCTATGACGCTTCGTTTCATTTTACTTGCTCAAAGCCTCGTCAATGGCCTTGGCCGCCGTCTTGCCCGCGCCCATGGCCAGGATGACCGTGGCCGCGCCGGTGACCGCGTCGCCGCCCGCGTAGACCTTTTCACGGGAGGTCAGGCCCTCCTCGTTGACCACGATGCCGCCCTTGCGGTTGATTTCCAGGCCCTTGGTGGTGGACTTGATCAGCGGGTTGGGGCTGGTGCCCAGGGACATAATCACGCAGTCCACGTCCAGGTCGAACTCGCTGTCCGGCACCTCGATGGGCCGCCGCCGCCCGCTGGCGTCGGGCTCGCCCAGCTCCATGCGGATGCAGCGGATTTTGTTCACGTCGTCGTTTTCGTCGGCGAAGATTTCCACCGGGTTGCAGAGGGTCTTGAAGATGATGCCCTCCTCCTCGGCGTGCTCCACTTCCTCTTTACGGGCGGGGAGCTCCTCCATGCCCCGGCGGTAGACGATGTAGACCTCGGCCCCCAGGCGCTTGGCGCAGCGGGCCGCGTCCATGGCCACGTTGCCGCCGCCCACCACAGCCACCTTCTTGGGCCGCTGGATGGGGGTGTCGGAGTCGGGGAGATAGGCTTTCATCAGGTTGATGCGGGTCAAAAACTCGTTGGCGGAGTACACGCCCCGGTAGTTCACGCCGGGGATGTCCATAAACATGGGGAGCCCTGCGCCGGAGCCGATGAACACGGCCTCGAAGCCCTGCTCCTCCATGAGCTCGTCGATGGAGATGGTCCGGCCAATGACCGTATCCGTGGCGATGGTTACGCCCATGGCCTTCAATCCGTCCACTTCCTTCTGGACGATGGCCTTGGGCAGACGGAACTCGGGGATGCCGTAGACCAGCACGCCGCCAGCCAGGTGCAGGGCCTCGAACACGGTGACCTCATAGCCCTTCCGGGCCAGGTCCCCGGCGCAGGTCAATCCCGCGGGGCCGGAGCCTACCACGGCAACCCGGTGGCCGTTGGAGGCGGGCTTTTCCGGAGCCTCGGCAGCGTGGGCATTGTGCCAGTCGGCCACAAACCGCTCCAGGCGGCCGATGCCCACGGGGTCCCCCTTCTTGCCCCGGACGCAGTACATTTCGCACTGGGTCTCCTGGGGGCACACCCGGCCGCAGACGGCGGGGAGGGCGGAGGTGTTGGAGATGATCTGATAGGCTTCCTCAAACTCCCCAGCGGCTACCTTCTCGATGAACTCGGGGATATGTACCATGACGGGGCAGCCCTGCATGCAGGGCTTCAGCTTGCAGTTCAGGCAGCGCTTCGCCTCGTCCAGGGCCTGTTCCTCGGTGTAGCCCAGGGCGACCTCCTGGAAGTTCTTATTCCGGACGTTGGGGTCCTGGGAGGGCATGGGGTTTTTCTGTAAAGACATATTCGCCTTGGCCATGATTACTCGGCCTCCTTCTTGAACAGGTTGCAGGTCTCCTCGTGCTTGTGCTTTTCAAATTCCATATACATCTGGTTCCGCTTCACGGCCAGGTCCCAGTCCACCTTGTGGCCGTCGAAGTCCGGGCCGTCCACACAGGCGAACTTCATTTCGCCGCCCACGCTCAGGCGGCAGCCGCCGCACATGCCGGTGCCGTCGATCATGATGGGGCTCATGGAGACCGTGGTGGGGACGCCGTAGGGCTCCGTGGTCTTGGAGACGAATTTCATCATGACCATGGGGCCGATGGCGAAGACCTCGTCGTACTGGTTTCCTTCTTCAATCAGCTCTTTCAGCGCATCGGTGACCAGGCCCTTCCGGCCGTAGCTCCCGTCGTCCGTGCAGACAATGAGCTTATCGGAGGACTTCTTGAAATCCTCCTCCAGGATGACCAGGTCCTCGGTGCGGAAGCCGACGACGGGGCCGAGGTTCACGCCATCGTCGGCTTCCGC
>VSMY01000173.1 GCA_009773995.1 Oscillibacter sp. | reverse complement strand
CCATAAATGAGTTGAAACATTTGAAACAGACGCACAAAGAGAGATACTGCCTAGGACTTCTCCCAGACAGTACCTCTTTTCAATTTCCCAGTTATAAAATAACTAAATCATCAAAATAAGTCCTGCGTCGGTCGTGCTCCTTTGGTGTCACTGGTTCCAGCATATTAGCCCTATTATCAAATCGACTGCCCCTATGATGGACAATCATATTTGTTATAACTCCACGACACAAAACACGATGTAAATAAACCTTATGATCTTCCTTTTTAACTACATACTCATTAAAGCCTTCCCAAAGAGAATCTTTAATATCTTCATAATCATCTTTGTCCAATATGGTTATAAAGTTCTCTCCATTCTCCTGATAGCACATGAATACTACATTCCCATATCCCTTTATTATGTATGCTTCATTTGGTGCACCGTTATCAAGTTTGACAAACTTCTGATTTAATATGCTGGGGTCAATCCTCAATCTACTAAACTTTGACTGTCTCTGGTTCCTACCCTGCTTTAAAATTCTCATATCAGTACCTCCAATAATTTAATGTCGATCTCCATTCAAAAAACTTTTGAATTTAAATCTAATTTCCCTTCTTAACACAGCTTATTGGTAGGCACTAACACTGACACCCCATCAGTATCCAGATTTTCAGCCCTGCCGACAAAAAAAGAGGTACTGCCTAGGATTATCCCAAGCAGTACCATCTTTCACTTTTTAGGCCTATCGTAGAAGCGGTACTGTTACGGTACAGCTCCCCTTTAAACCTCTGTCGGAGCTTCGCCCGAATCCCCGAAAGCCCTTACGGCTCTAGCATCCTGCGCCTGCCGTTCCTCAATGGCTTCCTTCAAAATCATGTCCTTCACCTTCATGAGCCGGATGGTGGTCGCCCGGTCGTTTTCGTCCAGCTTCATGTTGATATACCGGATGGCCTCCTGGGTGTCGGGGATCATGACGTACTCCAGGGCGTTGACCCGCCGCCGGGTCTTCTCGATCTCCTCCGCCATCAGCTGGGCGGACTTCTCAATCTCCGCCAGCTTCAAGAGCTTGCGGAACACCTTCCCCAGGGCGTCCACCGCCGTGTCCAGCTCGCCGGACGTGGCCGCGAAGCCGTAGGGGTAGATGTCGGAATCCGACCGGGTCTGGGTCTGGAAGTCGTACACCGGCACGTTGACGGACATGATGTTCTGGGTGGTCTGGGTCAGGACCACGCTCTGCTTCGGGTACAGCAGGGCCTGCTCCATGGCCTCGGAGCTCATCAGGGCGGAGGCCACCGTGAAGGCCCCGTGGACCGTCATCAGCTCCTCCTCCACCTCGGCCCGGAGGGCCCGGACCTCCCGGACCGTCTCCAGGAACTGCTTCATCAGCTCATCCCGCTTGTCTTTGAGCAGCTTGTGGCCCCGCTGGGCGGTGCGCAGCTTGCCCTTGAGGCGGGTGAGCTCCATTCGGGTGGGGCTTACCGTGATATTCGCCATGGCTCACCCCTCCTTACTGCTCGTCTTTTTTCGGCCAGTATCTCTCAATCAGCTCGGGCTTGATACGCTTCAATTCCGCCTTGGGCAGGATGCTCAGGAGCTCCCAGCCCAGATCCAGGGTCTCGAAAATGGAGCGGTTCTCCTCATAGCCCTGGTTCACGTAGCGCCGCTCGAACTCGTCGGCGAACTTGGCGTACAGCAAATCCGTGGGCGTCAGGGCCGCCTCGCCCAGAATGGACATCAATTCCTTGTTGTCCTTGCCGGTGGAGTAGGCCGCGAAGAGCTGGTTCATGGTGTCCGCGTGGTCCTCCCGGGTCTTGCCCTTGCCCACGCCTTTATCTTTCAGACGGGAGAGGCTCGGCAGCACGTCCACAGGGGGATGGATGCCCTGGCGGTACAGGGCGCGGGAGAGGATGATCTGGCCCTCGGTGATATAGCCCGTCAGGTCGGGGATGGGGTGGGTCTTGTCGTCCTCGGGCATGGTCAGGATGGGGATCAGGGTGATGGAGCCCTTCTTGCCCAGCTGGCGGCCGGCCCGCTCGTAGAGGGTCGCCAGGTTCGTGTACAGGTAGCCGGGGAAGCCGCGGCGGCCCGGGACCTCTTTCTTGGCGGCGGAGACCTCGCGGAGGGCCTCGGCGTAGTTGGTGATGTCGGTCATGATGACCAGCACGTGCATGTCCTTCTCAAAGGCCAGGTACTCCGCGGCCGTCAGGGCCATGCGGGGGGTGGCGATACGCTCGACGGCCGGGTCGTTGGCCAGGTTGGAAAACAGGACCGTCCGGTCGATGGCCCCGGTGCGCTTGAACTCGTTGACGAAGAACTCCGACTCCTCGAAGGTGATGCCGATGGCGGCGAAGACCACGGCGAAGTTGGCGCTCTCGTCTCCCAGCACCTTGGCCTGCCGGGCGATCTGGGCCGCCAGGTTGGCGTGGGGCAGGCCGGAGCCGGAGAAGATGGGCAGCTTCTGCCCGCGGACCAGGGTATTCAGGCCGTCGATGGTAGAGACGCCGGTCTGGATGAACTCGTTGGGGTAGTCCCGGGCGGCGGGGTTCATGGGCAGGCCGTCGATGTCCCGGTACTCCTCCGGCAGGATGTCGGGGCCGCCGTCGATGGGACGGCCCATGCCGTTGAAGACCCGGCCCAGCATGTCGCCGGACACGCCCAGCTGGAGGGGGTGGCCCAGAAAGCGGACCTTGGCGTCGGCCATGTTGATGCCCGCGGCGGACTCGAAGAGCTGGACCACGGCGGTGTCGCCGTTGACCTCCAGCACCTGGCCCCGGCGGGTGGTGCCGTCGTGGAGCTCCACTTCCACCAGCTCGTTGTAGGTGACGTTCTCCACCATGCGGACCATCATCAGCGGGCTGACGATTTCCTCTACGGTTTTGTATTCACGAATCATTACTGGTCACCTCCCTGGGCGGCGATCTCGGCGATCTGCGCTTCCATCTCGGTTCCGATTTCCTCGTAGACCTTGACATACTCGTCGGCGGGGACGCTCTTGGCCCGGCCGATTTTCTCCCGGACGGGGATGTCGAAGAGCTTCATTACGTCCGCCCCCTTGGCGATGGCGTCCCGGCAGAGAACCTCATAGCGGAGGATCAGGGCCAGGAGCTTGCCCTGGCGGTCGTAGCTGGAATAGCCGTCGATGTCGGTGAAGGCGTTCTGCTGGAGGAAGTCCTCCCGGACCATCCGGGCGACCTCCAGGGTCAGCTGGTCGGAGGGAGACAGGGCGTCCTTACCGACGAGCTGGACGATCTCGTTCAGGCTGGCCTCCTGCTGGAGGATGCTCATGGCCTTGCTTCGGTCCTTCATGAAGTCCTCGCCGAAGTTCTCGTCGAACCAGGGCTTGAGGGTGTCCAGATACAGGGAGTAGGAGTTCAGCCAGTTGATGGCGGGGAAGTGGCGCTTATAGGCCAGGGACGCGTCCAGGGCCCAGAAGACCTTGACAATCCGCATGGTGGCCTGAGACACGGGCTCGGAGAGGTCGCCGCCCGGAGGCGACACCGCGCCCACGGCGGTCAGGCTGCCCCGGCGCTCGTCGGAGCCGATGCACTCCACGCTGCCGGCCCGCTCGTAGAACTGGGCCAGACGGGAGGAGAGGTAGGCGGGGTAGCCCTCTTCGCCGGGCATCTCCTCCAGACGGCCGGACATCTCGCGGAGGGCCTCGGCCCAGCGGGAGGTGGAGTCGGCGATGACGGCCACGTCGTAGCCCATGTCCCGGAAGTACTCCGCGATGGTGATGCCGGTGTAGACGGACGCCTCACGGGCCGCCACGGGCATATCGGAGGTGTTGGCAATCAGCACCGTCCGCTTCATCAGGGATTCGCCGGTGCGGGGGTCTTTCAGCTCGGGGAACTCCCGCAGAACGTCGGTCATCTCGTTGCCCCGCTCGCCGCAGCCGATGTAGACCAC
>VSMY01000172.1 GCA_009773995.1 Oscillibacter sp. | reverse complement strand
ACTCTTACTTTAACAGGGAGTCTTTTCTTTTTCTACTTTACTCCTCGCTATAAGCTATTTTTTTACCCCCGGCCTAGCCGGGGGTTGCCTTTGGTACTGCCAAAAGCGGAAGCGCCGTCCCAACCGGGACGGCGCTCTTGCTTGATGTACTGCTCAAAGTTCCTCCAGGAACGCCTCCACCTGGGTCAGGGCCGCGCCCACGGCGGCGGCCTCCTGAGGACGGCGGCTGTATTTCAGATAGGACGCGTCCTGCTCAAAGGGATTCCGTTCCGCCAACAGGGCCCGCAGCAGCTCCCCGAACTCCTCCAGGCAGGCCCCTACCCGGCCTCCCGCCATGACGCCGCAGTCAAAGGCCACATGGAGGTTGTTCACCGCCATGGCCAGATGCTCCAGGTACTCCCGCCAGATTTCCCGCTTTTCGGCGTCCCCGGAGCGGAGCTCCTCAAAAAAGGCGGAGAGGCTGCCCCCGGCATGGTCCGAGAGGACCTTGGCGGAACAGTAAGCGTCCAGGCAGCCCGCCTTGCCGCACCGGCACCGGCGGCCGCCGGGAACCAGGGTCATGTGTCCGAACTCCCCTGCCCGGAGATGGTCCCCCAGGCAGAGGCCTCCGTCCCGGAGGATGGCCCCGCCCACCGTGTCGTCCAAAGAGAGGTAGACCATATCCCCCTCCTCGCCCCGAAACTCCGCCAGACCGGCGGCATGAGCGGCCCCCAGGCAGCGGCAGGGCCAGGGAATCTGCTGGGTAAAACGGCTGAGGGGCACATTCCGCAGCTCCAGAACGTAGGACTCCCGCAGCACGCCCCGCTCCCCGTCCACAATGCCGGGAAGGGCCATGCCCACTCCCAAAATCCGATCCGCCGCCCCGTTGGCCTCCACAAAGCGCTGGAGCAGGCCCCCCAGGTATTTGAAATAGATGTCCTCCAGGGAGAAGCGAAGGGCCCCCGTGGCCTGCTTCAGCAGGTTTCCCCCCAAGTCCGTCAGCACTACGCTGACATGGTCCGCCGTCAGGTCCACGCCCACCGCCACCCGGGCGTCCCGCACGGGGGCGTAGGCCCTGGCCTTCCGGCCGCCGGTGGAGGCGTACATACCGTCCTCCCGAACCAGCCCCAGCTCCGTCAGCTCCTTCACGTTCTGCAAAATCGTGGGCCAGCTCAGGGCCAGTTTCTGGGTCAGCTCCATTTGGGAAACCCGGTCGCTTTTCAGGATGCAGCGCAGGGTGTTCACCCGGTTGCGCCGCTTTACGTCCATGTTGTTGGCAGGCGATATGGTCATGGCTCCTCATTCCTCGTCTCTTGTTTTATAAAGACTTTATGAATAGCATAACGGATTTTCCGTCAAATGGCAAGCCCCTTCCCGGAAAAAATTTACCCGGAACGGCTTTGCCGCCGCTTTTGGTTGACAGAGGCGGCGGGGCACGGTATACTTTACTTAATTCCTTAATTTTCCGGTCAATTTACAGGGGCTCTCTCGCCCCGGAACAGGAGGAGCAGCGATGTTACACGAGATCAGCTTCCAGTCCTTCAACCAGCGGGACCAGGTCCAGGGGTGGATCTACGTCCCCGCCGCCAAGCCCGTGGGCGTCATTCAGCTGGTCCACGGCTTCGGGGAGCACTCCCGGCGGTATCTCCATATGATCTCCAAGTTCCTGGACGCCGGCTTCATCGTGGCGGCGGACGACCATGTGGGCCACGGCAGGACCGCGGTGGTCAACAGCTCCTGGGGCGACTGGGGGGACAAGGGCCCCCACACCATGATGGAGGACGAGCACACCTTGACCACACTGGTCAAGGAGAAATACCCCGGCCTCCCCTATTTCCTCTTCGGCCACAGCATGGGCTCCTTCATCGCCCGGGACTACATCACGGCCTACGGCTCCGAGCTCACCGCCGTCACCCTCTGCGGCACCAGCGGCGTCTTCCCCGGCCTGGAACAGGGCATGGCCATGCTCCAGGCGGCCGTGGACGCCGGGCAGGGGGACGCCTCCGACCCCAATGCCGCCGGGGCCCTGCTTGGCTGGATGTGCGAGCGCTGCACGGAGGAGATCAAATTCGGCAACGAGTGGATCTGCTCCGACCCCTACGTTCAGGCGGACCACGCCATGGACCCCCTGGACGCCTTCTCCCGGCCCACCAGCAACCGCTCCTTCCTCTACTTCTGCCAGATGATCGATTTCATCACCGGCCCCGAATGGGCGGCGAAGGTTCCTAAGGAGCTGCCCATCTACAACATCGCCGGAGGCGAGGACCCCGTGGGCCAGTACGGCGAGGGCGTGAAGCAGGTCTCCGCCTGGCTGGAGGACTCCGGCCACAGGGTGACCACCAAACTCTACGACGGCTGCCGCCACGAAATTCACAACTACACGGATCTCAAGGACCAGGTGGAACAGGGCATTATCGACTTCTTCAAGGGGACCCTGTGACCGGCGCGGGAGGAGCGGACGTGAACGAGAAAAACTATGTGATTGCCATGGACCAGGGCACCACCAGCTCCCGGTGCATCCTCTTTGACCGGCAGGGGGCGGTCCGGGCCGTAGTCCAGAAGGAGTTTCCCCAAATCTACCCCCGTCCCGGCTGGGTGGAACACGACCCCATGGACATCTGGTCCACCCAGATGGGCGTTACCATGGAGGCTATGCAGAAGGCCGACGCCCGGGCGGAGGACATCGCCGCCATCGGCATCACCAACCAGCGGGAGACCACCCTGGTCTGGGACGCCGCCACCGGAAAGCCCGTTTATAACGCCATCGTCTGGCAGTGCCGCCGGACGGCGGACCGCATCGAGCGGCTCCGGCGGGACGGGCTGGAGGAGGCCGTCCGGGAAAAGACCGGGCTGATCCCCGACGCTTACTTTTCCGCCAGCAAGCTGGAGTGGATTTTGGACAACGTCCCCGGCGCCCGGCAGCGGGCGGAACGGGGAGAGCTCCGCTTCGGCACCGTGGACGCCTGGCTCATCTGGAACCTCACCGGAGGGCGGGTCCACGCCACGGACTACACCAACGCCTCCCGGACCATGCTCTTTGACATCCGCAAGCTCCAATGGGACCGGGAGCTGCTGGACTATTTCCGCATTCCCGCCTCCCTGCTGCCCCAGGTCCTGCCCAGCAGCTGCGTGTATGGCGAGACGGACAAGTTCGGCGGGACCATCTCCATCGCCGCCGCCGCGGGGGACCAGCAGGCCGCCCTCTTCGGCCAGTGCGGCTTTGCGCCGGGGGACGTGAAGAGCACCTACGGCACCGGCGGCTTCCTGCTGATGAACACCGGGGCGGAAGCGGTGGCCTCCCGGCGGGGCCTCCTCACCACCATCGCCGCCGGAGCCGGGGAACAGGTCTCCTACGCCTTGGAGGGCAGCGTCTTCATCGCCGGAGCCGCCATCCAGTGGCTCCGGGACGAGATGAAGCTGGTGGAACACGCCGCCCAAACGGAGGAGATCTGCTCCCGCCTGGAGGACGCGGGAGGCGTCTACGTGGTCCCGGCCTTCGTGGGCCTGGGGGCCCCCTACTGGGAGCCCTACGCCCGGGGCACCGTGACAGGGCTGACCCGAGGCGTTACCCGGGACCACTTCATCCGGGCGGTGACGGAGTCCCTGGCCTACCAGACCAATGATCTGCTCACCGCCATGAAGGAGGAGTCCGGCCTGGCCCTGGGCTCTCTCAAGGTGGACGGCGGGGCCAGCGCCAACAGCTTCCTGATGCAGTTCCAGGCGGACCTGTCGGACATCCAAATCCAGCGGCCCCGGTGCATCGAGACCACCGCCCTGGGGGCGGCGTACCTGGCGGGGCTGGCCTCCGGCTTCTGGACGAGCCGGGAGGAAATCAAGGGCAACTGGGCCTGTGAGCGGACCTTCACGCCCTCCATCTCCCCGGAGCGGCGGCGGGAGCTGCTGAAGGGCTGGAAGCGGGCCGTGGGCTGCGCCATGGCCTGGGCGAAGG
>VSMY01000171.1 GCA_009773995.1 Oscillibacter sp. | reverse complement strand
GTTCCACCGGGTCCAGGCCGCCGCCCTCGCCCTCCTCGGGCAGGGTGAAGAAGGGGAACTCATCCCCAGGCTGGGGCGCGGGCGTTATGAACTGCCCGTCCGGATCGGGAACGACGGGGGCCTCGCCCTCCTGCGCCGTTTCCTCGGCCTCCTCGGCCTCCCGCAGGGCCAGGTCCTCCCGGCTGATTTTCTCCCCGGTCTCCGGGTCGATCAGGAGGCCGTCCGCCAGATCGACCTCCCAGCCGGTGACGGGGTCCAGGACCCTGGGGTCCTCGTCTTGTCCCAAGGGCGCGCCCTCCGCGTCCTCATAGCTGTACACCAGGGCGGCCAGCTCCAGCTGTTCGGCGGTGGTGTCGTAGAGGAAGCGGGTGGCCTCGTTGGGGCGGAAGGCCTCGTAGATTTTCAGGCGGTAGCCGTCGGCCTCCGCCGCCTGGGCGGCGCTGAGGAGCTTCTTGGCGCAGGGGTAGAGGTAGGGGACCAGGAATTCCCCGTCGGCCTCCTGGATGTGCTCGAAGCCTTTGACCACCTGGTCCGTAATCAGGGCGATGGGGTTTTCGTGGACCTTAAAGATGGAGCGGTAGCTGTTGGCGATGTCGTAGGAGCAGTGGTCCCCCACGTACTCCGGCAGGTTGATCATGCAGAAGCGGCTGTCCACCCAGCCGTACTGGTCCTTATAGCGGACCCGGAACCAGTCCCCCTCCTCCATCAGGACGCAGAGGGCGGTCCCGCCGGGGATTTTCCCCAGGGCGGCGGACTCCTTGTCCGCTTTTTCATAGAAAGGCTGGTCGACGATGGGCCAGATGGTGGCGTACAAAGGGTCGATGGAGGCGCAGAACTCCGCCTCCTCCGAGGAGAGGACGGCGCCGTTCACGCTCTTGGACACCACCTGGAAGCGATGGCGGGACCCGGAGCCCAGGCGGCCCAGGTCATACTGGAAGTGCTCCGCCAGCTCCAGCGTGTCCAGCAGGGTCCAGCCCTCCTCGCTCCATTCCTGAAGCTCATAGCGCTCTCCCCGGGTTTCGTCCCATTCCAGGATGTAGACCCGGGGCTCCGTCTCCCGGCAGACCAGGTTCAAATCGTCTCCCAGCAGGTCCTGGCGCTCCACGCGGATGAGATTGGAGGCGGGGCCGCAGAGAACGTAGCCCTCTCCCTGGACGGCCGCCCGGACAAGAACCTCCAAGGGATGCTCATAGCTGGGCAGCGCCAGGGCGCCGCCCTCTTTGCGGACGTCTAAGCTGATCTGCTTCGCGCTGGTGGAGGTCACCTGGTGGAAAACGCCGTCCGCTTGGTCCAGAGAGAAAATCTTATAGAATCCGGGGACCTGGCCGGAGAGCTTCCAGGAGAGGGAGAGAACGCCGGGTCCCGGCGTGCCCACCGCTTCCGGGGCGTTCAGGTTCGTGAAGCCGACCTCTGCCGTCAGCTCCTGGCCGGCCAGTTTGCGGAAGAGGCCCAAGAGGTTTTTCCCCTCCGCCACAGCCCGGATGCGGATCGTCATAGGCAGGGTGCAGGTTTCCAGAAGGATGCGGGGATGGTTTTGCAGCTTTTGGATGTGCCCGTCTTCGCTGGTGAGCTCCAGGTCGTAGAGCACAGGCGTTATCCGGGGCCCGGCGACCTCCCCGGCGGGAGCGTTTTCTCCGCCGTCCGGCGGTTCCGCCCGGCTGCTCGGCCGGGCTTCCGGCCAATCCAGCTCGGCGGTTCCGTCCGCGTTCAGGCAGATGCGAATATCTCCCTCGCCGAAGACGAGGCGGGCGCCGCCGGGTATGTAGAAATAGGCCGCCGTCAAGGCCAAAGCCGCCAGCGCGAAGGCGGCGGCTCCAGCCAGAATGATTTTTCGTCTCATCAGATTGTTTTCCTCCAAGGGTCAGACTGGGACGTACCAAGGGCATTCTACACCCTTAGGGACGCGGAAGGCGTCAGAACACGGCATAGACCGTCTCGTAGTCCGCGCCCTTCTCCGTGTAGACGACGAAGCCGTCATAGACCAGCTCGCCGTCCTCGCCGTCGATGAGGCAGCTGGGGGCGTAGTCGGAGGAGATGGGGCGGCCGATGGCGGCGTACAGCTCGCTGACGGGACGGCCCACCAGCCCTTGGGCTACGGCCTTTCGGTCCACCTCCGGAGCGGGCTCCGGCTCGGGGTCCGGCTGGGGCTCGGGCTCAGGTTTTGCTTCCGGCTGGGGCTCCGGCTGAGGCTCGGGTTTCGCTTCCGGCTGGGGCTCCGGTTTGGGTTCCGGCTTCGGAGCGGGCGGATTCTTAGGCGTTTCCGCTTGAACCGGGGGCTGCCGGTCCTTGGCCGTGGCCTCCTCCGGCATGTCCGCCTTGGGGACCTGGGCCTCTTCGCCGGAGGGGGCCTCCTCACCGGCGGCGGGAGCCGGCTGGTCCCGGCCGCTTTCCTCCTCCGGCTTGACCGGATCCTGGGGAGGGGCCGCCTCAGCGGGAGCCGGAGCGCTCCGGGCCGCCGGTTCCCCGGCGTCCTCCGGGGCGGGAGCGTCCTCTGTTTGGGGGGCCTGGCCTCCACAGGCGCAGAGGGCGCACAGCAGCGCTGCGCAGAGCAGGAAGCTCCATAGCTTTTTCATAAAAGGTCGTCTCCTTTGTCTCATGTCTTAGACGGCGGCTCCGCCGCTCTGGGGCCGCCGGTAGTTCCAGCTGTTTCCGGCGTCGTAGAATTTGTAGAGGTTTACGTCGAACCGCTTTTTGCGCCGGTAGGCCATTTCCAGCTCCGTGTCGAAGATGTAGTTTTTGCCGTTCAGGTTGATCTCCACCCAGCTGTGGGGGGAGCGGCGGACGCCCACCGTGCCGTTGTAGATGACGGAGTCGTAGCCGATCCAGCGGGAGAGATACCAGAAGAGGGAGGCGTAGCAGTAGCAGTTGCCATAGCCCGTGTCCAGGATGCGCAGGGCGTCGGTTTCCATGTAGTCGTAGACGCCCATCTCATAGGGCGGGCGGCGCAGATAGGTGAAGGAGTCCCGGGTGTAGAGGAAGAGGGCCCGGAGCTTCTGCTCCTGGGTTTGGGAGTCGTCGGTGCGGGCCAGGACAATTTTGTGGAGCCAGGAGTCCAGCTCGTTGTTCCCGGTGGTGAAGCGCCCGTTGATGTTGAAGTAGTGGTTTCCCACCATGGTTTCCCGCACCACGTCGCCTCGTGCGCCGTCATAGCAGTACAGCCAGCCGTCGGACAGCTGGATGCCGTCCTGGGGGACCGCCTCCCTGGCGGTGTGGGAGGTCCAGCTCTCCGCGCCGCCGGAAACCGTGTGCTGATGGGGGACGGTGGCCTCGCAGACGTCATAGTAATACCAGCTGGAGGGGGCCACGTCCACGTAAAAGGCGGGATGGTGGCTGTCGATGTACGCCCGGTCCGCCGTCCGGCCCAGGGCCCGGTTCAGCAGCACCACAGCCGCCGCCCGGTTGATGGTCTCATCGGGGTGGAAGAGGCCGTCGCTGCCGCCCTGGGCCCAGCCGTAGGCCTGGGCGGAGCGGATAAAGGCGGCGTTGGGGTCGTTCTCCGATACGTCGGGGAACAGCTCGCCGTCGCTCCGCAGGGGAAAGAAACAGGCGATGTACCGGACGAACTCCCCCCTGGTGACGGCCCGGCCGGTGTCCAGCATGCCGTCCTGGGCCTCCAGTACGCCCAGGTCCGCCAGGGTGCTCACGGCCTTGGCGTACCACGCGCCCGCGGGCACGTCGGCGTAGGCCGTATTGGAGGCCGGGGCGTCCGGAGGCAGGAGGCGGTAAAGCATCTGGGCCGCCTCGGCCCGGGTGACCTGCCGGGTGGGATTGAAGGAGGGAAATAGACCGGTGCTGCCCTGGGCGTAGGCGATGTGGTCGCCGGCTGACAGGGAGACCCCCGCCACGACCTTGCCTGTGGTGATGTTTTTCCGCTTGGAGGGCCCGGAAGCGTTGGCCTGGCTGGGAGCGACGCCGCCGTTATCTCCCTCTCCGGCGGGGCGGCCGGGGGC
>VSMY01000170.1 GCA_009773995.1 Oscillibacter sp. | reverse complement strand
GTACAGTTTATTTTCCGGCATGATATCGCATCCTTAAACGTTGATATAGACAATATATGCGGAAAACGGAAATGGTTGACAGGAGGACAAGATGGACCTGCATCTTCACGATCTGGTGGAATTGAAAAAGCCCCACCCCTGCGGGAGCGTCCAATGGGAGATCCTGCGGGTGGGCATGGACATCAAGCTGCGGTGCCGGGGCTGCGGCCATGAGCTGATGCTCCCCCGGAGCAAGGCGGAGAAGAGCATCCGCAAAGTACTGACGAAGGAGGAACCCACATGAACGGCAAGCTGAAGCGGGTCATCGCCCTGGCCCTGGCGGTGGTGCTGGTGGCGGCCCTGCTGGCCTCGATGATTCTGCCTTACATCGGATAAACGTCCGCGGGCGCAAAAAAGAGGCTGTTCGGAGACAGCCTCTTTCTCATGTCTTGTCACAGCGCAGCCGGTTTGTCCAGCCGCCGGAAGGTGAAGGTGCCCGCGGCGAAGAGCGTCCCGCCTTCGCCTGTGACCCGGGCCTCCAGCACGCAGATGCTCCGGCCGCTCTGGAGTTCCCGGGCCTCCGCCGTCAGCTTGTCGCCCACTTGGGCGCTTTTCAAGAAGCTGAAGGAGCAGTTGATGGTAACGGCCATGGTCCCATAGGCCACCATGGCCGAGCCGCAGGCGGTGTCGGCCAGGGAGAAGTAAACGCCGCCGTGGGGCACCCGGACGGGATTCAGGTCCTCCGCCGTCACGGTTTTGACAGCTCGGGCATAGCCGGGGCGGAGCTCCTCCACGTAGATGCCCAGGCGGCTGGAAAAGGGATTGTTGTTGTTGCGGAAAGCGCGGAGCTCTTCATAGTCCACGGGGACGGCCTCCTTTGTCTCTGTCACTGCCGGATGGTGAACTGGCGCCCGTCGGAGCGGACGCTGCCCTCCTCCCGGAGACGCTTGAGCTCCCGCATCATGGCGCTGCGGTCGGTGGCGATGTAGTCCGCCAGAGTGCTGAGGGAAAAGGGGAGGGTGAAGGTCCGGCTTCCCGACTGCTGGGAGAGCTGGCGGAAATAGCACAGCAGCTTTTCCCGGATGGACCGCCGGGACAGCACGTCCACCCGGCGGGAGAGGGCCTGGGCCTTGTCCGCCATCAATTGAAGCATATTCTGGACCAGGATGCTGTGCCGCTGGCAGGCGTGGCCGCAGCGGCTGAGAATATGGGCGTAGTCGATAAACACCACCTCGCAGGGGCGGCGGCAGACCACCTCCAGGCTGTCCCCCGTGGACCCGGCGAAGGCCAGGGTCTTGCCGAAGACGCTCCCCACGCCCAGGTCCTCCAGCACGGTGGCCACGCCCTCCTCGTCAATGCGGATCAAGGACGCCTGGCCCCGCTCCACCACGCCCACGGCGTCGGAGGAGAAATCATAGATCAGCTCATCGGCCCGGAAAGACCGCTGGACCGCCTGAAAGCAGGACAGAATTTCCCGGTAATCCTGGTAGCTGATGTCATGAAACAGCGGGCTTCTTTCCAACTCCAACTCGCTAAGCATTTGTTCATCCCCTTTAGTTGCATATCCTACACAGTAAAATATGATACCAGCTTTTGCTTAAAAAGTAAAGCACAATTTTTTACTCTCGGCCCTTCCAGAACAACTTTCGGTATTTTTTACGAAGCCCGTTTTTCAGGGGCGGGAAGAACCGGCTGGAAAAAGGCGCCGCGGGTTCAGGAGAAAACCGGAAAAAAGATTTTCGGGGAATCGGATTTACTATTTTGACCCGGTTTGTTTACAATTTGTTTATATCCATCCATTGACAACAAATCCCTCCGGTGGTAAACTCGCTTTAGCACTCTGGGAAAAGGAGTGCTAAAGCATGGAAACGGCCCGCCCCGGCAGGCGGCGGACATTAGGAGGAGGACGGCGTGGAGCTCTCGGACCGGAAACGGCAGATATTAAAAGTGGTGGTGGAGGACTATGTCCGCACCGCCGAGCCGGTGGGGTCCAAGGCCATTGCCGCCGAAATGGGGGGCAGCGTCAGCTCCGCCACCATCCGCAACGAGCTGTCCGACCTGACGGAGATGGGCTATTTGGAGCAGCCCCATACCTCCGCGGGGCGGATGCCCTCCCCCAAGGGCTACCGCCTGTACGTCAACGAGCTGATGGAGGCCCAGCGCCTCTCCCTGGCGGAAACGGAGAAGATCAACCAGTCCCTCCAGTTAAAGATGGAGGAGCTGGACCGGCTCCTGGTCCAGGCGGGTCGGGCGGTGTCCGCCCTGGTGCGCTACCCGGCCTATATCTCCGCCAGCCGGAAGACCGAGCTTACCGTCCGGCGTTTCGAGCTGCTGGCGGTGGACGAGCGGAACTGCATCCTGGTGATGATGACCAGCGACAGCAAGGTGAAAAGCCAGCTCCTTCGGATGCAGCTCAAGGTGGACCCGGTGGACCTGCCCGCAGCGGCGAACCTTTTAAACAGCCACTTTGCGGGCACGGACCCCGGCGGCATGAGCCGGCACCTGATGAGCGTGGCGGACCAGGTGAGCCCCCAGCTCTTCCTGCTGCTGTCCCAGGCCGTAAGCTTCGCGGCGGACACGCTGGAGGAGGCGGGCCGGCGGGAGATTGTCACCGCCGGAGCCAGCCGCCTTTTAAAGCTCCCGGAGTTCCGGGACGCCGACAAGGCCCACGAGCTGATGAGCTTCCTGGCGGACAGCAAGGAGGAGCTCCCCCAGCCGCTGCACCGGGACATGGAGATCCTCATCGGCCCGGAGAATGTGAAGGAGGCCCTGCGGGACACCAGCGTGGTGGTGGCCAGCTATGATATCGGAGACGACATGCGGGGCCTCATCGGCGTGGTGGGCCCCACGAGAATGGATTACGCGGCGGTGGCCGCACGGCTCTCCGGCTTTGCCGAGGGGCTGACGCGATTGTTTGGAAAACAGGAGGAACTGCCTCCGAAGGAGGAACCGAAATGACGGAAGAGAACAAGCAGCCCCTGGAGGAAGAGGGGACGGAGGCAGTCCCCGAGTCCCAGCCGGAGGGACCCGCCGAAAAGGCGCCCAAGGGCAAAAAGAAGAAGGAAAAGGGCTTTACCTTTACCAAGGAACAGGTGGAGCAGATGGAGGCGGCGGCCCGCCAGCTGGAGACTACCAAGGACCAGTTTACCCGCCTGGCGGCGGAGTACGAAAACTACCGCAAACGCACCGCCAAAGAAAAGGAATCCCTCTACCAGGACGCCAAGGCGGACACGATCCGGGAATTCCTGGCGGTGTACGACAACTTAGAGCGGGCGGCGGCGGCCCCCGGCGGGGAGGATGACCCCCACAAGAAGGGCCTGGAGATGATCTTCACCCAGTACAAGGAGCTTCTGAAGAAGCTGGGGGTCTCGGAGATCGAGGCCCAGGGCCAGCCCTTCGACCCGGAGCGGCACGAGGCCGTCATGCACATCGACGACGAGAATCTGGGCGAAAACGAAGTGGCCCAGGTCTTTCAGGCGGGCTTCCTCCTGGGAGACAAGGTGATCCGCCACGCCGTGGTGCAGGTCGCCAACTAATCAATACGTGAGTTCAAAATTATTTTCATATCGTTCAGGAGGCTGTTATTATGTCTAAAGTAATCGGTATCGATTTGGGAACCACCAACTCCTGCGTGGCGGTGATGGAAGGCGGCGAGGCCGTCGTCATCGCCAACGCCGAGGGCAACCGCACCACCCCCTCCGTCGTCGCCTTCTCCAAGACCGGGGAGCGCATGGTGGGCCAGGTGGCCAAGCGCCAGGCCATCACGAACCCGGACCGGACCATCTCCTCCATCAAGCGGGAGATGGGCTCCGACCACCGGGTGTCTATCGACGGGAAGAACTACACCCCCCAGGAGATCAGCGCCATGATCCTCCAGAAGCTGAAGGCGGACGCCGAGGCCTATCTGGGCGGCGCCGTCACCGAGGCGGTTATCACCGTCCCCGCCTACTTCACCGACTCCCAGCGCCAGGCCACCAA
>VSMY01000017.1 GCA_009773995.1 Oscillibacter sp. | reverse complement strand
TCCCAACAACGTGTCTCCCACCGCCTACCCCGCCTCCCGGCCCTTCCGGCCGGAGTTTATGGCCGACGGGGATTTCAGCACCCACTGGACCTCCCACTCCTACAACGACGGCAACTGGTGGGACAGCAAGCAGGTCCTGGCCACCTTTAAGCGGCCTGTGGACCTCAGCAGCGTCATCTGGGTCCCCCGGCTGGACGGAAGCTATGCCAACAACCTCCGGCTCTACACCGTCACCGTCTGGCGGCAGGGAGACGATTTGAACGGCCCCGGCGTCCTGGCGTCCCCGAACCCTCTCCAGGGGGGCAAAGCCTCCGACCATAACACCTGGCTGGCCGTGGGGAACAACCCCGCCGTGACCAAGTTCGCCGTGCTGCCCTTCGAGCCGGTGACGGACGTGGTGAAAATTGCCGTCACCATTGAGCAGACGGCCTACACGGCGGTGAGCCTGTCGGAGCTGATGTTTATGGAATACGACCCGGCCCGGTGCCTGCCGGACAACATCGCGGACCTGTTCGCCGACGAGCTGCGGACCGCCCTGCGCCCCGGCGTTGCCCAGGCGGACGTGGATGCCCTCCGGCAGAGGCTGGAGAGCGGCGAGCGGAACTACTACATGAACCTGGATACCCTGGCGGACGAGCTGGACCTGGCGGAGGAGCTGCTGCGGAGCGGGACCTCCTCCGGCGTGGTGCTGAACGGCGTCCAGTCCCGCAGCGGCGGGGAGGACGGCCGGAAGTACCAGCAGGGCGGCAGCGACCTCCAGCCCCTGGGCGTCGCCGCCAGGGCGAAGCAGGAGCTGACCGTCTACGCCTCCGGCATCCCGGCGGGACAGAAGCTGACGGTCTGCGCCAGCCAGTTCCACGCCGAGGCCTCCGCCTGGCGGGCGGAAATCGGGACCCTCTCCAACGGGCGGAATGTGCTGACGGTCCCTCAAATCGGCAGCCAGAACACCCCCCGGGGCGGCAGCCTGTACCTGACCTACGGCGGGCCGAACCCGGAGACTATCCGCCTCCACATCCGCCGGGGAACGGACGTCCCGGTTTTGGAGCTGGCGGATTGGTACGCCATGAGCGACAGCCAGAGGCGGGGCGAGCTGGACCGCTACGCCGGGGAGCTGGAGACCTATGTCTCCGGCCTGAGCCCGGCCGGCGCCTCTTTGCAAAGCGACGTTTTCAATGTCACGGAGATCTCCACTCCCACCATGCTGCTGTCCCTGCCCGCGGCGGCGGTGCAGAGCGGCGCGGGCAGGAGCCGGGCGGAGCGGGTGGAAACCCTGTACCAGGCCATTCTCGCCTGGGAGGACGTGATGCACGTCTGTAAAACCACCCAGGGCATTGACAAGACCTACGCGCAAAACGACATGCGGACCCGCCAGAACATCCGCTGCATGCAGATGTTCTCCGGAGCCTTCATGTACGCGGCGGGGAACCACATCGGCATCGGCTACGGCTCCTGCGCCGGGATGGTCTGCGGGAAGCCCATCGCCTCCATGGGGGCCTCCGACACGGCGAACCGGCTCTTCGGCTGGGGCGTCGCCCACGAAATCGGCCACAACATGGACAAGCTGGGCAAGGCCGAAATCACCAACAACCTCTACTCCCTGATGGTCCAGACCTATGACGGGGAGCAGAACACCCTGGCCTCCCGCTTGGAGAAGAGCGGGAAATACGCGGCCGTCTTCCAAAAGACCGCCCAGGGCCTCCCCGGCGACTCCAGCGACGTCTTCGTCCAGCTGGGCCTCTACTGGCAACTCCATCTGGCCTATGACGACGGGGCGGAGCCCATGGACTTCTACAACCGCTTCTTCAAGGCGTGGAAGGCCGGGACCTATTTCGGCGGCGAGGCGGGGTATCAGGACCGGGTGGCCCGGACCGCCTCCGCCGTGGCGAACCGGAACCTGACGGAGTTCTTCACCCGCTGGGGCATGACCCTCAGCGACGGAACCAGGGCGGCGCTGAAAAATTACCCGGAGGAGCCCCGGGCCCTCTGGTATCTCAACGACCAGAGCCGCCGGGACCGGCTGGCCGGGGTCTCCCAGGGCCAGGGAACGGTCTCCCTGACGGCGGCCCTGGAGGGGGAGAAGACCGTCAAGCTGACGATTGCCTCTAACGTGACCTCGGGGAAGGTCCAGGGCTATGAGATCCTCCGCAACGGAGCGCCCATCGCCTTCACCACGGAAAAAACCTACACGGACGTCATCGGCTCCGCCAACCACCGGACCTTCACCTATGGCGTCCGGGCCTACGACAGCCTGGGGAATCTCATTGCCGAGGCGTCGGCCCAGGAGCTGCGGATTGCCTACGACAAGACCGTCCCGGCGGACGCGTACACCCTGAGCCGAAATGGGACCACGGTGACCTTCGCGATGAAGGAGGAGACCCCGGTCTCCGGCCTGAAAGTCACGGTGGCCCCGGCCTCCGGCCCGTTCACCGTCACCGTCACGGACGAGGACGGAAAAACCACCACCGCCCGCTCCGGCGACTTCAAGGAGGGAAACCAGGCCGTGGACGACCGAAGCGGCTATCTGACCTACCTCCAGAAGCCCGGCGCGGAGGCCGCGGACACCCGCATCTGGACCTATGACGCCAAAACCGTCACCGTCACCGGCGTGCCGGAGGGCGCGAATCCCCAGCTCATCAGCTACGCCGGAGACGACGTGGCCTTCCTGGAGAGGGGAGCCGTGGGCGTGCTGTCCAAGGCGTACCAATACGGTACGAAGGCCGAACAGGTCATCCCCGCCGGGACGCTGATTGTCACCGGCACGTACCGGGGCGACCCGGCCTATCTGACGGTGAAGATCGAAGGCGAGTTCAGCCGGACCGTCCTCACGGACGGGGAGGACGGGGTGGAGACCACCACCGAGACCCGCTGGGTGGACGGGAAGGCCCTGTTCTTCGCCGAGCTCCCCAAGGACAAGAAGGTCTGCGACATCAGCGACGGCCTCTTCATCTTCATCCCCAATGTCCAGCGGGAGGCGGAGCTCCAGGGCGAGACCAGCGCGTGCGGCGCCGCCGCCCTCCTGCCCGCCCGGATGCGGGCGGTGCTCTCCCGGACGGACCAGCCCGCCCTGGCGGACAGCCAGCGGGTGACGGCGGAGACCCTTTGGATCAACACCCCCGGCGGGGAGGACCTGCCGGCCATCGAATTGGAGGAAGGCGAATGAAGCGTATCGTATCCGGCCTTCTGGCCCTGTGCCTGCTCTGCGCCCTGCCGGTGACGGCGGCGGCCCGGAGCAATCCGACCCTCTTCTGCCGGGAGCGGGGCGGCGAGGTCCGCCTCACTCTGGAGAGCCTGGACCGCCAGGCTTACGCCCTCCAGCTGGAGCTGGTTTTGGAGGGGGAGTGCCCCGAGGCCCGCTTTGAACCCTCGCTCCGGGGCGTCTACAGCCCGGACTGCCATGTGGAGGCGGGGCGGGACGAAACCGCCGTCACCCTCTACCTGATGGCGGAGGACGAGCCCCTGTCGGGCCGGTCCCTGGACCTGGGGACACTGATGCCGGGGAGCGATTTCCGCCTCCCCGGCCGGGGGGAGTTGCTGCTGCTGGACCGGAGCCTCCAGCCCATCTTCGAGGGACGGGTTTCCCTGGAGGCGGAGCGGGACGAGCCGGATCCCGTCCCTGTTCAAAGCGGCCTGGCCTTTCAGGACGTGCGGCCGGGGGACTGGTGCTATGACGCGGTGCGCCGCGTCTTTGAGGCGGGGCTGATGAACGGAACCTCCGCCGACACGTTCACCCCCGACGCCCCTACCACACGGGGACAGATCGTAGCCATCCTCTACCGGCTGGAGGGTTCTCCCGCCCCTGTCCGGGGGGACGCCGATTCCCCCTTTGTCCTTGTGGGGGGCGAGCCCGCCGGGCAGGCCTCCTTCAGCGACGTGGCCCCCGGCGCCTATTACGCCGACGCCGTCTCCTGGGCCTCGGCGGGCGGCATTGTCAACGGCTATGGAGACGGGACGTTCCGGCCCAATCACCTCATCACGCGGGAGCAGCTGGCGGCGTTTTTGTACCGCTACGCCTCCCAAAAGGGCCGGGACATGTCCGGCCGGACGACGCTGAGCGCCTTCGCCGACGCGGGACAGGTTGCCCCCTATGCCGTGGAGCCCTTGAGCTGGGCCGTGTCGGCGGGGCTGGTCAACGGCGTTTCCGCCGATACCCTGTCCCCCGGAGGGAACGCCAGCCGGGCCCAGGTGGCGGCGATCCTCAGCCGCTTCATGCAGAATGTGCTCTAAAAGAGTACGGAGAAAAGGAGAACCGGCGGACCGAAAGGTCCGCCGGTTTTTCCCTTGGCAGAAAAGGGCCCCTCACCGCATGAGGTAGCCCTTGGACTGCAGCTCCAGCTGCAACGCCTCGGCATGGCGGCTGTCCCGGGTCTCCAGCACCATGGTGACGATACAGGCCCCCACGTCGGAATCCTTGTCCTCCCGGTTGTGGTTCACGCTGATGATGTTGGCTCCGCTGTCCGAGACCACCTGGAGCATCCGCAGCAGGCTCCCCGGTTTATCCGCCACCTTGGTGGTCAGCTCCACCAGGCGGCCCGCCTTGGAAAGGCCCTTGGTGATGATGCGGGAGAGGGTGGTCACATCCACGTTGCCGCCGGAGACCAGGCAGACGGTTTTCCTCCCCTCGGCCTTCACCTTGCCGAACATGCAGGCGGCCACCGGGGTGGCTCCGGCCCCTTCGGCCACGGTTTTCTGCTCCTCCATCAGCGCCAGGATGGCGGAGGCGATCTCGTCCTCGGTGACGGTGACCACCTCGTCCACGTATTCCTTGCAGAGGGCGAACGTCAGGTCCCCCGGCCGCTTTACGGCGATGCCGTCGGCAATGGTGGCTACGCCGGAAAGTTCCGTGGGCTCCCCGGCGTGAAGGGAGAGGTACATGGAGGGAGCCCCCGCCGCCTGGACGCCCACCACCCGGCAGTCCGGCTTCAGCTGCTTGACGGCGTAAGCCACGCCGCTGATGAGCCCGCCGCCGCCGATGGGGACCACCACCTGTTCCACGTCGGGAAGCTGCTCCAGAATTTCCAGGCCGATGGTGCCCTGCCCGGCGATGACCAGGGGATCGTCGAAGGGATGGGCGAAGGTATAGCCCTCCTCCCGGCAGAGGCGCCGGGCTTCCGCCGCCGCGTCGTCGTACACGCCGGGGACCAGCACCACTTGAGCGCCGTAGCCTTTCGTGGCCTCCACCTTGCTGATGGGGGCCCCGGCGGGCATGCAGATAACGGAGGGGATGCCCAGCCGGGCGGCGGAGAGGGCGATGCCCTGGGCGTGGTTCCCGGCGGAGCAGGCGATGACGCCCTTCTCCGCCTCCGCCGCCGTCAGGGAGCGGATCTTGTTGAAGGCTCCCCGGAGCTTGAAGGAGCCGGTGAGCTGGAGATTTTCCGCCTTGATGTAGAGATCCCGGCCCAGCCTGGGGGCGGGGTGGAGGGGGGTTCGGCGGGCAATGTCCGCCAGGGCCTTCTGCGCGTCCCGTATCATATCCAAGGTCAGCATGGGTGTTCCCCTTTCCGCGGGTTCTTCCCCGCTACGAAATGCGCCCGGTTTAAGCCTTCCCCGCATCCAAGAAGACGGAGGGGCGGCGCTTGCAGGTGGCGAGGCTCACCGCGATCAGCGCCGCGCCGCAGGCGATGGTCCCCGGCACGGCGGAGCCCAGGCCGAAGGGCTCCCCCGCCAGCTTCCAGCCGATGCAGACGGTAAAGCCGGCGGCCATGCCGGCGATGATCCCGGCGGAGGTGGCCTTCCTCCAGAAGAGGGCGGCAAAGGCCGGGATGCCCGCCGCCGCCGCGTAAAAGCTCCAGGCGAACATAAGGATATTATAGGCGTTCTTAATGTAAAGCGCAATGACCAAAGCGCCCAGGGGCAGGATGATGGAGAAAATCCGGGAGAGGAGAATCTCCGTCTTGTCCTTCATCTCCGGGAAGAAGGTCTTGCCGATGTCGTGGACACAGGTCTGGACGCTGACCAGCAGGTAGCTGTCCGCCGTGGACATGATGACGGAGAGAATGCCCGCCAGGGCCAGGCCCGTCAATCCGATGGGCAGCACATGGATGGCCAGGGCCGGGACCACGGCGTCGGTGCTGCCGTAGACCGCCGCGGCGTCGTCCCCGATGACCTGGTGGGCGGCCACGCCCATGAAGTACACCAGGGCGATGGTCACGCCGTAGACGGCGGTGCCCAGGAACATGCCCTTCTTGGCGGAGCCCCGGTCCTTGGCGGCGAAGGCCCGCTGCCACATCTCCGCCCCCGCCATGGTGAAGACCAGGTAGGTGACGATGTCTCCCAGGATGCTGCCGTTGAGATAGGGCTTCGCCAGGGCCGGGTCCAGATTGGCCAGGAAGGCGGAGAAGCCGCCGATGCTCTTGAGGGAGGCCGCGGGGATGAGGATGTACACAAATAAAATCAGCATATAGAACTGGAGCACGTCGGTGTACACCACGCCGAAGAGGCCGCTGGAGGCGGTGTAGACCATGAAGATGACGCAGGCGATGAGGGCCCCGGCCTCAAAGCTGAGGCCCACCTGGCCCCCCAGCATGTTGATGATGGTGGCGGTGGCCGTCACCTGGGAGGCGACGGTGCCCATCATGGTGAAGGCCACCATGGCCGCCAGCATAATCTTCGCCGTCTTTCCGAAGCGGCGCTCAAAGAGGTCCGGGATGGAGGTGACATTGTACTTCATGCCGATGTCGGAAATCTTCCCGGCGATGCCGGAGAAGATGAACATGCCCAGAAGATAGGGAACGGCGGTAAGCACCGCCTTGGTGCCGCTGGAGTAGGCCACCCCGGCCCGGCCCATGAGGCCGCTGCCGCCGATGATGGTGGCGCAGACCGTGGCCATCATCACCAAGGGCCCCAGAGACCGGCCCGCCACATAGTAGTCCCCGGTGTCCTTGATGCGCCGGACGAAATAGACGCCCACGGCCACCATGGAGATCAGATAAAACGCGATGATGCCAAGGTCCAAAACGCTGAGCTGAGTGTGATCCATGTTATCGGTTCCTTTCCGTTTCCATTCCCTGCCCTTACGTCGAAGTCCTCGAAAAAAGAAGCCTTTCCGTTTGCCGCGCCGAAGGAGAAACGCCGTCTCCGCCGCGGGAGCCTGCCGTATTCTTTTCAATTATAGCAGAAAAAGGAAATTTCGTCGAGGGTTATTGGGAGAAAATTATCATGAAAGTAAAGATTTTTTGTGAAAATACCCGAGCATCTCCCTTCGGAAATAAAGAAATGCGGCGTCCTGTTAAGACGCCGCAAGGATTTGCAGAAAATGTGAAAAGACCTTGGAAAGGATTTTTCCGGCGGTTCCCGCCGTCAATAGGGCAGCTTTGCCTTTCCGTCCATGAAGTCCAGCACCCGCTTGGCCTGGGCCTCGTCCTCGATGGGGGCGGGGCAGTAGTTGTTTACCTTGCCGCCGGTGTGGACATAGCAGGGGATCAGCTCCGAGGAGACGCTGGCCAGCTCCCCGTCCTCCACCTGGAGAACCAGCTGGTAGATGAGGGTCCGGTTCTCCGGCCCCCGGCTGCCGCCGAAGCAGAAATTCCCCAGGGAATAGACGATCTCCTTGCCTTTGTAAATCTCCCGAGGCTGGAGGACGTGGGGGTGGTTGCCCAGCACCAGGTCCGCGCCGTTGTCAATCAGCCGGCGGGAGGCCCGGATCCGCCACGCCTCCGGGGCGTGAACGCCCTCTGCGCCGCCGTGGTAGAAGACTACCTGGAAATCGGAGTCCTGCTCCGCCGCCTTGAGGCGCCGGACGATGGCCCCGGCCTGGCCCTCGTTCCAAAGGCCGTGGCAGATGACGGCGATGCGGTATCCGTTTTTCTCCAGATAGAAGGTCCGGTCGTTGCCGCCGTACTCCAGCCCAGCGGCGGAGACGGCCTTGACCGTGTCCCGATAGCCCGCCGTGCCGTAGTCCCCCGTGTGGTTGTTGGCCAGGGACACCGCCTCCACGCCGGAGGAGGTGAGGACGTCCGTATTGGCCGCAGGGGCCCGGAACCAGTAAGCGGGGTCCGTGCTCTTCTCCTTGGGGGCCAGGACCCGGTCCGTCAGCACGTTTTCCAGGTTTACCACGGTGAAATCGTCGGCCTCGAAAATGGGCCGGACGTGCTGGAGGAAGTACTCCGGCTCCTGCTTGGCGGCATAGTCCAGGAAATTCCCCGCCGCCCGTTTTCCATGGAGGGAAGCCAGCAGCATATCCCCGGTAAAGCTGACGACGACGCGGAAGGCGTCCTCCGTCTCCCCGGTCCGGGGCATGGGCCCGTCGAACTCCGGCAGGTCCGGCTCCCACAGCAGGGGATCGTTGGGGTCCGTGGGGTCCCACTCCGCCGCGGAGACCGGGGCGGCGCAGGCCAGCAGCTGCAGAACCGCCAGTAAGACAGCCAGACGGCGCTTCATAGGCTTCCCTCTCTCTCCCCGGACGTTTCCGGAATCTGATCCTATTCTATCAGGCTTTCTCCCAAAAGGGAAGGGGAAACGGGCAAGATTTCCCAGGAAAACGAAACGGGACGGAGGAAGACTCCTCCGCCCCGCCGGAAGCGGGAGGTTATTTTTTGGCCACCGCCAAGGCGTTGTAAACATCCAGGATACGGCCGAACAGGGGATTTTCCGGCTTCAGGCCGGAGTAGGACTCCAGGGCGGCGGCGGGGCCCTCGGCCTTGACCTTGGCCTGGAGCTCCACGCTCTGGGGGTCCTCCGGGCAGTCGAAGCGCAGGGCCGCGGCGGCGCCGAAAATCAGGTGGTCCACCGGCAGGCCGTAGGAGGCGGCGGTGGTCAGGGGCTTGATGAGCCGGTCGCCGGGCTCCAGCTTGCGGATGGGCTCCCGGCCCACCCGGAGCACCTCGTCCTCCAGGAAGGGGTTCTGATAGCGGGCGAAGATCTTCTCTACATACGCGTGGTGGACCTCCGGGTCGAAGCCGAATTCCCTGATGAGCCCCTCGCCGCTCTCGGAGATGGCGGCGTGGACGATCTCCCCGATGGCCGGGTCCGCGATGCTGTCCTTGATGGTCGCGCAGCCCTTCAGGTAGCCCAGGTAGGCGCAGATGGCGTGGCCGCTGTTCAGGGTGAACAGCTTCCGCTCCAGATAGGCCATGAGGTTGTCCGCGAAGGTCAGGCCGGGGATGTCCGGCAGCTCGCCCTTCCAGGCGGATTTCTCCACGTCCCACTCGCAGTAGCGCTCCACGGCGGCGTCCAGGATGTTGTCAAAGCTGGGCTTGGGGCAGATGCGGTCCACGGCGCAGTCGGCGAAGCCGATGTGCTCTTCCAGGAAGGCGTTCTCCTCGGCGCTCAGGTGCTTGACCACCTCGTTTTTCAGGCGGGTGGTGGTCCGCAGGCCGTTCTCGCAGCAGACCACGTTCATGGGCTCGGTGTTCCCGGCCTGGATGCGGGCCTGGATGCCTCCGGCGATGGACTTGGCGATGATGGGCAGCACGTTGGGCCCCACGGCGGTGGTGATGAGGTCGCACTGGGCCACCTTCTGGGCAAACTCCGGGGAGGTGGAGATTACGCCGTCCACATTGCTGATGGCGATTTCTCCGGGCTCCTTGTCCAGAATGTGGACCGTGTAAGCGTGGTCTTTGTTCAGCGCCTCGATGATGGGCTCCACCACGTCGGCGAAGGTGACGTGCCAGCCCGCCTGGCTGAGCAGGGCCCCGATAAAGCCCCGGCCGATGTTGCCCGCGCCGATTTGAATTGCCTGTTTCATAGTGCTCCTCCTTAAAATGATTGTTTTTGATGGAGTAATCGTTTTCGCAATCACTGGAACGGAGGCCGCCTCGCCCTTGAGACGGGACGGCCCCTGATCGTTCCGTTTACTTTCCAAGTTTCGCTTCCAGCTCGGCCTTCTGGGCCTCATAGCCGGGCTTGCCCAGCAGGGCGAACATGTTCTTTTTGTAGGCCTCCACGCCGGGCTGGTCGAAGGGGTTGACCTCCAGCAAATAGCCGGACAGGCCGCAGGCGTACTCAAAGAAGTAGATGAGCTGGCCCAGGGAATCGGCGCTCTTGCCGTCGGTTTCCACGATGACGTTGGGCACGCCGCCCTCGGTGTGGGCCAGCAACGTGCCCTCCATGGCCTTGTCCCGGATGTAGTCCATGGACTCCCCGGCCAGGAAGTTCAGCCCGTCGCCGTTGACCTCATCCTTGGGGACCAGCAGCTGGTGCTCCGAGGCCCCCAGGCGGACCACGGTCTCAAACATGATCCGCCGCCCAGCCTGGATATACTGGCCCATGGAGTGGAGGTCCGCGGTGAACTCCACGCTGGCGGGGAAGAGGCCCTTGCCGTCCTTGCCCTCGCTCTCGCCGTAGAGCTGCTTCCACCACTCCAGCATGAAGCGGAAGGCCGGGTCGTAGCAGGCCAGCACCTCGATGCTCCAGCCCTTTTGATACAGCGCGTCCCGGAGGGCGGCGTAGCACCAGGCGGGATTCTCAAAGGAGGCGGTCTCGCACGCCGTCATCATCTTGGCCGCGCCGCCCATGAGCTCGGTAATGTCAATCCCGGCCACGGCGATGGGCAGCAGGCCCACGGCGGTGAGGACGGAGTACCGCCCGCCCACGCCGTCGGGCACCACGAAGCTCTCCCAGCCCTCCTCGTTGGCCAGGGATTTCAGGGCCCCACGGGCCTTGTCGGTGGTGGCGTAGATGCGGCCCTTGGCTCCGGCCTTGCCGTATTTCTTCTCCAGGGCGTCCCGGAAGAAGCGGAAGGCCACGGCGGGCTCGGTGGTGGTGCCGGACTTGGAGATCACGTTGACGGAGAAATCCTCGTCTCCGATGAGGTCAAAGACCTCCTGCATGGCGTCGGAAGAAAGGCCGTTGCCCACAAAGTAGATGTTGGGGGTTTTCTTCCCCTTTTTCTGGTTGTAGTTGGGGGAGCAGAGGTATTCGACGACGCCCCGCGCGCCCAGGTAGGACCCGCCGATGCCGATGACCACCAGGGCCTTGGAGTCGTCCTGAATCTTCTTGGCGGCGGCCTGGATGCGGGCGAACTCCTCCTTGTCGTAGTCCACGGGGAGGCGGACCCAGTCGGTGAACTCATGGCCCAGGCCGTTGTGCTTCTGGAGCTTCTCCTGGGCCTCCGCCAGCCGGGGGGCGGCGGCGTCCCGGTAATCGGCGGGGATAAAGTTTTCCATCTGGAAGGATTTGACGTTCAGCATGATGCAGCTTCCTTTCCGTGAGGTCTTATATTTTTGTGGCTTCCGCTGAAAGCGGACCTGGAAACAGTATAACATTTTGTCAAGTCGACGGCAAGACGGGGCGGGGAAAAAGTTGGGAAAATTTTGAGGCCGGGGCCGGGACTCCGGGCAAGTTGACATTTGCGCTCCTCTTCCGTATAATGCAGGGAGGCCGAAAGGCCGCACAAACCGCAGAGGTGAAAGGAGGATATGGGAGCATTCCCAACAAAGCGCCAGATCGTCGGAAGAGATTCCGCTCCGGGGCCCCCGCGAAAACCCAGCGAAGCGGTTTTCGTGGGGAGAGGAGGGGAAAAGGAGTGGAGCGCCGTCCTCGCCGGAGGCGGGGACGGAGCGAAGCGGATTTCGCCCCGACGATGACGAGGTGAGGGGAGTATCGAAGGATTCGGCGGATGCCCCTCCGCGCCTTGGGCGGGCGCGTGACACGGCTTACAAATACACGGGCGACCGTGGAACAGAAGGGCCGTGACCGCCCTGGGAAGACAAGTGACTGCGCATTTGTCCTCTTAATTTTCCAATTAGGAGGAACTTGATTCTATGTGTGGAATCGTAGGCTTTGTGGGCCGGGAACAGGCCGCGCCGATTTTGCTGGAAGGGCTCCGGCAGATGGAGTACCGGGGCTATGACTCGGCGGGGGTGGCCGTCCGGTCGGAGACAAAGGGGCTCCAGATCCGCAAGTCCAAAGGCCGCTTACAGGTCCTGGCGGACCTGACCCGCGGCGGGGCGGACCTGGAAGGCACTTTAGGAATCGGGCACACCCGCTGGGCCACCCACGGGGAGCCCAACGACGTGAACGCCCACCCCCACGTCAGCGGGGACGGAAAAATCGCCCTGGTACATAACGGCATCATTGAAAACTATTTGGAGCTGAAAGAGATGCTGACCCGTCGGGGGGTGGTCTTCACCTCCGAGACGGACACGGAAGTCGTGGCCCACCTGCTGGAGTTCCACTACCAGGAGTGCGGGAATATGCTGGAGGCCGTGGGCCGGTGTTTGCGGCGGATTGAAGGGTCCTACGCCTTCGGCATCATCTGCTCGGACTACCCCAACGCCCTCATCGCCGCCCGGAAGGACAGCCCCCTGATCATCGGTTTTGGAGAGGGGGAAAACTTCATCGCCTCCGACGCCACGGCCATCATCCGGCACACCCGGGACGTGGCCTATATGAACGACGGGGAAATCGCCGTGCTGACGGCCCAGAGCGTGGACGTGTTCGACGGGGAGGGAAACCCCATTGAGAAGGAACACAGCCGCATCGACTGGGACGCGGCCTCCGCCGAGAAGGGCGGCTATCCCCACTTCATGTTTAAGGAGATTCTGGAGCAGCCGGAGGCTCTGCGGAAAACCATTTCCCCCCGTATCCGGGAGGGCCGGGTGGTGCTGGACGATATCCGCCTGACGGCGGACTACGCCAAGAGCATCTCCCACATCTATATGATCGCCTGCGGCTCCGCCTATCACGCGGGGGTGGTGGGAAAGTACACCTGGGAACGGCTGCTCCGCCGCCCGGTGGAGGTGGTATTGGCCTCGGAATTCCGCTACAGCGAGCCCCTGGTGGATGCGCATACCCTGGTCATCGCCATCAGCCAGTCCGGGGAGACCCTGGACACCATGGCCGCCCTCCGGGAGGCCAAGCGCCTGGGAGGCCGGACCCTGGCCGTCTGCAACGTGGTGGGGTCCTCCATCGCAAGAGAGGCGGACGACGTGCTGTACACCTGGGCGGGGCCGGAGATTGCCGTGGCTACCAGCAAGGGATACTCGACCCAGCTGGCGGCGCTGAACCTGGTGGGGCTGTACCTGGCGGACCTTCTGGGGACGGTGGGGCGGAGCGAGTACGACGCCATGCTGGCGGAGCTTCAGCTTCTTCCGGAGAAGATGCGGAAGTACCTGGAGAATTTCGAGGACACGAAGTATTTCGCCTCCCGGTTCTTCAACCACGACAGCATTTTCTTCATCGGCCGGAATCTGGACTATGCCATGGGCTTGGAGGGGTCGCTGAAGCTGAAGGAAATCAGTTACATCCACTCGGAGGCCTACGCCTCCGGGGAGCTGAAGCACGGGACCATCTCCCTGATTGAGCCGGGGACGCTGGTGGTGGCCCTGGGGACCTATGGGGCCCTCTTTGACAAAGCCATGAGCAACGTGGTGGAGGTGAAGGCCCGTGGGGCCACGGTGCTGGCCGTCACCACAGAGAGCTTCCGGGAGCGGATGGAGAAGACCGCCGACGCGGTCATCGCCGTGCCGGAGACCCATCCCCTGCTCCAGCCGTCCCTCTCCATCGTGCCGCTCCAGCTGTTCGCCTATTACGTGGCGCTCCAGCGGGGCTGCGACATCGACAAGCCGAGAAACCTGGCAAAGTCTGTCACCGTAGAATAAGCATAAAGACAGCCGGACCCCACAGCCGTGAGGTCCGGCTGTCTTTAGATTACGTGGAAATGCCGGAGCAGGATTTTTTCCGCCTCGGCGTTCCAGAGGCCGTCGTGGGCGTCGCAGCTGTCCGCCAGGCGGGCGTACAGCGGGTCCGTCCGGCCCTTTTCGCGGAAGTCCTCAATGGCGGTGAGGGGCATGTCGAACTGGGTGTAGGTCAGCTTCTTCCAGCCGGGGATATGGGGGAGGTTCCTCGTGGTCTCTACGATGGAGTCCATGCCGCCCACGTGGGTGACCATGACGGCGGGGCGGATTTCCCCCTGGGCGGCCAAGCGAAAAGCCTCCTTCAGGTCCTCCGTGGTGCCCCCGGTGGTGCCGATGACATGGGTGGAGGCGTAGTGGCAGTTGTACAGGTTGATGCTGGCGGAGAAGGACTTGTCCGTGGGGCCGGAAAAGAAGTTCATGCACCCGTCCCGGCCCAGCAGCCGGTCCCCCATCTCCGCCAGGGAGCGGATGGCGTTGTAGACGAAGACGTCGTCGTAGCCCTGCCCGCCGGTGAGAGCCATAAGCTCGGCGAACTCGTCGGTGCACCGGCGGGGGTTGACGTACTTTAGCCGGACGCCCCGGCCGGCGGCCAAGGACTCGGGAATTAACCGCCTGGCCCGGGCGATGCGTTCGTCCGAGAGGTCCGTTACCACGATCATGGAGGGCTTTTTCTCCAGAGTCAAAGGGTACTCAATGGCCTCCAGGCCCATGGGGCCGCAGCCGCCCAGAATGAGGACGCGGCCCCCCTCCTTGATGCCCATGATGTGCTCGCGGCTGTGGCGGCCGGTGTGGTAATTTCCATGGTATCCGCCCAGGACGCAGCTCATGGGCTCCCCCAGGCTGGCCTCAAAATAACTCTCGCCGTCATAGTGCAGGAGGCAGCCCAGTTCCATCGCCTCCGGCGGGACGATGCAGTAGGTGCACGCCCCGCCGAAGGTGGGATAGGAATAGCCGGGAGAGGCCGGGCTCCCTTTGTAGTTCAGGGCGGGCTGCTGGGCGAACTTCTCGCCGGGAGAAAATTCGCCCAGCCACTTTTTTCCCACCTTCACAATGTCTCCGGCGAACTCATGGCCGATGATGACGGGGCGTGTGTCCACGTCCTGGGGACAGCGCCGGTGGGCCTTGCCCTGGACCAGCAGCTTGTAGGTGGACATGCAGATGCTGTCGCTCATAACCCGGACCAGGATCTCGTCGTCGCGGATCTCCGGCAGGTCGAATTCCTCCAGGCGGATGTCGTAAGCGCCGTAGAGACGCACGCCCTTAGACCGCATGGAATTACTCCAGGCCGTTGAGCAGCTTGTAGAGCTGATCCACCGTGGCGCCGTCCACCAGCTTGTCGGTGTCCTCCTCGGTTTCGGCCACCTCGACGATTTTGCCCAGGATGCCCAGGTGATCCTCGCCGGTGGAGGCGATGCCCACCACCAGGCGGACCAGCTCGTCGCCCCACTGGATGCCCTCGGGATAGGTCATGACGATAAGGCCGGTCTTCTTGATGGCCTTCCGGGATTCCTCGGTGCCGTGGGGGATGGCCACGTGGCTGCCGATGGCCACGGAGAAGCTCTTCTCCCGGTCCAGCATGCCCTGGATGTAGGACTCTTCCACATAGCCGCTTTCCACCATCAGTTTGCCCACGGCCTTGATGGCCTCCTCGGGGCTGACGGGCTTGCAGTTCAGGAGGATGTTCTTCTTCTCCAGCAGGATGGGCTGTTCCGCAGCGGCGGACTGCTCCTCCGCGGCGGCGGGGGCGGCGGGAGCGGAGCCGCCCTTCCGGGCGTCCAGCAGCTCCTGCACCAGGGTGTTGTACTCCGGCGCGCCCATGAAGTTCTTAATGGGGATGATCCGGGCCTGGGGCGCCCGCTCAGCGGCCCGGCCGGAGAGCTCGTGGTGGGTGACGACGATCTGGCAGTCGCCGGGAATCTCGCCCACGGGGTAGTGGATGACCTCGATGTCCGTGATGCCCGCGTCCTTCAGCTTGTTCCGGACCATGGTGGCCCCCATGGCGGAGGAGCCCATGCCCGCGTCGCAGGCGAAGACGATTTTCTTCACGTCCTTGGCGGAGACGGAGGCGCCGGAGGAAACGGCGGCAGGGATGGCCTGCCCCTTGGAGGCGGCCTTGCTGGCGGCCACCTGGGCCTGGGCCTCGGCCAGGTCGGCGTCCTTGCCGAAGAACTTCAGCAGGAAGACGGAGATGAAGAAGCTGACCACGGCGGCGACGCCGATGCCCGCGATGTTGGCGAAGTAGCCGCCTTTGGGGGTCATGAGCATCTCGGCAATGATGCTGCCGGGAGAGGCCGCGGCCACCAGGCCGCCCTTCAGGACGGACAGGGTGAAGATGCCCACGATGTTGCCGACCATGGGGCCCAGGATGACGATGGGGTTCATCAGCACATAGGGGAAGTAAATCTCGTGAATGCCGCCCACGAACTGGATGACGGCGGCGGCTCCGGCGGAGGAGCGGGTCTCGCCCTTGCCCGCCACGCAGTAGGCCAGCAGGAGGCCAAGGCCGGGGCCGGGGTTGGACTCAATCATGAAGAGAATGGATTTGCCCATTTCCATGGCCTGGTCGGTTCCGATGGGGGTAAAGACGCCGTGGTTGATGGCGTTGTTCAGGAAGAGCACTTTGGCGGGCTCCACCAGGACGGCGGTGAGGGGCAGCAGGCTCCGGTCCACCAGGAACTGCACGCCCTTGCCCAGAATGTCGGTAACCACCACGCAGGCCGGGCCGATGACGAAGATGGACAGGACGGCCAGGATGCCGCCGATGATGCCCACGGAGAAGTTGTTGACCACCATCTCGAAGCCCGCGGGAATGTGGCCCTCCATGGCCTTGTCAAACTTTTTGATGCACCAGCCGCCCAGGGGGCCGCAGATCATGGCCCCGATGAACATGGTGCTGGAGGTGGAGGCAATGGCGCCCAGGGTGGCCAGCGCGCCGGTGACGGCGCCCTTCTGCCCGCCCACGGCCCGGCCGCCGGTATAGCCGATCAGAATGGGAAGCAGGTACTGGAGCATGGGGCCCACCATGGTGTTGATGGTGGCGGCGGGGCCCCATTTGCCCAGCCAGCCGTCCGGGATGAACAGGGCGGCGATGAGGCCCCAGGCGATGAAGGCTCCGATGTTGGGCATGACCATGCCGCTGAGGAACCGTCCAAATTTTTGGACTCTTTCTTTCATAGATGAACGTCCTTTCTCATGATGATGTTAAGGGACGGGAAGCGGCGCGCCGCCTCCCGGCTAAGGGAAAACAAGGGTCAGAACAGGGGCAGGAGCTTCCGGATCTCCTCTCCGGAGGCAAGGCCCTCGGAAAAGGCGGTGGCAGACCCGGCGGCGGCCCCCATGCGGTGGGCGGCGGCGTAGTCCCGCGTTTCCAGCCACCCGGCCAGAAATCCGGCCACCATGGAGTCCCCCGCGCCCACGGAGCGGCGGGCCGTTCCCGGGGGCACCCCCAGGCGGCGGGCCCCGCCGGTCTCGTCCAGCAGGAGAGACCCGTCCCCGGCCATGGAGACCAGGATGTTCCGGGCCCCCTGGGCCTGGAGGCTCCCGGCGCAGGAGAGAACTTCCTCCTCCGTGAGGGAGCCCTTGCCGAAGAGTTCCCCCAGCTCGGCGCTGTTGGGCTTGATGAGGAAGGGACGGCAGGGCAGAACGCCTTTCAGCAAATCCCTGGCGGCGTCCACCACCGTCAGCACGTCCCGGCCCTCCACCCGGTCCAGAATGGTCTGATACACGTCCGGGGGAAGCCCGGCGGGCAGGGACCCGGCCAGGACCAGCACGTCGCCCCCGCTCAGGCGGTCCAGCTTTTGGAGCAGGGCCTCCAGCGCCGCCGGGGGAATGGCGGGACCCTGGCTGTTGATTTCCGTCTCGCCGCTTCCTCCGCCGGAGCGGATCTTGACGTTGACCCGGGTCAGGCCTTCCTCCAGCCAAACGAAGTCCGTGGGGATGCCCTGGGCTTTCAGGCCGTCCTCCAGGGCCCTGCCGGTGAACCCGGCCACAAAGCCCAGGGCCGTGGTCTCGACGCCCAATCCGTGGAGGACCGTGGAGACGTTGACGCCCTTGCCGCCGAAGTGCATATGCTCCCGGCTGGTGCGGTTCAATCCCCCGGCCCGGAAGCCGTCCACCAGGACCTCGTAGTCCAGGGCGGGGTTCAGCGTTACCGTATAGACCACGCTCACACCTCCCTGACGTCCGTGTAGTCCCGATAGCGCGGGTCCGGCAGGCGGTCCGTGATGATGCAGGCGGCGTCAATGGGGAAGATCACCGCCGCCGTCACCTGGCCGAACTTGCTGGAATCCGCCAGCACGTAGACCTCCTGGGCCCGGTCCGCCGCCAGGGATTTCACCGCGGCCTCCTCCGGGTCCGGGGTGGTGAAGCCCTGGGCGATGGTGATGCCGTTGGCCCCCAGAAAGGCCTTGGTGAAGTTGTAGCGCCCCAGGGCGGCCAGGGTCTCCGCCCCGATGAGGGCCATGGTGCCCGCCTTGAGCATTCCCCCCAGCACATGGGTCCGGAGGTTCCGCTCCATCAGGCGGCAGGCGCACTCGATGCTGTTGGTCAGAAACAGGGCTTTGGAGGCCCGCAGGTGCTCCGCCATCCGCAGGACCGTGGTGCCCGCGTCCAGGAAGACTACGTCGTCGTCCCCGATGAGCCCGGCGGCGTACCGGGCGGCCCGGTCCTTCTCCTGGGTGAAGAGCCCCCGTTTCGTCTCCATGTCCAGCTCCTCGCTGTGGAACTCGCCCCCCATCAGCATGGCGCCGCCGTGGACCTTGCTCAGCTTTCCCTGCTTGGCCAGCGCGTTCAGGTCCCGCCGGATGGTGGCCTCGGAAGCGCCCGTCACCTGACAGAGATCCGTCACCGTGGCGGCCCGCCGCTGGGCCAGCTCCTTGAGAATCTGTTCCGCGCGTTGTTCAGCCAGCATAGTTCACCCCCTCTTTCTGATTGGAAATAGCTGCTTTTGATTGCCTTATTCATAATAACGCCAACTTCAATCAAAGTCAACATGGAGCAATCAAATTCAATCATAAAAATCGGGTGGGAAATTTGTGCAGTCCGCCAAAGGACATACCTCAAAGAGTTTTGAGAAAACGCTCCACCCGGTCCAGGCCCTCTTTCAAATCCTCATCGGAGTAGCAGTAGCTCAGGCGCATGTAGCCCTCCGTGCCGAAGTACACGCCGGGGATCAGGCCCACCAGGCCCTCCTTCAGCATCTTCTCACAGAAGGTCAGGGAATCCATGCCGTACTTCTTGATGTTGATGAACATGTAGAAGGCCCCCTCCGGTTTCTGGACCTCCAGGCCCATGCCGGTGAGGCGCTTGTATACGTAGTCCCGGCGCTTGCGGAAGAGCTCCGTCATGGAAGAGGTATCGCTCTCCAGGGCGGTTACGCAGGCGGGCTGGACGAAGGCGGGGGCGGAGACCACGGCGTACTGGTGGAAAATCTGCATCCGGTCCCGGATGGGGGCGTCCGCCAGGCACCAGCCCAAGCGCCAGCCGGTCATGGCGTAGGGCTTGGAGAAGCTGTTGATGACAATGATCCGGTCCCGCATATCCTGGAACTCGGCGAAGCTGTGGTAGTCCTCCGTGTAGATCAGGCTCCGGTAGACGTCGTCGCAGAGGACGAAGATGGGCCTGCCCCGCAGGACCTCGTGAACTGCGTCCAGGGTCTCCTTGGTGTAGATGCAGCCGGTGGGATTGTTGGGAGAGGTGAGGACGATGGCTTTCGTCCGGGGCGTAATGGCGGCCTCCAGGGCCTGGGGATCGATTTGGAAGCGGTTGTTTTCCGTGGGCAGGGCCACGGGCACGCCCCGGCAGAGCTGGGTGATGGACTCGTAGAGGCTGAAGGCCGGGGTGGGGATGATGACCTCGTCGCCGGGATTCAGCACGGTGGACAGGCCGATGAAGAGGCTCTCCGTGGCCCCGATGGTCAGGATGATCTCATCGGGGGAGTACCGGAGGCCGTGGGCCTGCTCCTCGAATTTGGAGATGGCCTCCAGCATGTAGGGATAGCCGTTGCCGGGGGGGTAGTGGGTGTCGTTCCGGTCCAGGGCGGCCTTGGCGGCTTCCTTCACCGCCTCCGGGGTGTTCTGGTCCGGCTCGCCGATGGTCAGGGCGCAGGCGCCGGGGGTGTCCCGCACCAGGAAGGTGAAGCGGCGGATGCCGGACAGCTCCAGGCCCAGCACGGCGCTGTTCAATGTCAGGTCCATAGGGATCACGCTCCTTCTTAAAGTACGAGACCAGTATAAGCGCGGCGCGGGAGCTTGTCAACGCTTTAAAGCGAAAAGGACGCCGCGAAAACGGCGTCCGGTCGGGGTTCAACGGTCGCTGGGCAGCCAGCAGTCCTGGAAAATCAGGTCGTCCACGTCCCCGGCGGTATGGTTCCACATGCTCACGGCAGGTCCTCCTTTTGTGTTTGAGACTATTTGACAGTCTATGCGGCAGGAGGGAAAAAGATTCCTCCCCCGGAGATCCGGGGGAGGAATGGGAGCCTTACAGGCTCATCTGGTAGATGTTGACGATGTCCTCCGCGCTGAGGGGGACGAAGGTCTTGTCAAAGCCGCCGGTCCGGGCCTTCCGGGCCATCTCCGGGAAGTATTCCGGGCCGATGCCCAGCTCCGACAAGGTGGCGGGGAGACCCAGGGCGGTGAAGAAATCCCGGGTCTTTTGAATGGCGGTTTCCGCCAGCTCCCGGAGGGGCAGGGCGGGATCCAGGCCCCAGACGGCGGTTCCGTACCGGGCGAAGCGGGCCTCGGTCTTCTCGCCCAGCACGTAGCGCATCCAGTTGGGGGTCAGAACGGCCAGGCCCACGCCGTGGGTCACGTCGTAGAAGGCGGAGAGCTCGTGCTCCATCCGGTGGACGCTCCAGGCGACGGGTTTGCCCATGTCCAAAAAGCCGTTGATGGCCCAGGCGGCGTTCCACATCAAGTTGGCCCGGGCCTCGTAGTCGTCCGGGGTCTCGATGGCCTTGGGGCCGTACTTGATGCAGGAGCGGAGGATGGCCTCCGCCAGGCTCTCCGCCAGGTAGTTGTCCTCAATGGGGCTGAAATAGTTCTCAAAGGTGTGGGACATGATGTCCGCCGTGCCCGCGGCGGTCTGGGCGGCGGGGAGAGAGTAGGTGTAGGTGGGGTCCAGGATGGACACCGCGGGATAGCAGCAGGGCCCGGCGAAGGACTCCTTCTCATTGGTCTCCGGGTTGGAGATGACGGCGATGTCGTCCATCTCGGAGCCGGTGGCCGCCATGGTCAGCACGGTGAAGATGGGCAGGGCCCGCTCCGGCGTCAGCTTCTTGCCGGAGAGGTCCCAGGGGTCCCCGTCGTAGTAGAAGCCGGCGGCCACGCCCTTGGCGCAGTCGATGACGCTGCCGCCCCCCAGGGCCAGCACGCCGTCCAGCCCCTGCTCCCGGCAGAGGCGCACGCCCTCCCGGACCGTGGCGACGCGGGGATTGGGCTCCACGCCGGGGAGCTCGGCCCAGGAGACGCCGTGGGCTTTTAACTGTTCGACGGCCGCGTCGAAAACGCCGTTGCGCTTGACGCTGCCCCCGCCGTAGACCACCAGCACGCGGCTGGCCCTGGCGGCGATTTCCGCGCCCAGCTTTTTGATCTGGCCCTGGCCGAAGTGGACCACCGTGGGGATGGAGTAGGTAAAGTTTTTCATCGTGCCCTCCTGTCGGTTTTCGTTCGTCAGCCGTGGAGCCGCCGGGCGGCGGCATTGGCCTCGTGCAGAATTTTGTCCGCGTCCAGGGTTAAAAATTCGCCGTTCTCATAGAGGATCTTCCCGTCCACCATGGTCATGACCACGTCGCTGCCCTGGGCGGAGTAGACCGTCAGGGCCATGGGGTCGAAGTTGGGGACCATATGGGGCCTGGTCAGGTCCAGGGCGATGATATCCGCCTTTTTGCCCACGGCCAGCTCACCGGTGTCCTCCCGGCCCTGGAGCTTCGCGCCGTTCCTTGTGGCCATGGCCAGGAGCTGGGCGGGCTTTAAAATGGTGGGATCCCGGTGGTAGCCGTTGTGGAGGACGGCGGCCAGGTGCAGCTCTTCCATCAGGTTCAGGTTGTTGTTGCTGGCGGCTCCGTCGGTGCCCAGGGTGACGTTCAGCCCCAGGTCCAGCATCCGCTGGACGGGGGCAAAGCCGCTGCCCAGCTTCATGTTGCTGGTGGGGTTGTGGACGGGGCTGACGCCCTTTTCCAGCATCAGGGCCATGTCCTCCTCTGTGACGAAGACACAGTGGGCGGCGGCGGTGGGGCTGTCGAAGGTCCCCAGGTCATAGAACCACTTGGCCGGGGTCTTGCCGTATTTCTCCACGCACTCGTCGTGCTCCTTTTTCGTCTCGGAGAGGTGGATGTGCATCCGGCCGCCCAGGGCCTTGCAGTCCGCGCTGTAGGGGCCCACGATGTGCTCGAAGCAGGTGTACTCCGCGTGGACGGAGAAGTCGATACGGACCCGGCCGTCCCCCGCGCCGTGGTAATCCTTGAAGAGCTGGATGGACTCCCTGGCCCGGAAGTTCTCCGCGTAGGTCTCGCTCTTATCAAAGCACTGGACCGGGCGGCTGATGTTGGCCTTGATCCCGCAGGCCAGGGCGTTTTCCACGGCGGTCTGGGGCTCGAAGTACATGTCGGAATAGCTGGTGGTGCCGGTGGAGAGCATCTCCAGCAGGGCCAGCTGGTTGCCAAGCCGGATGTCCTCCGCCGTCAGCTTGTCCTCGATGGGCATGATCTTCCCGAAGAGCCACTCCTGAAGGCTCAAATCGCTGCCCACGCCCCGGAGCAGCACCATGGGGCTGTGGCCGTGGCAGTTGATGAGGCCCGGAAGCAGCATCCGCCCGGTCAGGTCCTTCTCCTGGTCGTAGGGGGCCTGGGGCCGGTCCGTCCCGATGTAGTCGATGGTATCCCCGTCGACGCCAAGGTACGCGTTTTCCAGGCAGCGGAAGCCCGCTCCGTCGGCGGCGAGGATGTCGCAGTGTTTCAGCAGCAGCTTCATTACGTCTTTCCTCCTGTCTCAAATGGCGGCTAGGATGGTTTTCATGTATTCGCTGAAGGGCCCGGCGATTCGTTCCGCCGTCTCGTCCACCTCTTCGCCGCTGAGAGGCCGGTCCAGCACGCCCGCGGCCATGTTGGTGATGACGGACAGGGCCAGCAGGGGAAGAGCGCAGTGGGCGGCGGCGAGGGCCTCGGTGACGGTGGACATGCCCGCGGCGTCCGCCCCCAGGAAACGGGCGGCCCGGATTTCCGCCGGGGTCTCGAACTGGGGGCCGGGGAAGAACATGTAGGTCCCTTCGTGGACCCGGAGGGAGGAGCCCTCAGCGCAGTCCAGGGCCAGCTTCCGCAGCTCCGGCGTGTACATCCGGGAGACGTCGAAGAACCGGGGGCCGAACTCCTCTACGTTGGGTCCCCGCAAAGGGCTGTCCCCGTTCAGCTTGATGTGGTCCCGGAGGATCATCACGTCTCCGGGGTGGTAGTCCGTGTTGACGCCCCCGGCGGCGTTGGTGAGGACGAGGGCCCTGACGCCCAGCAGCTTCAGCACCCGGACGGGAATGACCAGCTCCTCGAAGGAGTAGCCCTCGTAGGAGTGAAAGCGGCCGGACATGCAGACCACGCGTTTTCCTTCCACCGTGCCGAAGATCAGCTTCCCGGCGTGGGAGGCCACGGTGGAGAGCAGAAAGTGGGGGATGTCGGCGTAGTCCACCTCCACCGGGTCCTGGATGGCCTGGGCGAAGGGCCCCAGGCAGGAGCCCAGGACGACGCCGATCTCCGGGACAAAGTCCACCTTTGTCCGCAGGTAATCGGCGGCGGCTTGGAAATATTCAAGGGTGTAGGCCATGGGCTGGACCACCTCCTGGCAATGATATCCTGATTTTAACACAGGTCCGGAGGGGTGTCAATCGGATGGACAATCCTCTTTTCTCCCGGAGCGTTTGGTGGTATACTGAACCTATTTAAAGGAGGGACGAGCCTATGTATGAGCTGATTCAGGCTTCCGAGAGGAGCTATTACATCCAGAGCCCGGCCAAAATCGGCCTGGTTCAACTGAATGCGTCCGACGTCTGCCTCATCGACAGCGGCAGCGACAAGGACGCGGGCCGGAAGGTCCGGCAGATTCTGGACGCCCGGGGCTGGCGGCTGGACGCCATTTACAACACCCACTCCAACGCCGACCACATCGGGGGAAACCGCTACCTCCAAAACCAGACGGGCTGCAAAATCTATGCGCCGGGCATCGACTGCGCCTTTACCCGGCGTCCCATTCTGGAGCCGTCCTTTCTCTACGGGGGCTATCCCTGCAAGGATCTGCGCCACAAGTTTCTCCTGGCCCAGGAGAGCGAGGCGGAGGAGCTGACGGAGGACCGCCTGCCGGAGGGCTTTGAGAGCATCCCCCTGCCGGGGCACTTCTTCGACATGGTGGGCTACCGCACGCCGGACGGCGTGGTGTACCTGGCGGACTGCCTCTCCAGCCGGGAGACCCTGGACAAGTACCAAATCGGCTTCCTCTATGACGCTGCCGCCTACCTGGACACCCTGGAGAAGGTGAAGGCCATGGAGGCCCGGCTCTTCGTCCCCGCCCACGCGGAGGCGGCGGAGGACGTGTCCGCCCTGGCCCAGTACAACATCGACAAGGTGCTGGAAATCGCGGACAGGATCGCCGCCCTCTGCCGGGAGCCCCGCTGCTTCGAGGACATCCTGCAACGGCTCTTTCAGGACTGCGGCCTGGCCATGAATTTCGAGCAGTACGTATTGGTAGGGAGCACGGTCCGCTCCTACCTCTCCTGGATGAAGGACGGCGGCCGGCTGGAGGCCCTGTTTGCGGACAGCCGCCTCCTCTGGCGGACGGTCTGACCGTTCAAGACAAAAATCCGGCGTTTCGGGCCGTCGGGCTTGTCCCGCCGCCCTGTCTTTGCTACGCTGTAACATGGTGATGAAGATGCTCCGTTTCGCGGTCTGCGACGACGAACCTCATATGCTGGACGGCCTCTCCGCCCAGATCTCGGACTGCCTGGGAGAACTGGGCCGCCGGGATTTCCGCTTTGCCCGTTTCTCCAGCGGCGGGGCCCTGCTGGAAGCGGGGGAGGGCTTCGACCTGGTCTTCCTGGACATCCGGATGGACCCGCCCGACGGCCTGGAGACGGCAAGGGCCCTCCGCCGCCGGGGGGACGGGTGCCTGGTGGTGTTTTTGACGGCGCTGCGGGAGCAGGTCTTCGACGCCTTTGAGGTGGAAGCCTTCGACTACCTGGTAAAACCCCCGGACCCCGCCCGGCTCCGCCGGACCCTGGAGCGGGCCTTGGAGGCCCTGGAGCGGCGGCGGGCCCGGACGCTGCTCATCCAGCGGGGGACGGCGCGGGAGGTGGTGCCCCTGGACGAGATCGCCTACTGCGAGGTGCTGGGGCGGAAGATCTACCTCCACCGGCAGGACGGAAGCGTCCTGGACTACTACGACAAGCTGGCGGACCTGGAGCGGCGGCTGGGGAGCGGCTTTTTCCGCTGCCACCGGAGCTACCTGGTGAACCTGGACCGCGTCCGGGGCTGCGGCGGCGGGCAGGTGCGGCTGAGCGGGGGAGAGGCCGTCCCCGTCTCCCGCCTCCGGGAAAGCGATTTGACCCAGGCGCTGCTGCGCCGCATGAGAGAGCGGGGTGGATGACGTGGACTGGTTTACCCTTGGCCTGGACGCGTTCAGCCTGACGGCCCAGGCGGCGCTGCACCTGGCCTTTCTCGGCCGCCTGACGGGGCGGCGGGCCCAGGTGCGGCACTTTGCTTTGTACCTCGGTTTGCTGGCCTGCGCCCAGCGGCTCTGCGTCGCCGCCGGGTGGGGGACGCCCCCGGCTCTGATCCTGATGCTGTCGGCCCTCTACGCCATGAGCCGCCTGGCGCTGAAAAACGGGCCCGCCCAGTCCTGCACGGCGGCGCTGCTGGCGGTGTATATCTACCAGCTGTCCACCGGTGCGATGAACTCCCTGGAGGTCACGGTTTGCCCCTATGTACCCTTGGGCCTGCCGCTGTACGGGCTGATCGTGCTGGCGGCGCTGGCCTCCCTGGGGCTGTGCTGGGCCTGTTACGCGTTCGTTCTGCGCCTCCTCCCAACCGGAGACTGTGGGTTTTATCCGGGCCTTTTGTCCCTGCCGGGCCTCTTCTTCCTGGCGGCGGAGCTCTATATCTTGGAGACGGCCTACACTTGCCTCCCCGTCTCCCCGGTGCAGCCGGGGCGGCACCTGGCCCTGCTGGCCCTCCAGGCCCTGGGGCTGGCGGCGCTGCTGTGCACGCTGTACGCCTACCGCCGGGCCTGCCGGGGGGTCCAGGCCCAGGCGGAGCTGGACTCCCTGAGCCGGTCGGTCCAGGCCCAGAGGACCTACGTGGCGGAGGCCCAGGCCCGCTATGAGAAGACCCGCTCCTTCCGCCACGACCTTCAAAACCACCTCTCGGTGCTAAGCGGCCTCCTCTCCGCCGGAAGGACGGAGGAGGCCCGAGGGTATCTGGAGAAAATGGAGGCGGCCTCCGGGGCCCTGACCCCGCCCTGCCGGACGGGGGATGCGGCGGTGGACGCGCTGCTGGGGGAGAAGCTGGCCCTGGCGGAGGCCAGGGGCGTCCCGGCGGAGATCTCCCTCCGCCTGCCGGAGGACGGGAGCCTGGACGGCTTCGACCTCTGCGTCATCTTCGCCAACGCGATGGACAACGCCCTCCGGGCCTGCGCCGGGGCGGAGGAGCCCTTCCTCCGGGTCCGGGGGCAGCGGCAGGGGGACTTTTACCGCCTGGAATTTGAGAACAGCTGCGCCCCCGGCCCACCGCCGGAGCCGGGGACGGGCCTGAAGAACATCCGGGCCGCGGCGGAGAAGTACGGCGGGGCGGCGGCCTGGGAGAAAACCGGCGGGCGCTTCCGCCTGGATGTGCTGCTGAACATCTCGGAACAACGAGGCGGCCGTTCAGGGCGAAACTCTTGAAAACCGGCGGCGGCGTGCTAAACTGGGTCCAACGAAACAAGAAGGGAGGGGTCTCTATGATCCCGATTTCCAACAATGTGTCCCGGCCCGTCTCCGCCCTCCGGGAGGCGGAAAAGGCCCGGGAGGCCCGGCCCGCGTCCCCGGCCTCGCCTCAGAAGCAGAGCCCCCTGAAGCCCGTCAGGGACGAGTACCTCCCGGAGGAGAAGCGGGAATCCTATGGCCGCTATTGGCTGGGGAAGGACCAGGACGGCAGTCCCAAGATCTACTTTGACGACCCCGAGGCGAAGGAGGGCGCACCCGTTTCCCCGGAGGCCCCCAAGGCGGAGGACCCGGACGGGGAAAAGGAGCCCATGTCTCCGAAAAAGGCCGGGGACAAGGGCGATCAGGAGGAGAAATGCACCGCCAATACCGACGAGGTGGACCGGGAGATCCGGAAGCTGAAGGAGAAAAAGGAAAAGCTGGAGGCCAAGCTCAACCGGGAGACCGACGAGACGAAGCGGGAGAGCCTGGAACGCCAGCTGGCCCAGGTGGAGAATGCGCTGAGGCAGAAGGACAACGACTCCTACCGCCGCCAGCACACGAAATTCACAAACGGCTGAAATGGACGAAGAGATCAGCGCGGAGAAATTTTTTCTCCGCGCTGATATTTTACAAGCCATTCGACGGGAAAGGTGCTATAATGAGCCGGAGGAAAGGGGGGAGGAGCCTGTGAGAAACGAGCCCGGCACGGCGGTCTACGACCAGGAGCTGCGCCTGGAGGCGTACCGCTTCCGCCGCTGCTCCTTCCCCAAGCACTTTCACGAGTACTACGTGATCGGCTACATTGAGGAGGGGCAGGGGCTTCTGATTTGCAGGGATGTACCATACGACCTGAAAAAAGGAGACATCATCCTGTACAATCCCGGGGACCTGCACTCCTGCACCGAGAGGGGCGCGCCCCCGGACTACTGGGGCCTCCACATCCCCAAAGAGACCATGCTGGACCTGACCGAAGAGCTGACGGGACGGCGGACGCCGCCGGTTTTCTCCCGGAACGTGGTTTCGGACCCGGAGGCCGCCTGGGATTTTCGGGCCCTCCACCGGCAGATCATGGACGGTTCCCGGGAGTTCGGCAAGGAGGAGCGGCTGCTGCTCCTGCTCTCCCGGCTGCTGCGGCTCTGCGGCCAGCCCTTTGAGGCCCCTCCTCCCGCCGGGAGGGAGGCGGTGGAGCGGGCCCGCGCGTTTATGGAGAAGCACTGCGGGGAACGGATCACCCTGGAGCGCGTGGCCGGGGAGGCGGGGCTGAGCAAGTCGGCCCTTCTCCGGGCCTTCGCCAGGGAGAAGGGGGTCACGCCCTACAACTACCTGGAGAGCCTGCGGATCGGCGAGGCGAAGAAGCTGCTGGAGCAGGGCGTTCCCCCCGCCGAGGCGGCCCTGCGGACCGGCTTTTCCGACCAGAGCCACTTCACCAACTATTTCAGCCGTTTCATCGGCCTGTCCCCCGGAGCCTACCGGGAGATTTTCACAGAGAAGGAGAGACCATCCCATGAACAATGACCAAGCGCGGGGCCACGCCGCCGCCCTTTTCACCATCCTGATTTGGGGGACCACCTTTATCTCCACCAAGGTGCTGCTGCGGGGCTTCCAGCCGATAGAGATTTTGTTTATCCGCTTCACTATGGGCCTCGTAGCCCTGTGCCTGGCCTGCCCCCGGCGGATGAAGGGCGTCACGAGGAGGCAGGAACTCCTCTTCGCCGGGGCGGGCCTCACCGGCGTGTGCCTGTACTACTTACTGGAGAACATTGCCCTGACCTACACCCTGGCCTCCAACGTGGGGGTCATCCTCTCCGTCATCCCCTTTTTCACGGCGGTGCTGTCCCACATCTTTTTGAAGGAGGAGCGGCCCGGAGGGGGCTTCTACCTGGGCTTCGTGGTGGCGATGATTGGAATCTCCCTCATCAGCTTCAGCGGCTCCCGGCTGGAGCTGAACCCGGTGGGGGACCTGCTGTCCCTGCTGGCGGCCATGGTCTGGGCCTGCTACGTGATTTTGACCCGGAAGATCAGCGCATGGGGCTGGAACACCATCCAGACCACCCGGCGGACCTTCTGCTGGGGCATTTTGTGGATGGTCCCGGCCCTGTTCTTCTTCGACTGCCGCCTGGGCCTGGAGCGCTTCGCCAACCCGGTGTACCTGGGGAATCTGCTCTTCCTGGGCTTCGGCGCGTCGGCGCTGTGCTTTGTCACCTGGAACCTGGCGGTGAAGCTGCTGGGGCCGGTGAAGACCAGCGTGTACACCTACCTGGCCCCGGTTATCACCATCGCGGCCTCGGTGCTGATCCTCCGCGAGCCCATCACGCCCCTGGCGGCCCTGGGGGCGGTACTGACCCTGGCGGGGCTGCTGCTGTCCCAGGGGAAGGACCTTTTCAGAAAAGAAACGGCGAAAGAACCCGCCGAATAAAGAGCGCGGCGGCCCCGGAGTCGGGGCCGCCGTTTTTTCATATGGAGGAGGAACTCAGGCGTTCTTCTTCCGGGCGGAGGTCCGGCCCTCGGGCTGGATTTCCCCGGCGGCCAGCAGCGCCCGCTTGGTCAGAGCCGGGCCCACCAGCTCGTACACCAGCACGGAGAAGAGCACCACGCTCCGCACCACCGCGCCGTCGGCCAGGGCCTGGGCGGTGATGGCCATGCCCAGGGCCACGCCGGCCTGGGGCAGCAGGGTGACGCCTAAGTACTTTTTGATTTTCTCGCCGCAGCCGCTGAAGGCGCAGCTGCCGTAGGCCCCCACGTATTTGCCCAGGGAGCGGACGAGGATGTAGATAAAACCGATGAGCAGCACGGAGGGGTTCCGCAGGACGGACAGGTCCAGCTCCGCGCCGGAGAGGACGAAGAACAGCACGAACAGGGGGGCCGTCCAGCCGTCCACCCGTGCCATCAGCTCCTCGGAGAAGTCGCAGATGTTGCAGAACAGCGTCCCGGTCATCATGCACACCAGCAGCAGCGAGAAGCCGCAGCGGACGCCGCCGATTTCAAACTCCTTCATGGACAGGCCCACCGTCAGCAGGACGAAGCCGATGGAGATGGACAGCCGCTTGCTCCGGGAGTGGAAGAACTGCTCCACCCAGTAGAGGGCTATCCCCGCCAGGGCCCCCAGCCCCAGGGAGAGGACGATCTCCACCACCGGCTCCACCAGCACCGTCACCACGCTGACGGCCCCGCTTTCCAGCGCCATGGCCACGCCGAAGGAGGCGGAGAAGAGCACCAGGCCCACTGCGTCGTCGATGGCCACCACCATCAGAAGGAGCCGGGTCATGGGGCCGTCGGCCTTGTACTGCCGGACCACCATCAGCGTGGCGGCGGGGGCCGTGGCGGCGGCGATGGCCCCCAGGGTGATGGCGGAAGAGACGGAGATGATCTCCGGCCGGACCAGGTGGAGGAGAATCAGCGCCAGGTCCACCAGCACCGTGGCGGCCACGGCCTGGAGAATGCCCACGACGATGGCCTGGCGGCCCATGGTCTTCAGCTGGCTGACCCGGAACTCGTTGCCGATGGTGAAAGCGATGAAGCCCAGGGCCACCTGGGAGAGGATGTTCAGCCGCTCCACCGCCTCCATGGAGGCGAAGCCCAGGCCGCCGACGCCCAGCGCGCCCAGGCAGAAGGGACCCAGCAGCAGTCCCGCCACCAGATAGGCGGTGACGGCGGGCAGCTTCAGCCGCTTGGCCACACGGGACAGCAGCAGCCCCCCGATGAGGGCGGCGGACAGGCAGATGAGAATTTCCATATGGCGTTACCTCGGTTTCTATACGGATATATGATGAAGTAAGATAGCACCGCCGCCGGAAATCGTCAAGAAACAGAGACCACAAAAATACCGAGAAAACGTCTTATTTTTTAGCGGTTTTATCAGGAGAAAACGTTTGCCGCTCTGCGCGCTTGTATGCGGTTTTGAAAGAGGAAAGGGACGGCCCGGCAGCCGTCCCTTGGGTGTGGCAGAATCCCGCCCCTCATCCGGGCAGACGCTGGTAGATTTCCATTTCCCGGTGGAGCCGGTCCGCCAGCTCCGGGGAGCAGTCTCCCGGCAGGGCCCGCCAGCGCCAGTTCCCGCCCAGGGTGGAGGGGGTGTTCATTCTTCCCTCGCTCCCCAGGCCCAGCAGGTCCTGGAGCTGCATCACCGCCAGGTCCGCCGCGGAGGCCCAGGCGGAGCGCATCATGCCCCAATGATAGCCCTCCCGCTCATTGAGGCGGAGATAGGCTTTCGCCAGCTCCACGTCCTCCGCCGGGGCGGAGGCCAGCCAGCCCAGGATGGTGTCGTTGTCGTGGGTGCCGGTGTAGGCCACGCAGTGGGGGGAGTAGCAGTGGGGGAGGTAGCCCCCTATACCCCTATCCGAGCCCACCAGACGGAGCGGAAACGCGGAAGGCGGCTTGTGGGTGAAAAAAAAAAAGGGG
>VSMY01000169.1 GCA_009773995.1 Oscillibacter sp. | reverse complement strand
TAACAACCTCCCGATGCGCCCACTCTCCTGGCTTTCCCCTTCTGAGTTCATTGTCCAATTTGTTTGACAATCCTACACATCCTTTTTATTCCAACGCCGCCTGGAAAACCTTCCGTCCTCAGGGGCCCCGCTTCTCCTTCGCGGGTTTAACGGCAGGTGTCCTGGTACTCCGAGGGGGACGTCCCCACCAGCTTCTTAAAGGTGGCGGAAAAATGAGTGATGTCCCGGTAGCCCACCTGCTCCGCCACCTCGTAGACCTTCACCCGGCAGTCCCGCAGCAGCTCCATGGCCTTGTGAATCCGGTAGCGGGTCAGGTAGTTCAGCAGAGTATAGTCCGTCTCCTTCTTGAATGTGTGGCTCAGGTGCCCCTCGCTGAGTCCCAGGTGCTGGGCGATGGCCCCAATGCCGATATTGGGATCGTTGTAGTGCTCCCCGATGTAGTCCATGGCCTCCAGGACGTATTTGCTCTTGTCCCCCTTTTTCAGCCCTGGGAAGGAGCGCTCCGCCTCTCCGTCCCCGGCGGCGGATCCCATCCGCCGCCGCAGGGCGGTTACCGCCCGCTCCAAGTCCCCGTCGTGGAAGGGCTTGAGCAGGAAGTCCACCGCCCCCAGGCGGAGGGCGCTCTGGGCGTAGGTGAAGCTGTCGTAGGCGGTGAGGATGATGACGTAGGCGTTGTTCCCCCGCTCCCGCAGCCGCCGGAGCATCTCGATGCCGTCCATCTGGGGCATTTTCAGGTCGGTGATGATCAGCGAGGGGGCCAGCCGCTCCACGGCCTCCAGGGCCTCCAGGCCGTTGGCGGCCTCTCCCACCACCACGCAGTCCAGGGCCGCCCAGTCCACCGCCAGAACGATGCCCCTGCGGATCATCTCCTCGTCCTCCACTACCAGAACCTTCAGCATTCCGTCTCCTCCTCCCGGCGGACCGGCAGCACCGCCGTCACCGCGGCCCCCGGCCGCCCGTTTTCCAGGAACAGCCCGCAGCCGTCCCCGTAGTACTTGGTCAGAATCGTGTTCACGTTATAGAGCCCCAGGTGCTTCCCGGCGGGGCCCAGGCTCCGGTAGCGGCCCACCGCCAGCTCCGGGGGCAGCCCCAGACCGTTGTCCCGCACCGTGACGCGGAGCATCCCCGCCTCCTCCCGGGCCGCGACCTCCACCACGCCGTTTTCCACGCCCTCCAGGCCGTGGAGGATGGCGTTCTCCACCAGGGGCTGGAGAATCATCTTGGGAATCCGGCAGTCCCGCAGGTCCTCCGGCAGGTCCATCCGGAAGGAGAAGGCCCCGGACATGCGGATTTTCTGAATCTCGATGTACCGCTCCAGAATTTCCGCCTCCCGGCCCAGGGGGACGAACTCCTCCGGGGAGATGCAAAAGCGCAGGATGTCCGCCAGATTGGTGGACATCACCGCCACCTGGGGCACCTTGTTGATCTTGCTGATCCATTTCATGGTATCCAGGGTGTTGCAGAGAAAGTGGGGGTTCAGCTGGGCCTGGAGCATCCGGATCTGGGCCTGGTTCAGCTCCCGCTGGTTGGCGACCAAGGCTTCCTGATTCCGCTTCAGGGCCTCCACCATGTCGTTGAACCGCCGGGCCAGCTCTCCCAGCTCGTCCTCCCGCTCCGCCGGGACGCAGACGTCCAGGTTGTTGTGCTCCACCTCGCCCAGCCCGCGGCGCAGCTGCTGAACGGGCCGGAACATCTGCCCGCTGAGCTTGAGGCTCATCAGGACGGACAGCGCCACGCAGACCACCGCGCAGCCGAAGCTGACGGTATGCAGCAGCCGCATGGTCTCCCCGGTAAAGGTCTGGGGCCTCCGGAGGACCAGGTACAGTCCCCCGGCCTCCTGGCGGGCCACCGCGTACTGGAAGCCCTCCTCCGGATTATCCAGCTCCCGGCCCGCCAGCAGGCGGCTTCGGAGCCGGGGCGCCAGGGACGCCGCCAGGGCGGGCTGCGCGCAGTACACCGGCCGCCAGTAGGAGCTGAGGAGAATCAGCTCGTTCCGCGCGCCGTACTTCCCCTCCAGCAGCCGGTAGAAGTCGTCGTAATACAGGCTGACCACCAGATAGCCCACCGGGCGGCCCCCGCCGTCGGCCAGCCGGGCCGCTCCCCGCAGCAGCGGCCCGGCGGTATCCGTCACATCCTCGCAGGCCGTGAAGCGGGGAGCCTCCCCCGGCTCCGCCGCGGCGTACAGCGCCCCCCACTCGGGGGACAGCCGCTCCTCCCGGGAGTCCCGCCGGGTGGAGTACCGCCGCGCGCCCTCGAGGTCGTAGAGGGCGAAGCCTGCGTAACTCCGGGCCTCCCCGGTGGCGTCGAACAGCTCATTGTTCACCAGGGTGTCCTCTCCCGCCTGCCCGGCCAGGGCCTCCGCGATGACGGGATTCCCCTGGAGCCCCCCGGCGGCCTGGGAGAAGGCGTCGAACACGCCGTCCAGGGACCGGGAGACCAGGTCCAGCTGCTCCGCCATCTCCCGCTCCGCGTCCCCCGCCAGCCGTAGGCGGAAAATCTGGAGCAGCATGGCGGAGCAGGCCAGCAGCGGAATCAAGGACGCCGCCAGGAACCCGGCAAACAGCCTCCGCCGGAAGGAGGGCTTCGCCACGCGCTTCATTCCTCCCCCTCCTCTCCCAGGTAGAAGGCCCAGGTCATCAGCAGCCCGTCCCGCCGCCGGCTGGCCCAGTCCACGTCGTAGTCCACCAGAGGGATGTCCTCCAGAGCCGGCAGCTCCCCGGCGGGCTCCACGTCTCCCCGGACGGAGCGGCGGCAAAATTGGTCCGCCAGCAGCCGCTGCACCGCCTCGCTGACGGTGAAGTCCAGAAACGCCCTGGCGTTTTCCTCATGGGCGGCCCCCCGGATCAGGGCGCTGGCGTCGGGGACGCAGCTGGTGCCGTCCTCCGGGTAAACCAGGGCCAGGTCGTCCCCGGCGGCGATGCGCTTCAAGGCCGTCTCCTCCAGGGTCACGCCCACCAGGGCCCCGCCTCCGGCCACGGCCCCCAGCACGTCGCCGGAGCCTTCCAGCTGCTTCCCCGCCAGATTCTCCGCGAAGTCCCGCAGCAGCGCCTCCTCCCCGCCGTCCGCCGCCAGCAGGAAGGTGGCCAGGGCGGTGAAGCTGGAGCCGGACACCGCCGGATCCGCAAAGGCGATCCGCCCCCGGAGCTCCGGGTCCAGCAGGTCCTCCCAGCCCGTCACCCGGCCGGGGCGCACCAGCTTGGTGTTGTAGACCAGCACCACCGGCAGGGCGGAGAAGGGCGTCCAGAGATCCTCCCCGTCCCGAAAGCGGGCCTGGAGCGCCTCCGCCTCCCGGCAGGCGTAGGGGGCGAAGCAGTCCCGGTAGGACGCCAGGCTCTCCACGCCGCCGCCGAACATCACGTCCGCCGCCGGGTGCTCCGCCTCCGACCGGATGCGCTCCAAAAGCTCGTTGGTCCCCCCGGCCACCACGTCCACCCACACGCCGGTGCGCTGCTCAAACTCCTTGACAATGGGCTGATAGACCTCCTCTTTGTGGGAGGTGTAGATAACCAGCCGCTCCGCCGCCGCCGGGGCGCAGGCGGCGCTCTCCGGCGCGCCCGCGCCGCAGCCCGGCAGGACCAGCAGGGCGCACAGCGCCGCCAGCAGGCGCTTCCCTCTCACCGCGGTCCCCTCCTTTCCAGACGCACGCCTTTGTCAATCTTGGCTTATAGTATAGCATATCCCGGCGGTCCATTTCATCTAAATCCGACAAAAATATCAGGCGGAAACAAAAAAAAGCAGATTTGCCCCCTGTTATTTTTTGCCACCGGCCTATACAATAGAAACAACGGCGCAGGATTGGATGCGCCGGGTTTTGTCAAAAATACCGAAGGAGGACTAGACATGAAAAGAATCTCTGCACTGTTGCTGACCCTGGTCATGCTGTTTGCCCTGACCGCCTGCGGCGGAGGAAACGGCGGCGCCACGCCCCCCGCCGACAGCACGCCTCCCGCCCAGGCCGGCGGAGAC
>VSMY01000168.1 GCA_009773995.1 Oscillibacter sp. | reverse complement strand
GCAATGGCCTTGGCGAAGGGGGAGTCGGCGGCCACGGCGGTGACCTTGGGGGCGGCGGGCTTTTCCGTCTCGGCGGGGGTCTCCTCCCGGGCACCGGGCTTCACGTTCTGGACCTGGTCCACGTTTTTCTTGGCGTCATAGGTTTCGGAGGCATCGTAGTTGAATTCCAGCTCCGTGGTGATTTTGTCGCTCTTGGGGATGAACCAGATGGCGCCGTCCAGGCTCATGGTGCACTCGGCCAGGACCGTGGCGCCCTCGGGGACCTCGGCGTCCACGTCCAGCTTGCCGTCCTTATCAAAGAAGAACATGGTTCCGCAGTTGTTGGCGTCCGGGGTGATGTCTTCGCCCTTCATTTTTTTGTTGGACCCGTTGTAGACCACTTTGCAGTCGATGTTGGGCCCCACGCCCGCGTCGCCTTCCTTGGTGGCCAGCTTATAGTCCCAGCGGGAGGCGAAGTACACGCCGTTCTCGTCGGGCTTCAGCATGGTGCGGATTTCCTTGGTCTCGTCGGTGGTTCCCTTGCAGTCCTTGAAGTCCTGGATCAGCTGGACGGAGCCCGCGGGGGCTTCGGCCTGGGCCTGGGCGGCGGAGTCCAGGGGGAAGGCGTCCGCATTCTTGGCGTCTTCCGGCTTGGCGTCCTTGTACTGGAACTTCACGGCCATTTCCAGATCCTCGGTCTTGGGCATGGCGATGACGGCCCAGGTTTCCAGGTCCACCTTGAACTTGGCGATCTTTTTCGCGTCGTCGGGAGCGCTTTCGGTGCTGGTTTCCACCTTGCCGTTCCGCTCGAAGACGCTGACCTTTACTTCCTTCAGCCCGTCCAGCTTCAGCTCCTCGGTTTTAACCTTGTAGTCCTCGCCCTTGTAGGTGACGGTCAGGCTGATGTTTTCCACGTCGTACTTCCAGGGGGAGATGTAGTAGCCGCCCTCTACGTCCACATAGGTGGCGGTTCCCTTGCCGTCGTCCACGCCCTCGGTCTGGAAGTCGTGCTTGACTTTCATTTCCTTGGCCTGGTAAATGGTGCTGGCATACGCCGCGGGGATCATGGCGCAGATCATGGCCAGCGTGAGAAACAGGGACAGGAATTTTTTCATTGGTATGCCTCCATTCGGTTTTGGGGGGCGTTCCGCCGGTATCCCAATATAAAGTACCTCCAGTATAGCACCAAAAACTGTCAGTTTCAACTTGCCCGCCGCCGAAATGCAACCGTTTGCCTTGTGTATTTTTACGATACTTCTCGGCTTTTTTGCGGAAACTCCGTCTCTCCGTTCCGCGCATTTTCCCGGCTCCGGGCAGTCTGAGGCCCCGCGCCGGGAGGCGCGGGGCCTTTAGGAGCAGCCGGTTCTCATGGGATTTCCGGCGGGGCACGCCCGCCGGGGAGGAAGGAAAGGGGATGGCGGGGGGAACCCGCCAAGTGTGTGGGACCTCCCTCTCCGGTTGGGCGTCCGCCGGAAACATAAAAGCGGCGCCGAGTCCCAAGAACTCAGCGCCGCTTAAGAGCATGCGAACGCACAGCCCATCCTTCCCCTTCCCGAGACCTTGCTATCCACCCTTGCAAAAGAGCGGGGGAATGGGTATAATAAGCCCGTGGCGCAGTTCAAACTGCTGTGCTGAGTGGTACGGACACTCGTACAGGGCTGTCGGGCGCTGTCCACGCCCGGCGGCTTGCCGCATTCATGTTTCCAAATCTTATTGTAACCCGGATTTCCCCAAATTGCAAGGGCTTTCGGCAAAATCCCCAAAATGCCCCGCCCGTCCCAAGGGACGGGCGGGGCTCTCGTTTTCCCGCTTCCATGCTCACCCCCGCCGGGAATACAGCCGGGCAAGCCCCCCTTCGGAGGTCTCCCGGTAGCTCCGGTTCAGGTGGATGCCGGTTTCGTACATGGTCTTGACCACCATGTCGTAGCTGATGCGCCGGGTCTCCGACAGGAAGTAAGCCAGGTTCGCGGAGTTGATGGCCCGCATGGCCGCCACGGCGTTGCGCTCGATGCAGGGGATCTGGACCAGGCCGCAGATGGGGTCGCAGGTGAGCCCCAGGTGGTGCTCCAGGGCCACCTCGGCGGCGTACTCGATGCGCTTGATGGAGTACCCGAAGAGCTGGCCCAGGGCGGCGGCGGCCATGGCGCAGGCCACGCCGATCTCCGCCTGGCAGCCGCACTCCGCCCCGGAGACGGAGGCGTTGTGCTTCGCCAGGGCGCCGAAGAGGCCCGCCACCCCCAGAGCGTGGGCCACGTCCAGGTCGCTGAGGCCCCGTTTGTCCTGGAAGTAATACAGCACCGCCGGCAGCACGCCGCAGGAGCCGCAGGTGGGCGCGGTGACGATGCGGCCGTTGCCGGCGTTCTGCTCCGACACGGCGTAGGCGTAGGAGCAGACCCGCTGGCACTCGACGATCTCCGGGTGCTTGTTCACCAGAATGTGATCGTGGATGGACTTGGCCTTCCGCTGGATGTGGAGCCCTCCGGGCAGCTCGCCGGAGGCGGCCAGCCCCTCCTGAATGGAGCTTTGCATGACGGACCAGATTTCCAGAAGGTCGTCCCAGACGCCCGCGCCCTCGTTCAGCTCCACGTAGTCCGTGAGGCTGATGTAGCGGAACTCGCAGAACTCCTTGATCTCCGCGAAGGAGTTTTCAAAATAGGTCTCCTGCTCCTGTCCCGGCCCGGGGCGGCCCTCCCATTCCAGGTCCCCGCCGCCCACGCTGTACACCCGCTGGGTCCGCAGCTCCTTCCCGTCCCGGAAGGCGGTCAGGTCCAGGGTGTTGGGGTGGGTTTCCACCGTCTCGCCGGAGAAGACAATCTCGGCGGGGAGGGGGGCGAAGACCTCCGTCAGAATCCGGTCCGTGCCGTGGCCCTTCCCCGTCTTGGAGAGGGACCCGTACAGCACCGCCCGGTAGCCGTCCGCCTCCGGCGTCTCTTCCCGAAAGAGGGCGGCGGCCCGCGCGGGGCCCATGGTGTGGGAGCTGGAGGGTCCCCGGCCCACCTTGTATACGTCGTGAATCGATCTCATGCTTTTGTCACTCCTGTGCCCCCGGCTCCGCCCTCACGGGGCGAAGCCCTCCACGATGTCCACCAGCTCCAGGCCGATGCGCTTTTGCGCCTCCTTCGTCCCCGCGCCGATGTGGGGCGTGCAGGAGACCGCCGGATGCTGCGCCAGGGCCCAGTTGGGGTCCTTCTCGCTCATCCACACGTCCAGGCCCGCCGCCCGGACCTTGCCGGACTCCAGGGCCTCCAGCAGGGCGGCCTCGTCCACGTTGCTCCCACGGGAGACGTTGACGATGACCACGCCGTCCTTCATCTTCGCCAGGGACTCCCGGTCCACCAGGGCCCGGTCCCCGCCGGGGGCGCAGAGGATCAGCACGTCGCTTCCCGCCAGCAAGTCGTCCATGGAGACAAATTTCATGGTCTCGCACTCGCAGCCCTCGGGCTTGTTGCGGTGGACGGCGGAGAGGACCTGCATGCCCAGGGCCTGGCACTTATCGCCCACCATCCGGCCGATGCGGCCGTAGCCGATGATTCCGGCGGTTTTCCCGGAGAGCTCGAATCCCTTGGAGTAGGCTTTCTTCTCCCACTTGTTCTCCCGCATGGTGTGCCCGGCGATGGAGATATTCCGGGCGCAGGAGAAGAGGAGGGCCAGGGCCAGCTCCGCCACGGCGTTGGAGGAGGCCCGGGGAGTGTTCCGCACGGCGATTCCCGCCGCCTCGGCGTAGGGGATGGCGATGTTGTCCATGCCCACCCCGGCCCGGACGATGAGCCTCAAGCGTCCGCCCCGAGCGGCGTCGATCTGGGGCTCCTTGATCTTCGTGGCGGAGCGGATGATGACGGCGTCGAAGTCCCGCAGGGCGGGGCCCAGGGCGTCGGGCTCATAGAACTGCTCCGCCACCTCATAGCCGTCCTCCCGGAGCTTCGCCACGGCGGAGGCGTCCATACCGTCGGTAACCAATACGCGCTTTAACATAGTGTCGTACCCCTTTCTTTTGCACTAAGCACACCCCAGGGGTGCCGGTTTTTGGAAGCCCTTCTGCCCATTGGGGGATGGGCGGGCG
>VSMY01000167.1 GCA_009773995.1 Oscillibacter sp. | reverse complement strand
CCCCCCCGCAGGGCGGCGGGGACAAGCGCCGCCGCGCCTATGGCGGCCCGGGCCCCGTCTCCCTGGTAGGTGAAGAGGGGCTGGGTGGGATGGGTCCGCTTCACCGCCGTGGCCACCGCCGGGGCCCGGCCGTGGGCCGCCTCGATGGTGTCGAAGGAGAAATAATTTCCGGCGAAGACGGCGCAGCCCACGGGGCAGACGCCGATGGCGGTCCCCAGGGCGTCCATCTCCTCCAGGACCTCGCCGATGAGCTTATGTACGATGCCGTGGGCGCAGCCGGGGCAGTAGTGCAGCTCCGTGTCCTGGAGGCCCTTGGTCTTCCGGTAAATCGTCGTCATGTCACTTGACCTCCTTCCAGGCCTCCAGGGCCGCCCGCTCCACCTCGGACACGCCGGGAATCTTGCCGCCGCAGCGGCCGTAGAACTTCACGGGCTTCCGCTCTCCAACGGCCAGGTTCACGTCGTCCAGCATCTGGCCCAGGCTCATCTCCACGGTGAGGAAGACCTTCACCCGGTCCAGCCCAGCGATTTCCTTCAGCCGCCCATAGGGATAGGGCCACAGGGTGATGGGGCGGAACACGCCGGCCTTGATCCCCTGCCTGCGCAGGTTCTCCGCCGCCGTCTCGGCCACCCGGGACGGGGTGCCGTAGGCAACCAAAACCAGCTCGGCGTCCTCCAGCAGGATCTCCTCCCAGCGGCACTCGTTCTTCTCCATCTCCAGGACTTTCTTGTGAAGCTCCAGGTTGTGGGCCTCGCAGGAGGGGGCGTCGATAAGCAGGGAGGTGATGAAGTTGTTGTGGTCCCGGTCTCTCCGGCCATTGGCGGCCCAGGTCTTCTCCGGGAGCTCCCTGGGGGTGCGCTCCTTCCAGACGATGGGTTCCATCATCTGGCCGATGAGGCCGTCGGCCAGCAGCACCACGGGATTCCGGTACTGGTCGGCGATGTCGAAGGCCTCCTGGGTCAGGTCCACCGCCTCCTGGATGTTGGCAGGGGCCAGGACCACGGTGCGGTAGTCCCCGTTGCCGCCGCCCCGGGTGGCCTGGAAGTAGTCCCCCTGGGCGGGCTGGATGGACCCCAGGCCCGGGCCGCCCCGCATGACGTTCACCACCACGGCGGGCAGCTGGCAGGCGGCCAGGTAGCTGATGCCCTCCTGCTTGAGGCTGACGCCGGGGGAAGAGGAGGAGGTCATGGCCCGCACGCCGGAGGCCGCCGCACCGTAGACCATGTTAATGGCGGCCAGCTCCGACTCCGCCTGGACGAACACGCCCCCCGACTGGGGCATGTGGAGGGACATGTACTCGGGGATCTCGTTCTGGGGGGTGATGGGATAGCCGAAGAAGCAGCGGCAGCCCGCCCGGATGGCGGCCTCAGCGATGGCCTCGCTGCCCTTCCAGATTTCTCGTTTCATGGGACCGGCTCCTTTCAGTCTTTTTCGATGGTGATGATGGAATCGGGGCACATCTTCGCACAGCTCGCGCAGCCGATGCAGGCGGCCTCGTCCGTGCAGGACGCCGGGTGGTAGCCCTTCACGTTGGTGCCGCCCTCCAGGGCCAGGATGTGCTTGGGACAGGCGGTGACGCAGAGCCCGCAGCCCTTACAGCGGTCCTGGCGGAAGGTGAGGTGGATTGCCATGGCGCAAAATCTCCTTTCCTCTATATCTGAATCTGAAATTGCTGATTTTATTCCCAGGGCTTCTTCATCCGAATCTCCATGGGGAAGGGGTCCAGGTCCCTCAGCGCTTCCCGGAAGCGGGCCTCCGCCGCGTGGCAGGCCACGGGAACCCCCGTCAGGCGGGAGACCTCTTCCGCCAGGGCCGCCCCCTCCCGGACGTCCTCCGGCCCGGTCTCGCCGCAGAGGTGGGTGTTGTTCACAAGGCCCGTGCACCGAAGGCCCGTCACGGCCTCGATGGCCCGGAGGACCTCCGCGGACCGCTCCGCCGTGCGGACCTCGGGGCGGGCGGCGTTGACAACATACAGGAGCTGGTAGTCCTCCTTCACGATCCTGGGCCGGAAGCGGGCCAGCACCCGGGCCCCGGAGGGGTCGCCGCCGACGTCCAGCACCCCCCGGACCGTCCGGTCCTCCAGCACGGCGTGCAGCTCCGCCGGCAGGGCGGGCACGTCCGCGTCCGCCAGGACCTGGGGCGTGGCGACGAGGCGGACCCCCGCCGCCTCCAGCAGTTCCCGGCGCTCCCGGCTGCGGAAATAGGGGTTTACAATGTCCAGGTCCGCCAGGGCCGCCCGCTCCCCCGCCTCCGCCAGGGCCAGGGCCAGATTCACGGAAAATTCGGTCTTTCCCGTGCCGTAGTGCCCGGTGACCAGGGTCAGGCGGTGGGGGAAGCGCTCCAGGACGGTCAAGGGGACCCCTCCTTCCAGAAAATCGTGCACAAGTTGTCTGGTATTTTAGCACGTTGTATGATGTCATTTTATACTAAATTACATGGGCTGTCAAGAGCCTTCTTGTTTTTTCCGGCAAAAGGCGGTATAGTACATGTACAGTAAATTTCTGATGGAGACAACACACGCCCGGCGGGCCCGCCGGAGGATGGAGGAATATGATGGAAGGCAAACGCGCCAAGCTGTCCGAGCAGACGGCGGACCGGCTTTACGAGTGGATTGTGGAGGAGCGCCGCTATCCCCCCGGCAGCAAGCTGCCCAATGAAAACGAACTCAGCGGGGCCATGGGGGTCAGCCGCACCACCCTGCGGGAGGCCATCTCCTTTTTGGTGGCCCAGGGGGTGCTGGACATCCGGCGGGGCAAGGGCACCTTCGTGGCGGAGAGCCTCCCCGCTCCGGGGATGGACCTGACGGCCCTGGCGGGGGTCCGGTCCCGGGTCCGGGCCAAGGACCTCTTTGAGATGCGTCTGATTTTCGAGCCCGCCACCGTGGCCCTGGCCTGCCGGCGGGCCGGGGACGAGGAGCTGGAGCAGATCCGGAAGAAGGCGGAGCGGGTGGAGCGCATCGCCGCCGAGGGGGGCAACTGGCCCCTGGCGGACCAGGAGTTCCACTGGGCCATCATCAAGGCCTCCCACAACGAGTATATGCGCCGCCTGTACCCCATCATCAACAGCGCCGTGGATGAGATTCTGCAGATCTCCCCCAGCCGCCAGCAGATGCAGGACATCGCCCTGGGGGACAACCGGACCATCCTGGCCTTCCTCCTCAAGCGGGACGAGGAGGGAGCCCGCTGCGCCATGAGCATCCACATGAAGCACCTCATCAACACCCTCCAGGACTGAGGGCCGCCCCCTGGGACAAGTTCGCCAAAGCTTCCGTCGAAACCGACAAAGAAAACAAGAAAACTTTGTCGCTTTTGCCGCTTGCGGTTCCGGCTTTTTCCAGTTCCGCTTGGCAAAACCCACAATTCCCCCGACCCCATTCACAAATTGTACACAAATTTGTTCAAACCCTCTTAACAAATCGTTGGGGAAGGTGTATAATGCGTTCGCAAGCTGGGGTTCTTTCGGGGGCTCCATGAACGGACGAAGCGGAGGACGCTATGGAGAGAACCCCCCAGGAGTGCTTTGAAAAGCTGCTGAACGCCTATTCCCACAACTACGACCTGACGCGGGACGTGGAGACGGAGGAGGGCGGTTCCTTCCCCGCCATGGCCCATTACTTCCTCCGGGATGAGCACTACCTGGTCCGGCGGGATAAGCAGTTCTACGCCACGGAGCAGCACGACTACACCTATTTCCATGTGGCGGACCGCCTGGACGCCGACGGGGCCCGGGCCCTGACGGAGCGGACCTTAAAGGCGGGCCTGGCCGCCATTCACCCCCACAAGGAGCATATGAGCTCCTTCGTGACCCTGGTGGTCCTGGCGGAGACCATCGACCCGGAGGCGAAGAAGGTTTTGAAAAAGACCCGCTTCCACAAAAACTACCGGCTGTCGCTCCATGGCTGGATGGAGTTTCATATAGCAGCAATGGAATGTTCCACGCGGACCTTCCTCTCCAATCCAGCCGGGAGAGGGGCCCGCAAGACCCTGGAGGCCAATTTCGCCTCCAAATGAACCTGGGGGATTTCCCCCGCAAATGAGACTCATGAAAGAGGGAGAGTGTTTTCATGAACGGATTAGTACTTCTCATCATCAGCGTCGCCGTGCTGGTCGTCGGCTATATCTTCT
>VSMY01000166.1 GCA_009773995.1 Oscillibacter sp. | reverse complement strand
GTTCTCCACCTCGCAGGTGGTCAGGTGCAGGTTCCGGGTGGCCTCGTAGTTAATCAGCATGCCGATTTCGGAAACCAGCTCCCGGAAGTCCTTGACGCTGGTGTTCTTGTCCCGGAGGATGGTCAGCTTGTGGGCAACCAGCGGGTGGTCCATGACGTGTACTTTTCCGTTCATAAAAACGCTCCTTCCTACTCTATTAAATGGATAATTGATAATTGAAAATGGACAATGAACGGTCAGGGGGACCGCTTCTCCATCCGCAGCCGTTCCGCTTGGGGAGGGCGGAGATAGACCGGGGCCAGCTCCTGGGCGGAAATTAAGCCGCCGTTTTTCGCCAGTTCCTCCGCCTCCAGGGCGACGGACACGGCGTTTTCCTTCACCAGATGGGCCGGGGCCAGGCGGCAGGACACTCCCGCCAGCCTTAAAAAGTCGTAGGTCATCCGCCCCCCGTCCCCCAGGACGGTCTTGGGCCCGGGGTCGCTTCGCAGCTCCTCCGCCAGGTCGGGAAGGGCGATGGCCCGGTCCTCCGTCAGGCGGGTAAGAATCCCGTCCTTCGCCTCAAAGAGGGCATTGTAGACCTGCTGCCGCCGGGCGTCCATGGCGCAGACGACGAGCCCGTCCAGAAACGCCGCATTCCGGGCCAGGGCCGCCAGGGTGGAAACCTGGACGCAGGGCTTGTCCGCCGCCCAGGCCAGCCCCTTGGCGGCGGAGACCCCGATGCGGACCCCGGTGAAGGACCCCGGCCCCGCCGAGACGGCAACGGCGTCCAGGTCCGCCGGCGTCAGACCAGTATTTTTCAAAAGAAGCTCCACCAAGGGCATCAGGGTCCGGCTGTGGGTCAGCCCCGTGTCCTGGTAAGCGCAGGCCAGGACCTTCCCGTCCTCGGTCATGGCGGCGGAGACGGCCTTGGCGGCGGTTTCCAGCGCTAGAATCCTCATACCGGCCCCACTCCTTCCACGGTGATGACCCGCCAGTTCTCATTTTCCGGGCAGCGGGCGATGGCGACGGTGACGGCGCCCTCCGGCAGGGCCTCCGCCACCCGTTCGCTCCACTCCACGGCGCACACGCCTCCCCGGTCCAGGTAGTCCTCCCAGCCGATGTCAAAGAGGTCTTCCGCGCTTTCCAGGCGGTACATGTCGAAGTGGAACAGGGGCGGGCCCCCGCCCTCGTACTCGTTGACGATGGTGAAGGTAGGGCTGGTCACCCGGCCTTCGTACCCAAGGCCCTGGGCAAGGCCCCGGGTAAAGGCGGTCTTGCCCATCCCCAGATCCCCCCGATAGGCCACCACGGCGCCGGGGCTCAGGGCGGCGGCCAGGCGGCGGCCCAGGTCCTCGGTCTCCGCCTCGCTGTGGGAAACGTAGTCCACAGGCGGGCCTCCTTTCTTGTAAGGTCGATTCAGTATACCACAAATTAAATAAAGTGTAAAAAGAAATTTTCCGGCGTTTACAGGTTTTTTCATTTGTGGTAGAATACCTTATTGTCGTATCACCCCGGATTTCAAGGAGCGTATCATGCTGAACCGACTGAAGGACACCCTCACCGACTTCATCCAGCAGGCCGACCTGGTGCTGCTGGGCCTGTGCGTCACCGCCACGCTGTACGGCATCGTGCTGGTGTTCAGCGCCACCCGGTACATGGACCCCGCCACGGGCCTGCGGCGGATGATTACCCAGTGCGCGGCTCTGGGCCTGGGCGTCTGCGTGTATATTTTCTTCTCCATGCTGGATTTGGAATCCATCACCCGAAAGTGGAAATGGATTCTGGCGTTCAACGTGGGTTTTATCCTCCTGCTGCGGACCCCCTTCGGCGTGGCGGGCAACACCGGCAACCGGGCCTGGCTGAAATTCCCCCTGATCCCCTTTCAGATCGGCCCCGCCGAGGTGGTGAAGATCTCCTTCGTCCTGCTGCTGGCCAAGCAGATCGAGTGGCTGTGGGAGGAAAAGGAGGACCTGAAATCCTTCTCCTCCGCCTTCTTCGTGGCCGCCCACGCCTTCGGCCTCTGCGGGCTGTACTTCGTGGTCTCCCACGACATGGGCAACGGTCTTGTATTTATCTTTATCTTCCTCTGCATGGCCTTTGTGGCGGGGTTTGCCCTGCGGTGGTTTTTTCTGCTGTTTGCCGGAATCGGCGGCGCCGTCGCCGCCGTGCTGCTGCTGGACCTGGTGCCGAAAAACATGACGTATATGCTGAAGCGCTTTATCGTTCTTTTTGACCACAGCTTTGAGCCCCAGGTGACGGGCTGGCAGCAAACCCGGAGTCTGCTTGCCATTGGCTCCGGCGGGCTTTGGGGCCAAGGTTATCTGAACGGCAGCCAGACCCAGAGCGGCAGCACCTCCCTTCCCGCCAAGCAGACGGACCTGATTTTCTCCGTGGCGGGGGAGGAGCTAGGCCTCTTTGGCTGCCTCGCCATTATGCTGCTGCTGCTGGCCATCATCCTGCGCATCCTGCTGGTGGCCCGGAAGGCCCGGACCCCCTTCTACCGCTATGTCTGCGTGGGCATGGCCTCCATTTTGATTTTCCAGACGGTCATCAACATCGGAATGTGCCTCTTCGTCATGCCCACCATCGGCATCACCCTGCCCTTTTTCAGCTATGGCGGCTCTTCCGTCCTGACGCTGTACATGGCCATGGGGGTGGTCTCGGGCATCAAGAAGCGCTCGCCGGAGATGCGGCGGGTGGCGCGGTCGCCGCTGCGGTGAGAAAGGAGAAATCTTTATGAACGAAAACCAGCAGACGGTTGTGAAGAAAACCGTCAAAACCGGCGTTACTTTCGGAAGCGCTTTGGCCATGGTCATCAGCTATACCACTTGGCAGTCCGTGGGCTGGGCCATTTTCCACGGGCTTCTGAGCTGGGTCTATGTGATCTATTTCATGCTGAGATACTGACGGTTCGCCGCCCCGGAATTCCGGGGCGGCGGTTTTTCGCATAATTTCAAGGAATGGGAAAACACTACTCCCGTACCAATTCATACAGGAGGATGATTTTCCTATGAAGCATCAACTGACACGAGCCGCCGCCCTGCTGGCGCTGACGGCGGTACTGCTGACCGGCAGCGCCTCGGCGCTGTTCGGCAAGAAGGCCGAAGAGGCTCCCCCGGAGGGCGCGCCCCAGGTCTGGGACCTGGAAATCCGCACCTACCGGGACATTCCCGGCCAGGGCCAGTTCCTGGCCTCGGACCCGGAGGGGGACGAGATGACCTTCGCTCTGGCGGACGAGCCCCGGAAGGGCGTGGTCGTCATTGAGGGAGACGGCTTCACCTACACCCCGGATGAGGGCGTCACCGGCTCCGACCGCTTCACCTACACGGCCACGGACAGCCAGGGACACGTCTCGGCCCCCGCCAAGGTCACGGTGTCCATCGACAAAACCCGCTCCGGCGTGGATTACGCCGACACCAAGGACAGCCCCGCCGCCCGAGCCGCCCAAACCCTGGCGGAGAAGGGCATCTTCACCGGCGGGAAGATTGGGGATTCCTACTACTTTCAGCCGGACCAGCCGGTGAGCCGCAGCGAATTTCTCGCCATGGCCCTGGAGACGGCGGGCCGGGAGGTCACCGGCGTCACCATGACGGGCTTCTGTGACGACCCCGTCATCCCCACCTGGGCCAAGGCCTACGCCGCCGCCGGAGCGGCGGACGGCATCATCCGGGGCAGCGCCACCGCCGAGGGCGTGGCCTTCCGGGGGGACGAGACCGTGACCTTCAATGAGGCCGCCACCATCCTGGACCGGGTGCTGGATCTGGGAGACGTGGATCTGGACGTGTGGTACGCGGACCGGGGCGCGGCTCCCTCCTGGGCGGCCCAGGCCGTGGGGAACATGGAGGCCGTCAGCGTCCTCTCCGCCGGGAGCTTCGGAAGCCAGTCCATGGAACAGGCGGTAACCCGGGCCGACGCGGCCCAGATGCTGGAGGCCGCCGGCGTCCTGCTGGAGGGCGGAGAGGAATCCCGCGGGTTCTTCAGCTGGCTGGCGTAAGCCTCCGGCAAGGGCAGGATCCTCTTGGTCATAGAAGCCGGCGCAGCGGGAAACATCGCCGGCTTACGCTTCACCCGACAATACTCCGGGTAGCCCCTGTCTATTATAAACATATGACGCATCCGAACAACTCTAGGGTGTAGATATCGGTTGGCGCCGTAT
>VSMY01000165.1 GCA_009773995.1 Oscillibacter sp. | reverse complement strand
CCTGGCGGAAGGCCGGCAGAGCCGGCTGGTTTTCGGTCTCCGCCTCCAGTCCGGCGGCAAAATATTTCTGCCCCTCCAGCCAAAGGCCGGTGACAGCCTCTCCGTCGGAGGCCAGAGACAGAGGGCCCAGGGGGGAATTCAGCTTGGTCAGATACGTCATGTGCGGCACCTTCTTCACGTTTGTATGCTTTTATTGTACCAGAACAATTGTATGATGGCAAGCTCTTTTTTTGTCCGCTCTTGCAAGGCGGCAAAACTCATGCTACTATATAAATATGTAACAAAACCGGAATGAAAGGAGCAACCTCCATGCTGCTTGCCATAGACGTAGGCAATTCCACCACTTCGGTTGGACTCTTCGACAAGGATAAAACTCTCCGCTTCTTGGCCTCTCTGGACACGGACAGCCGGAAGACTGCAGACCAGATCAGCATCGACCTGATGAACCTCTTTACGCTGTATCATTTCAATTACAGGGACGTCACCGGGGCTATCCTGTGCAGCGTAGTTCCGCCGCTGAATTTCATGATGGAAAAGGCCCTCACCCGCCTTCTGGGCAAGCCGCCTATGGTTGTCGGGCCTGGAGTGAAGACCGGCTTGAATATCCGCCTGACCGTCCAAACTCAGGTGGGGGCGGACATCGTGGCGGACGCCGTGGCGGCGCTGGAAAAGTTCACGCCGCCCATCATCACCATCGACATGGGGACGGCCACGACCATCGGGGTCATCTCCGAGGGCCGGACCTATGAGGGCGGCCTTCTCCTGCCGGGGGTCAACGTCTCCCTGGAGGCCCTCAGCCGCCGGGCGGCCCAGCTGCCGGACATCTCCCTTCAGCACCCGAAGTCCCTCATCGGGAAAAATACGGAGGACTGTATGCGCTCCGGCATTGTCTACGGAACCGCCGGAATGCTGGACGGCATCATCGACCGCATCCGGGAGGAGTTCCCGGGCCGGGAAGTCAGCGTTGTCGCCACCGGGGGAAACGCCCCGGTAATTGTGCGCTACTGCCGAAACCAGATTGTCTACGATAAGTTCCTCTTGATGGACGGGCTGTGGACCATTTACCAGAAAAACCACTGACAGCGCGGCGGATGGTTTCTTTGGCATATGATTATCCGCGCCCCTGTCCGGAGGCTGAAACCGTCCGCCTGTTGGCGGGCGGTTTTTCAAAAAATAAATTGCCGGGAACGCCCACCCGATTTTTCCGTCTATATTAGTGAGGGCCCTTTTAGCAAGCGGAGAGGGGAGAGAATATGGAAGACCGTGCTATTATAGACCTGTACTGGTCCCGAAATCCGGAGGCCGTCCAACAGACCGGAGAAAAATATGGCGCCTACTGCCGGAGCATTGCCAGAAACATTCTGCCGGACCGCCGGGATACAGAGGAGTGCGTTAACGACACCTGGCTTAAGGCTTGGAACGCCATGCCGAAGGATCGGCCGGACCGGCTGGCCCAGTATTTGGGGAAGATCACAAGGAACCTTGCCTTTGACCGCTGGCGGACCAGCCGCACGGAGAAGCGGGGCGGGGGAGAACTGCCCCTGGTCCTGGACGAGCTGGCGGAATGCGTTTCGCCGGAGGGACCTCTCCAGGCTGTGGAGGCGGCGGAGCTGGAGGCGGTGGTAAACCGCTTTCTCCGCGCCCTGCCGGAGCGGGAGTGCGGGGTGTTCCTGCGGCGCTACTGGTTTTCGGAGTCCATGGCGGACATCGCCGGGCGCTATGGGATGCGGGAGGCCACCGTGCGGACCAGCCTGTTTCGCAGCCGGGAAAAGCTGCGGCGTTATCTGGAAAAGGAGGGCTTGCTATGAAGAATCAGGAGCGGCTGTTTCTCGCCATCGGCGGGGCGGACCCGGAGCTGGTGGCCCGCGCGGAGCGGAAGCGGCGGAGCCGCTGGCCGGGATACTGCCTGGCCGCCGCGGCCTGCCTGGCGCTGGTGCTGACGGCGGGCTATGTCTTCCAACAGCGGACAGTACCGCCCACCGTTTCCGGTGTGACCCCGGAGCTCCGGGACCCGCTTCCGCCCGTTGAGAGCCGGAAGCCCGATCCCAACGGCGCTCGGCTTGTCCTGCCGGAGCAGGGCAGTGAAATTGGAGACTTGCGGCTGCTAAACTATGCCCCGCAGTCTCAGGATGAGACAGTGGATTTTCTCATTTACGTCAACAAGGAGCTGTTTTCTATCCGTGAAGAAGACGGGCTTTACAGCGTTAGAAATAACAATTCTTTGCCGGATGGTTTCCCGGAATGCGGCTTGGATATTCTCCATCTTTCCGGAACTTCACGCACCGAAGCTAAGACGGCGGCGGAAAAGGCTCTTGCGGAGCGTTATACGGACATAAAGTCAGAGGAGCTTGCGGCTGCTCTGCCGGACAGTCTTTATCTCCGGGCCAGTGCGGGCACGGACTGGAACTCCGAGCAGGCGGAGCTCTGGTTCGTGGGCGACGGACAGGGAGGGACCTTCGTCCTCACCGCCCGCTATTTCCTGGAGGCGGAGGAGGGCATGGGCATGCGTTTCCGGGATATGGTTTCCAGCTTCCGGGCGGTTTCCCGAAACGAGATTGTCCCCGATTGGATGCGCTCTCTTTATGAGGCAGCGGATCGCTTGTTCCCGGCGCTGCTGTCCAATGACCTCTCCGGCGTCTCCGACCTGCTGGCGGCGGGCGCCGACCCGGACGCCTATGGAGAGGACGTCTGGGAATACCTCAGTGTCGCCTCCGTGGATTACGCCCCGGACAATGATCAGGACCCGGACTCCGCCACAGTCTCCGTCAAGCACCGGCTGAACCAGGAAGAAGGGGAGAGCTACAATTATCTAACCATGGGGCTGATCCGTCAGGACGGCCAATGGCGGCTGGCTTGGTCCGGTATTGAGAAATAAACAAACAGCGCCCCGCTCATGCGAGCGGGGCGCTTTCAGCCAGGCGGAGAGTTATTTCGCCAGAACCTTTTTCAGTTTGGCAAACCGGGGCAGGGAATCCTGCTTGGGCAGCTTGGGCTCACCCTGAATCAGAGGCAGCACGTAGTCGATGAAGGGCTTTTCCACGCCGTTGTGAGCGGCGTTGATCCACTCCAGGGGGACCTTTTTCTCCGTGTTGGCCACATCGGTCAGGCCCAGCAGTTTCGTCTTGCAGACATACTGGCCGTTTTCATAGCTCCGCTCGAAGCCCACCATCTTGTCGGTGATGCCCGCCACAGCGTTTTCCACGGCGGCCTTGCCGGACATAAAGGACTCCTCGATGTCGGTCTCGGAGGCCAGGTGCGCGCCGCAGCGCTGGAGGAGGCTCAGCTCGATGCCCCGGACCTTGGCGCCGGTCTTCTGCTTCACGGCGTCCGCCAGCATAGCGGCCAGGCCCCCCAGCTGGGCATGGCCGAAGCCGTCGGTGGCGGAGGTCTTCGCCTCGGAGACGAAGGAGCCGTCGGCGTAGTGGATGCCCTCGGAGACGGCCACCATGCAGTTGCCCTTTTCCTTGTAAATGCGGTCCACGTCGGCCAGGAACTGATCCATGTCGAAGTCCACTTCGGGGAGGTACACCAGATCGGGGCCCGCGCCGTAAGCGGTGGCCAGGGCGGCGGCTCCGGCCAGCCAGCCCGCGTGGCGGCCCATGATTTCGATGACGCAGACCATGCCGGTGTCATAGACCCGGGCGTCCTGATAGACCTCCATGCAGGAGGTGGCGATATATTTGGCGGCGGAGGCGAAGCCGGGGCAGTGGTCGGTGCCGAAGAGGTCGTTGTCGATGGTCTTGGGTACGCCCATAACCCGGCACTCATAGCCCACCTTTTGCATGTATTTGCTGATTTTGTTGCAGGTGTCCATGGAGTCGTTTCCGCCGTTGTAGAAGAAGTAGCGGACATCGTACTTTTTGAAGATCTCCAGGATGCGCTTGTAATCGGTGTCGTCCACATCCGGGTCCTTCATTTTATAGCGGCAGGAGCCCAGAGCGGAGGACGGGGTGTATTTCAGCAGTTCCAGCTCGGCGGGGTCTTCCTGGCCCATGTCGAACAGCCGGTCGTTCAGCACGCCCTTGATGCCGTGGGCCGCGCCGTAAACGGCGGTGATGGCCGGGTTGTCCAGCGCGGTGCGGATGACGCCGTAGGCGCTGGCGTTGATGACGGAAGTGGGTCCGCCGGACTGGCCGAAGATGC
>VSMY01000164.1 GCA_009773995.1 Oscillibacter sp. | reverse complement strand
CTCCACAACCCCCGGCCTTTGCCGGGGGCTCTGGAGGGCGCCCGCGTCCGCGGGCGTCCGTTCCCCCGCCCGGCGCCCACCCGGAGGGGGGAGGGGGAGTGGGAGAGTTGGGGTCAAGGGCTAGTAGAAACGGTAATATCTGTGCCCTTAACGGTTTTTTCGCTATCCTTATCGTATTTGAAAGAGGTTTCAACCTCCACCGGGGCGTCACCTGTCGTAGCCTCAGTAACAGATACAGCAAGTTCTTTGTTTTCCACTTCCGTATTGCACTTACATGCGGCTTTAACAGCTTTATTTGCATCCGTGCCTAAATAGCCCTGACCTTCATCATCCACGCAGTAGTACATCTCGACCTTTTCTTCTTCACCTACTGTATACTGTGTCAACGCCAGTCCCACAGCGCTACGTACATTGGCCTGGTCCACGGCGTGCCGGGACTTTTCCAGCGCATTGTTCATCATGGGAATGGACACCGCCACCAGGATGGCGATGATGGCCACCACGATGAGGAGCTCCACCATGGTAAAGCCGCCCTGCTTCTTCAGCTTGGCTTTCAACTGTTCCATAAAAAGTACCTCTCTTTCAAATTCATAAAAGTTTCTATACCCAGAGCTCCGGGTTGGCGGGGCTCGGAATACCGTTATTGGGAGTGGCCGCAAAGGCCCGTGTTCCAGGAGATCCCGCTGGTGCCGCCCGGCGTTTTCGCCCAGGCGAGCCTCACGGAGCCGTCGTCCACGACCTGGACCCACAGATATTTGTCCCCATGGTCATGGGTCCGGCATTGGCCGTAGGCGGTCCCTCTGTCCATACTGTTGGTCCACGGGACAAGGCTTCCCACCGAGTTGTCGACCTTATAGAGATAGGCCCCATTCGTACCGGTTTCGGAGGCGGAAACGGTGAAAATGCTCTCTGCCGAGTACAGCGTCTTCGCCAGGCCCAGGGCCGCCCGCTCGTTGGCGGTATCCGTGGCGTGACGGGCCCGGTCCAGGACGCTGTTCATCATGGGGATGGATACCGCGACTAAAACGGCGATGATGGCCGCCACGATCAGCAGCTCCACCATGGTAAAGCCGCTCTGCCTCTTCCATTTTGACTGGCGCACCAGCTCACCTCTCTTTCTTCCGGCCTCACATATTGCCGTACATGCTGAACATGGGCAGGTAAACCGCGAACAGAATCAGCACCACCAGCACCGCCATCACCACGATAATGGACGGCTCCAGCAGGGCGATGGCCCGCTTGGTTTTCAGGTCCGTCTCGTTGTCGTAATACGCGGCCAGCACCTGGAGCGTGGCTTCCAGGGAGCCCGTGGACTCGCCCACGGAGGTCATCTGCGTCAGCATGGGGGGAATTTCCTTGGCGTAGCCCAGGCACTCCCCGAAGGACCGCCCGCCCTCCACGCCGGGGAGGGTGCCCAGCACCTCCTGGGACATGCACTGGTTGCTCATGGTCTTGCCGGAGACCTCAATGGCCTGTAAAATGGGCATTCCGGCGGTGAGCAGCATGCTCATGGTGTGGGCGAACTGGCTGGCGTTGGACATGCGGACCACGCTGCCGATGACGGGAATCCCCAATTGCAGCTTTGCCAGGGCGGGCCCGCCCTGGGCCGTGGTCCCGTAGAGCCGGACCAGGAAGACCGCCAGCGCCGCCAGGGCAATGATCACCAGAATGTACTTCTGGAAAAAATCGCTCATGCCGATGAGGACCCGGGTGGGCCAGGGGAGGTCGATGCTCATCCCCTCGAACACGCCGACAAAAGTGGGCACGGCGTAGAGCATGATGATGGTCACCACCACCGCCGCCACGACGATGACAAACATGGGGTAGGTCAGGGCGGAGACCACGCTCTCGTGGGTCTTGTTCATCCGCTCGAAGTAGTCCGCCATGCGCTGGAAGGCCGCCTGGAGGTCGCCGGATTCCTCCCCGGCCCGGACGGTCTCCCGGAAGGTGACGGGCAGGGACTTCGCCCCCCGCTGTTCCAGGCTGTAGCTCAGGGACCAGCCGTTGGACACGTCCTCGGACACCTGCCGGAGGAGGGCGGAGAGGTTCTTGTCCGGGCATTGCTCGGCCACCAAGTCCACCGTCTGCACCAGGGGCAGCCCCGCCTTCAGGATGATGGCGAACTGCTGGCAGGTGAGGGACAGGCTCTTGGCGCTGATCTTCTGGAGCCTGGACAGGGGGTCCCGGACGGCGGACTTGGGGACCTCCTTGATGGAGAGGACGATTTCGCAGGTTTGGCGAATCTGGTTCACCGCGTCGGTCCGGCTGACGGCCTCCACCACGCCGGAGACCTTCTCGCCGCTGACGTAGGCGCCCTCGTATTTGTAGGTTGGCATCTCCCGCCCCCTTTACAGCATGGGCCGCTTGAAGCCCGGCGCCCGCATGGCGTCCGCCGGCGGCGGGACCTTGCCGGGGGCTCCGGCGGGCTTCGCCCCTGCCTGGCTTTGATCTCTTAGGGCCCCCTCGAAGGTCTCTTTGCTGATGGTCCCGGCGGCGTAGAGGGCGTTCAGAGCCTTGTCCATCAGGATATTCCCCAGGGCCCCGGTGGTCTGGATGGAGTTGGCAATCTGGGGGGTCTTGCCCTCCCGGATGAGGTTGCGGATGGCCCCGTCGGTCTTCATCACCTCACAGGCCAGCACCCGGCCGCCGCCCACTTTGGGAAGGAGCTGCTGGCTGAGGACGGCTTTCAGGGACATGGAGAGCTGGAGGCGGATCTGCTGCTGCCGCTCCGCCGGGAACACGTCCACAATGCGGTCGATGGAGTCGGCGGCGGAGTTGGTGTGAACGGTGCCGAAGACCAGGTGCCCCGTCTCGGCGGCGGTCAACGCCGTCTCGATGGTCTCCAGATCCCGCATCTCGCCCACGAGAATCACGTCCGGGTCCTCCCGCAGGGCGGCCCGGAGGCCCGTGGCGAAGCTCCCCGTGTCCCGGCCGATTTCCCGCTGGTTGATGACACACTTTTCCGGGGTGTAGACGTACTCAATGGGGTCCTCCAGGGTGAGGATGTGTTTGGCCTCGTTCCGGTTGATCTGGTTCAGCACCGCCGCCAGGGTGGTGGACTTGCCGGACCCGGTCTCCCCGGTGATGAGCACCAGCCCCTGGCTGTAGGCGGGGAATTCCGACACCACCTTGGGCAGTCCCAGCTCCGAGAGGTCCGGGATGTGGTCGTTCAAAAGCCGGATGGCAGCGGACCAGGCCTCCTGCTGGCGGAAGAGGTTCACCCGGCAGCGGACCCCGGCGATGGTCAGCGCCAGGTCCAGCTCGCCCACGGCCTCCCCATGGCGGATTTCGGACCCGGCCAGCTCCCTGGCAATCTCCAGGCAGTCGTCCGCCGTCAGGGACGCGCCCTCCATCTCCCGGATGGCGCCGTCCACCCGGTAGCGGGGGGTCAGCCCCCGGACCAGATGAATGTCGGAGGCCCCGTCCTTCCGGGCCCGTTCTACGTATTCTGCAACTGTCATATTCCCCTCCTTAAGTACTACCCAAAACGCGGTGGACCTCGTCGCTGGAGGTCACGCCCTCCAGGACCAGCCCGCGGCAGTTTTCCATAATGGGGTGAAAGTCCGCGCCCGCCATGGCCGCCTCCAAATCCTTGAGGGACCGGGCGTGGACGGCCCGCCGGATGGCGGGATCGAAGGGCAGGATCTCGAACGCGCCGATCCGGCCCCGGTAGCCGGTGCCGAAGCACTCGCCGCAGCCCGCGCCCCGGTAGAAGGTGTACTCTCCGGGGGGAAGGCCCAGGGCCTCCCGTTCCTCCTCGGAGGGGGCGTAGGGCTTTTTGCAGTGGGGGCAGACCCTGCGGAGCAGCCGCTGGGAGACGATGCCCTTCACCGCCCCGGCGATGAGGTAGGGCTCCACGCCGATGTCCAGCAGCCGGTCGATGGAGCTGGCGGCGTTGTTGGTGTGGATGGTAGAGAGGACCAAATGGCCCGTCATAGCCGCCCGCATGGCAATCTCGGCGGTCTCGCCGTCCCGGATCTCGCCCACGGCGATGATGTCCGGGTCCTGGCGGAGGACGGAGCGGAGGACGTTGGCAAAGGTCAGGCCGGTTTTGTCGTTGATCTGGACCTGGCAGATGCCCTCGATGTGGTACTCCACCGGCTCCACCAGCTATAACACGTTTACCTCCTCGCTTTTCAGCAGGTACATCATGGCGTAGAGGGTGGTGG
>VSMY01000163.1 GCA_009773995.1 Oscillibacter sp. | reverse complement strand
CTCCATCACCTTCGAGGGAGAGGACATGCTGGACAAGACCAAGGAGGAAATGATCGCCTTCCGGGGCAGCAAGGTGGCCATGATTTTCCAGAACCCCATGACCTGCCTGAACCCCGTCTACACCATCGGCAACCAGCTGGTGGAGGCCCTCCGGGCCCACGACAAGACCATCTCCGAGGAGGACGCCGCCGCCGCCATGAAGGCCAACCTCCCGCCCCGCCTCCAGGGCGGCCCGCGGCTCCTCCGTCAGGGCCGGGGGCGGGGCCTTCATCCGCCGGGGGTCCAGGCGGCGGATGTCCGGGGCCCCGGAAAGCTGCCGGGGGTCCGTCACCCGCCAGGCGGCGGGACCCAGGGCGGGATCATGCTCCGATTTGTATAGAAATTGTTCCGTTATACGCATAGTATCTCCTGTCATTTCAGCAGCTCCCGCATCCGGTCCAGCTGCCTGAGGTCGCTCTCCAGGCACACGGAGGCGGAGAGGCTGGGGTCGTACCGCAGGGCGGCCCCCTTGTCGGGGCTCAAGGGCAGGATGACCGCCTCGCTGAGCCGGGACAGCGTCAGGTTCCGGGAGAAGCGCTCCCGGTAGGCCCGTTCCAGGGCCAGCAGGATCTCCCGGCTGTTTTCGATGCAGGTCCGGGAGAAGCGGAACACCGCCTCCCGGCCGCACTGACGGTAGAACCGGGGGAAGGCGTAGGGCAGGATCAGGTTCACCGCCGGGGTCAGCCCCGGAACGGAGGGAACCCCCTTGTCCACGGCGTCCCCGCCGATGAAGGGGTACATGGTGGACTCCACGAACCAGGCCCGAAGGTCCGGGACGAAGTACACGCTGTCCACCTTCCGGCCCCGGGCGGCCATCAGGTCCCGGCCCCGGCCGGAGAGGAGGCCCACCACGCAGCGGTCGATGTCCAGCTCCTCCCGCCGGAAGAGGGGGTCCAGGACGTTCAGGCGGTTGCCGGTGTGGAGCAGGTCGTCCACCAGCATGACGGGGCGGCGGAAGGAGCGGATGGTCCGGATCTGGCTCTCCAGGGGGGCGTAGCCAGGGAAGGGGGCGATGGTGAAGGAGTGGAGGTCCGGGGCGAAGACCTTGTCGGTGTGGATGGTTTTCGTCACGGTGTTGGGCACGGCGTTGCCCCGGAGGATCTTGCCGAAGGGCACGCACATCTTGGGACCCAGCACACGGGGGGTCTGGGGCTCGGCGGGGACGCCGTTTTCCTCCGTCAGCCTGCGGACCAGGCGGTGGTAGATGACCTCGGCGTTGAGGGACAGCACCAGCGTGCCGGGGTAGAGGCCGCACACCGCCTCCTGGAGGCGGAGATGGGCGGCAGCCATGGCCGAGAGGACCTGCCGGTCCGAGGCGAAGGGCTCCTTCAGCGTCGTGGGGATGTTCTGCACCAGCACCGCCGGGGACCGCATGTCCACCAGCAGCAGGGGCTCCGGCGTTTCCAGGTCCGCGGAAACGAAGCCCTGGCGGCGGAGCATCTCCAGGCCCGCCGGATCCAATTGGCCCCACCAGACGGCGTAGCCGCAGTCGTCCTCCGCCGCCCGGGTCAGCACCTCCGTCAGCAGGAGCTGGCCCACGTCGTAGTTCCCCGCGGGGGTCCGGACGGTCCAAAGCCCCGTCAAAAGCTGAATGCGCCCCGCCGTCCGAGTGCGGACGAAGTTCGCCAGCTCCTCGCTGCCGAAGGCGCCGTACAGCTCCCCGGAGTTGATGATCCGGGTGGTCAGAAAGCCCAGCGCCCGAGGCCGGGGGCCCGCCGCCCGGAGGAGGAAGACGCTGTCCCGCGGATCCGGAGGCGGCAGGGGGCCCAGAGACTCCTCCAGCTCCGCCCACAACGCCGGAGAGGGGGAGGCGGCGCGGTCGAAGTCCAGGAGGCTGGCCCGGACCAGCTGCTTGTACTGGGGTTCCCGGAGATAGAGGCTGTTCCGGTAAATGAGGTCCTGCACCGTGGGGTCCACCAGGTTGGACACGTCCCGGCCCAGGTCGATGTTCTCCCGGATGCGGGTGGAGCTGATGTCCTCCAAATGGGTGGGGAGCTGGAGCTGGACCACCCGGCCGGTAATGCAGGAGAGGTCCGCCTCGATCTCCCGTCCCTCCGCGTCGCTGGAGCGGCGGAAGACGATGTGGTTCAGGGAGTGGACGGAGCCCTCGCTGGGCGGGGCCTTGTAGGAGGAGGCTCCCGCCACCACGTCGGACCCCACCACGAGATAGAGCTCCCGGCCCGCGAAGACCTGCCGCAGGCGGCGGAGATCGTCGGGGGTGGCCAGGTTCACGGGGATGTCGTGGGGAAAGAGGTAGACCCCGAACTCATCGGCAACCGACATGCTGACGATCTGCCGCCGGATGAGGGAGGGCTGGGCCTTCTTGGACCAGGAGAACTCGTCCACGGCCAGGTAGACCTCCATCCCCAAATCCCGGATGGCGGTGACGATGCCCTTGTGGGAGAGGGAGAAGGGGTCGAAGGTGCCGGGGAAGAAGGCGGCGGCCTTGTCCCGCCACTCGAAGCGGAAAGGCCCGCTCTCAATGCGGTGCTTCACGGCGAAGCGGTAGATGTGGGACAGGGCGGCGGCGGTGTGGAAGAAGGTCAGCTCCCCTCCCGGCTGCTCGCCGATGAGGAAGAGGAGCTTTTTGGCAACCAGAGTGAAAAGGCCGGTCTTGTCGGCGTAGCTCAAAAACGGCGAGGCAAAGAGCCCCTCGCCCAAAACCCGCAGGGCCTCCTGCCGCACGGGCTCCATGCAGGAGGCCAGGCCCTTGAGGAGCAGTCCCGCCATGCGCTTTCGGCGGCGTTCCAGGGCCTCCTCCGGTTCGTGGAAGCGCTTGCCGTAGACCCGGTAGTGCTCCAGCAGGGACCCCACGGTGCCCAGGGCCCCGGCGGCCACGCTGGCGCTGGAGGAGGAGAGGAAGCGGAGGAGCTCGTCCAAAATCTCGTCCAGCTCCCGGGGGGTGAGCCACAGGAGGAACTGCCCCAGGTACGGGGGGATATACTGGGAGATCTCCGACTGGCCGGTCTCCAACGCCTCGCACAGCTCCACGGCCACCTCGTTGCGCCGGGGGGGCGTCAGCAGGGGGGCCACGTCCAGCAGGGCACCGCCTGCCAGGCGGCGGACCACCACGTTTTCGCTGACCTTCATCAAATTGGAGAAATGGGTGGCGATGTGGAGGGCGGCGGCGGGCTCCCCCCGCCGGGCCTGGTCCAGCAGGTACTCCACGCCCACGGCCTTTAAAACCCAGGGCGTGGCGGTTTTCAGGTTGTCCAGGAACACGCCCCCGGCGGCCTCTCCCTGGTCCAGCAGCGCCTGGGCGCCGGACACGTCCAGGCCCAGGAGCCTCCCCAGCCGGGACTGGAGGTACAAAAGAGGCGTGGAGGAGGAGCAGTCCGCCGTCTCCACGGCCCGGACCACGGCCTCCCGCTGGGGGGAGTCCGTCCCCAGCACGGGGAGCAGGCGGCGGGCCAGGCGCAGGGCGGCGGCCTTCTGGGGGGCCTCGCCGGTTTCCAGCCACCAGGCGGCGTAGCTTGCCAGCCGGGCCGCGTCCCTGCCGCCGATCCGCTCCATGGGGAGGTTCAGCGCCGTGTTCATCAGGGCGAAGGCCCCCTCCGGGTCCTCAGCGGCGGGGTCCTGGTAGTGGCGGAAGAGAAGCTCGGCGAAGCGGGGAAAGTCCCGGTCCGAGCAGCCGCCCAGCAGCGCGTCCGCCGCCGTCTTGGCCTGGTAGCGGATCATGCTGATCTGCCGGGGAGTCAGGCGGCGGTCCGGGTGGATGAGCTTTTCCAGGTACTCCGCCCAGAGCTCGAAGGGACGGTCCTCCTGGGGGCTGGGGGCCGTGCCCTGGGGCAGCTCCTTGCGGTAGCCGGAGAGAAACTTGGAGAGGATCCGCCCCATCAGCCCCGCCGCCTGGCGGCGGATGTCCCCGTCGGGCTGGAGGAGGAGCTCGTAGAGGAATTCCAGGGTCTGCTCCTTCTGCTCCACGGTCCAGTAGGTGAAGTACTCCCGGAAGACGGACACATAGGCCCGGATGCGCCCCGGATCCTTCTCGCCACGGGCCGCCTCCAGGGTGCCCACGAACAGCCGCTCCCGGCTCAGCCGGTGCATGAGGCGGATGTTGTGGTCCACCGCCGTCCGCCTAAGGCCCAGGACCACCTCGTCCTCGTCCATGAGGGAGGGGTCCTTCCGGGGC
>VSMY01000162.1 GCA_009773995.1 Oscillibacter sp. | reverse complement strand
CTCCGCCGCCGACGCGTCCACGGACTTCACAAACCCGTGGGCAATGGTGGAATGGCAGATTTTCGCCATCAGGGCGCTGCGGTCACAGAGGTCGTCCATGTACTTGGCCCGGCCTGTGGCTTTTTCATAGGCGTCCACCCGGATCACGCTTTTGCCGACGCTTTTGCTCATAGGGTGCCCTCCTTTTTATTACAACTTCGCTCCCGAGGAAACGGGACCCTTGACTGGACGGGAGAAAAGAGGATATACTACTTTTATAAACACTTGCTAAATATGGGGGTTGCAGGATATGGTACAGACCTTGGGCTGTGTGGTGATGGCGGCGGGAAACGCCCGCCGGTTTGGGGCGAACAAGCTGGCCGCCGGAGTGGGGGGCCGGAGCCTCATCCTCCGGGCGCTGGAGGCGGTGCCGGAGGAGGAATTTGGAACCGTCGCGGTGGTAACGCAGTATCCGGAGGTCCTGGAGCTGGCGGAGCGGTTTCACTTCTCCGCCGTCCGGAACGAACACCCGGACTGGGGCATCAGCCACACCATCCGTCTGGGGCTGGAAGCCCTGGGGACCTGTGACGCCGCCTGCTTCCTGGTCAGCGACCAGCCGCTTCTGCGGCGGGAGAGCGTCCGGGCCCTGGCGGAGCTGTGGCGCTCTCAGCCGAACAAAATCGCCGCCCTGGCCCACGGCGGGGTCCGGGGAAATCCCTGTATCTTCCCCGCCCGGTTCTTCCCGGAGCTGCTGGCCCTCCGGGAGGACCACGGGGGCAATACCGTGATCCGGCGGCACGAGGAGGACCTCATTCTGCTGGAGACGGCGGAGCAGGAGCTGACGGACGTGGACACGCCTGAGGCGCTGAAGCAATTGAATCTCTAGGGGTTCAGCCGGGGCGGCTATCCGCCCCGGCTCTTTGTATCACTTTTTCGCGTAGGGAGTCCCTTCCAGGGGCAGGGCCGTCCGGCGCTTTCCGTCGTAGCGGAAGTAGGCGTCGGCAATGGCGGGGGCGGTGGGAATGGAGGTAATCTCCCCGATGCCGATGGCCCCACAGGCCACGTTCAGCCCCGGCTTCTCCACGATGATGGGAACAATCTCGGGAATCTGGTTGGCCCGGAACAGGCCCAGGGTGCCGAATTTCACATTTGGCTTGCAGTCCGCCAGGGGGTAGCGCTCCGTCAGGGCATAGCCCATGGACATGACCACGCCGCCCTCGATCTGCCCCTCCACCGAGAGGGGGTTTACCGCCTTGCCTACGTCATGGGCGGCGATGAGCCGCTCGATTTTTCCGTCCTCGTCCAAAACGCACACCTGGGTGGCGTAGCCATAGGCGATATGGCTGACAGGGTTGGGTACATCCGCTCCCAGAGGGTCCGTTTTACCCAGATACTCGCCCCGGAACTCCCGGCCGTTCAAGGAGTCGAGACCCCCCTCTTCCAGGGCCGCTTTCAGCCCCTCACAGGCCCGGCGGCAGGCTTCGCCGGTGAACAGGGTCTGCCGGGAGCCGGAGGTGGTGCCGGAATCCGGGGCAAAATAGGTGTTGGACCGCTCATACACCACATCCTCATGCCGGAGGCCCGTCTGATCGCAGATCATCTGGGTCAGCACCGTGCCCAGGCCCTGGCCGATGCAGGAGGCCCCGGCGAAGATGTGGACCTTCCCGTCCTCCACCGTCAGCCGGACCCGGCCCGTGTCCGGAATGCCCACGCCCACGCCGGCGTTCTTCATGGCGCAGGCGAGCCCTGCGTACTTGGCCTTTTCGTAGTAGGGCTTCACCGCCTCCAGGGTCTCCGCCAGGCCGGTGGACGCGTCCACAATCTGGCCGTTGGGCAGCTCCTGGCCGGGGCGGATGGCGTTGCGCCAGCGGATCTCCCAGGGGCTGATGCCCACCACGTCCGCCATCTGGTTCAAGAGGCTCTCAATGCAGAAGCAGGTCTGGGTCACGCCGAAGCCCCGGAAGGCCCCGGCGGGAGGATTGTTGGTGTACCAGGCCCAGCCGTCGATCTCAAAGTTCTGGTAGTTGTAGGGCCCGGCGGCGTGGGTACAGGCCCGCTCCAGCACCGGCCCGCCCAGGGAGGCGTAAGCCCCGGTGTCCGCCACCACGCTGGCCTTCACGCCCTGGATGACGCCGTTCTCGTCGCAGCCCAGGGTGAACTCCATCTCCATGGGGTGCCGCTTCGGGTGAATCAGCAGGCTCTCCGCCCGGCTGAGCTTCACCTTCACCGGGCGCTTCGTCAGGTAGGCCACCAGCGCGGCGTGGTGCTGGACCGTCACGTCCTCCTTGCCGCCGAAGCCGCCGCCCACCAGGCAGTTCTGAACCTTCACCTTCTCCGGCGGGAGGCCCAGCATCCCCATGGTCTCGTGCTGGGTGTCGTAGGTCCCCTGGTCCGTGGAGAGAACCATGACCCCGTCTCCGTCGGGATAGGCCACGGCGCACTCCGGCTCCAGGAAGGCGTGCTCCGTCCAGGGGGTGGAGAACTTCTCCGTAAGGACGTGCTTGCTTTTCGCGATGGCCGCCGCCGGGTCTCCCCGCTGGATGTGCTTGTGGGCCAGCAGATTCCCCTCCCGGTGGACCAGGGGGGCGTTCTCCGCCATGGCCTCTTCGGGATTGCGCACCATGGGCAGCTCCTCATAGTCCACCTTCACCAGGGCCTTGGCCTTGGCCAGGGTTTCCTGATCCTCGGCGGCCACGATGCAGACGGCGTCGCCCAAGTAATGGGTGATGTCCCCCACGGCAATCATGGTGTCCCAGTCCTTTTTCAGATGGCCCACCTTGTTGCTGCCGGGGATGTCGGCGGCGGTGAACACGCCGACTACGCCGGGCAGGGCCTTGGCCTCCTCGGTGTGAATGGCCAGAACCTTCGCCCTGGGGTATTGGGACCGGACGGCGGAGGCGTAAAGCATGCCGTCCATGTAAATGTCGTCGGGGTAAATTCCCGTCCCGGTGACCTTCTCCTCCACGTCCACCCGGGGCACCCGTGCTCCCAGGGACCAGTCCGAGGGGATCTCCGGCACCTCTCCGGCCCGGAGCAGCTCCGCCGCCAGGAGGATGGCGTCAATGATTTTTACATAGCCGGTGCATCGGCAGATGTTGTTCCGAATGGCAAAGGCCGCTTCCTCCCGTGTGGGATTTTGATTTCCGTCCAGAAGGGCCTTGGCGCACATAACCATGCCGGGGATGCAGAAGCCGCACTGAACCGCCCCGGCCTGGCCGAAGGCGTATGTATAGGCCCGCTTCTCAAAGTCCGTCAAGCCCTCTACGGTAAGGACGCTCTTTCCCTCCAGCTTGTCCGTCTGGGGGATGCACGCCCGGGTGGGCTTGCCGTCAATCAGCACCGTGCAGGTGCCGCAGGCCCCCTCGCTGCATCCGTCCTTTACGGAGGTCAGCCCCAAATCATCCCGCAGAAAGCGGATCAGCTTCCGGTTTTTCTCCACGGTCACAGGTCTGCCGTTTACGGTAAATGCCGCCATAAAAAACTCCTTGCTTCCGTGCCCGCTCTCGGTCCCACGGCCTTGTTGTATTCAGAAAGGTCGACCTTTCCGTTATTGTCTATTATACATGAAGGTCAACCCATAATCAAGGACACTTTTGTCATTTCGTTATTCTATATTTAGTCTAACGATGCTAATTCCCAGCCCACCGCCAGGGCCCCCTTTCGGACGCTGATGCGGGCCGAAGGCTCCAGAATGTGATTGCTGACGCCCAGGGGGAACTCCGGGGTCAGAACGGCGTCTTTCAGCGGGTATTGAAAGCCCTCCTCGTCCACGCCCTCCGCCCGGTCCCCCAGGCAGAAGGCGGAGAACAGGCCCCACTCCACGGTTTTGGGAACCGTCAGCGCCTCATTCTCTATAACGGTCCAAACAAAATCGTCGTCGTACAAAAAGCCCCTGGCTCCCCTCCGGCGGAGGAACAGCAGGGATTGGAGGTTCGCCAGGGTGTGGTCCAGGCGCTTGCCGCCGGTGCCTCCGTAAATATAAAAAATATCGCACGCCTGTTCCAGTCCCGCCCGGAGGGCCGCCAGGGTATCCGTGTCGTCCTTCTCCACCGGCAGACGGCGGCCCCCCTCGCCCATGGCGTCGATCACCTCGTCCACGGGGATGCGGCTCTCAATGCCCGCCAGGGCCATGTCCGCGGCGGCGACGGCGTGCATGGCGCCGATGACGTTGCGCTTGACGCAGGGCACCTCCACCAGCCCGGCCACCGGGTCGCAGGCAAGGCCCATCAGGTTCTACAGCGCCATTGCCACAGCAGGGC
>VSMY01000161.1 GCA_009773995.1 Oscillibacter sp. | reverse complement strand
GGTGGCGAAGACCCCCAGCCGGGCGTTTCCCCCCAGCCGGGGCGGGCGGACGGTGGGGGACCACCCCTCCCGGACGGCCCGGTCGAACACCCACACCAGCCACACGTGGGAGAAGCCCTCCAGCCCCCGGAGGGCGGCGGGGTCCCGGTACTCCGGCTCAAAGACCACCAGGGACTCCAGGCACTCCACCAGGCCGCTCTGGCGGGGGACACCGAACTTCCCGGCAAAGTCGCTGCGGATGCGGGCGACGGTTTTCATGGAAAATTCCTGGGGCATAGGGTGGAACCTCCTCATATTCTATATGAGGATAGTATACAGGAGGCGGGGGAAAAAAGGAAGTCCCTTATGGATTGCCGGGCCGCCGAAGGGACCTGGAATTCTCCCGGCGGTCCGGCGGACGCTTAAAACGCCCGGTCGATGGCGTCTCCGGCGTCGTCCACAGCGTTTCGGACGGAGCGCCCGGCGTCGTCCACGGCGTCACGGGCGTCGTCCATCACGCCGTTCCCGGCGGATCCGCTCCCCGCGGAGCCATTCCCGGCGGCGCTTCCGCCGTTGACGGAGCCGTTTCCGGCGGCACTTCCGCTTCCAACTGTGCCGCCCCCATTTACGGAGCCGCTTCCAACCTGGCCGGTGGAGCCGTAGTCGTCCACATTGCCGGTGGTCTGGCCCCCGCCGCAGGCGGTCAGGCAGACTGCCAGCAGCAGGGACGCCAGCAGGAACATCAGAGTATTTTTCATGGGATACTCCTCCTTCGATCTTTCCGGCCCGGGCCCCCGCCGGGCGGCGGGGACCCGGCCTCTCCGTCAAAGATGTTCACGGGCCGGTGGCCCTTGAGCCGCTTTGACGGCCCACGGAGCGGAGACGCCGCCCCGTGTTCACGATACCCAAGCGCTATTGTCTCCGCTTCGCGCCGGGCAAACCGTGGGACTTTTCGGAGGAGGAGGCTTTTTTAGAAACCGGGGAACTCCCCGGTATGGAGTCCCGTCCGAATACATACTATAAACAGGGAACGGTCCCGGAGGAAATTTTCAAATGTATTTCCTCCGGTTTCCTCCCAAACCCTCTCAATTTTTCGGCGAAATGACGTATAATTTTATGGAAAATTGGCGTAAACTAACAAAAAGAACTTTACTCCCGAGAAAAATTTTTTGAAATGTTTGTGCAATTCTCCATTGACGGGAGACAGAAAAGCGGTTATGATGGTAAAGGAAAGACTCGTGGTCAACCATTGATCTGATTTGACACAAAAAAGGAGAGCTGCAACATGTACACGCAGGAAATCACGGTCAACAACGAAGTTGGTTTGCACGCCCGCCCCGCCACGTTCTTTATCCAGAAAGCCAACGAGTTTAAGAGCGGCATCTGGGTCGAGAAGGAGGATCGCCGCGTGAATGCCAAGAGCCTGTTAGGCGTGCTGTCCCTGGGCATCGTGAAGGGCACCCCCATCACCCTGATCGCGGACGGCAGCGATGAGAAAGAGGCGGTCACCGCGCTGGTGGACCTGGTGAAAGACAACTTCGGAGAGTAACGAACCGTCCCCGTGCTGCCCGTCAGCGCGGGGTGGTCTTTTTTTATCTGCGTGGAGGTGGAGCATGACCAGAGACGAGCTGAAGGAGAAGGCCAATGACCTGCCCCTGCTGCCGGGGGTCTATCTGATGATGGACAAGACCGGGAAGGTCATCTACGTGGGCAAGGCGAAAAAGCTCAAGAACCGGGTCAGCCAGTACTTCCAGGACAGCGCCTCCCACACGGCCAAGACAAGGCAGATGGTCTCCCAGATCGACCGGTTCGACACCATTTTCGTCTCCAGCGAGTTCGAGGCCCTGGTGCTGGAAAACTCCCTCATCAAGCGGCACATGCCCCGCTATAATATTTTGCTCAAGGACGACAAGGGCTATCCCTTCGTCCGCCTCTCCCGGGGGCCCTATCCCCGGTTTACCATGGTCCACAAATGGGCCAACGACGGGGCCAAGTACTTCGGCCCCTTCGGCGGGCGGTTTGAGACCCGGCAGGCCCTGGACGCGGTGTGCGCCGCTCTGCGGCTCCCCACCTGCAATCGGAAATTTCCGCGGGACGTCGGGGCGGAGCGGCCCTGCCTGAACTTCCACATGGGCCGGTGCGACGGCTTTTGCCGCCCGGAGATGACGGAGGAGGAGTATGCCCGGCGCATCCGCCAGGCCACCCAGATGCTGGAGGGGAAGGCCAGGGAGCTCCTTCGGGAGATGACCGGGGAGATGGAAGCGGAGGCGGAGGCCCTGCGGTTCGAGCAGGCGGCGGCCCTCCGGGACCGGATCAACGCCATCAGCGCCCTGAGCAAGAAACAGACGGTCATCGCCGGGCTCTGCGCCGACACGGACATCTGGGGCTTGTACCGGGGGGCGGGGAAATGCTGCTACGCCGTTCTGCACATGGAGGAGGGGAACCTGGCGGGCCGGGAGACGGAGCTGTTTTCCTCCCCCATGGAGGAGCCGGAGGAGGAAATGCTCTCCGCCCTGACGGCTCAGTACTACCTGCCCCGGGCCATCCTGCCTCACGAGATTTTACTGCCCTTCGCGGCGGAGGGGTACTGCGAAAGCCTCTCGGAGGTCCTGACGAAACGGGCGGGACACAAGGTCTGGGTCCACGTCCCCCAGCGGGGGGAGAAGGCGGAGCTTCGCGCCATGGCCCAGCGGAACGCCGCCGAGGAAGCGGAGCGGGCCACCACCGCCGAGGAGCGGGTGGCCCACACCCTGGAGCTTCTGACGAAAATGCTGGACCTCCCGGCCCCGCCCAAGCGGCTGGAGTCCTTCGACATCTCCAACACCGGGGGCAGCGACATCGTGGCCTCCATGGTGGTCTACAGCGGGACGCGGCCCCTGAAAAGCGCCTACCGCCGCTTTCGCATCAAGGACCTCACGGGAAAGCCCGACGACTACGCCTCCATGCGGGAGGTGCTCCGGCGGCGGCTCCAAAGGGCGGCGGACGGAGACGAGAAGTTCCTCCCCCTGCCGGACGTGTTCTTGATCGACGGCGGCGTCACCCACGCCCAGACGGCCCTGGGCGTAGCGGAGGAATTTGGGGTCAGTGTTCCCATCTTCGGCATGGTGAAGGACGACCGGCACCGGACAAGGGCCCTGGTGACCCCGGAGGGCCGGGAGATCGGCATTGTTGGAAACCAAGCGGTGTTCTCCCTCATCGGGCAGATTCAGGAGGAGACCCACCGCTTCGCCATTACCTATCACCACGAGAGCCACGGGAAAAGCGCCCTGCGCTCCGCCCTGGACGGCATCCCCGGCGTGGGGCCGAAACGGCGGGAGGAGCTGCGGAAGAAGTTCGGCACCATCAAGGCCATCCGGGAGGCGGAGGTGGAGGCCCTGGCGGCGGTGGTGCCCAGGCCCGCCGCAGAGGCGGTTTGGAGGCATTTTCATTCGGCGGAGCCGGAGGCGGCGGAGGGGGAGCGGGCATAAAAAAGCGCCCCGCCGCCTTGAAAACGGGGGAGCGGAACGATATAATGACAGCAGAAGGGACACCGCTGCAAGACGGTTGGCCCTCGCTAGGTAACTTTTTTCAAAGTTGACCGCTTGGGGCCAGCCAAGCGGTCAACGCGCGTTTATGGTCAGTATGTACAGCGCAAACGCCAGACAGCCCGTCAAAAACTGCGCTCCACTACGTCCGGCTTTTGGCCGGACATCCGTTGCGCTCCGTTTCCTCCGGGCTCCTTCAAGGGGGAGCAGGCTCCCCCTTGAGCAACCCCCACCCCCTGTGGGGGGACAAAAGGCGGAGATTTTCTATTAAAAGCAGGGAGGCCGCTGGCCCCCCTGCTTTTATGTTCTGCGTTGCCGTCGCTCCGGCTTGGATAACCTCCAAACCACCAGAGCGTGCTAAAGTTCTTTGGATACTTTCTTTCAAGAAAGTATCACTTCGCAGCCTTGGCGGCCCGGATGGCCTCGGTCAGCAGCGGGGTGACCTTGAACAGGTCCCCGCAGATGCCGTAATCCGCAATCTCGAAGATCGGGGCCGTGTCGTTTTTGTTCACCGCGATGATGCACTCGGAGTCCTGCATGCCCGCCTTGTGCTGAATCGCGCCGGAGATGCCTAGGGCCACGTACACCTTCGGGTGCACCGTCTTGCCCGTCTGGCCCACCTGGTGGTCCGCAGACAGCCAGCCAGAGTCGATAGTCGCACGGCTTCCGCCGACAACGCCGCCCAGCTCGGCCGCCAGCTCCTCCGCCAGCTTGATGCCGCCTTCGACGTCCTTACTGATGCC
>VSMY01000160.1 GCA_009773995.1 Oscillibacter sp. | reverse complement strand
ATGATACAGTGACACACATGTCAAAGGCATGAAGGGGAGAAGCCTCCCCCATCCCGGCGAAGAGAGAGGGCGGACGGTGCAAGCCCTTCCGGGAGGGGCAGCGCTTGGCGCCCCTTTCGCTGCGGGGAGGCAATGCCCCGCCGGTTCCCCGCCGTTACCGGGCAGAGCGCCCCCGCCAGGGGGAATTCAGGTGGGACCGCGGACGGAAGTTCGCCCTGAGCCAACGAAGGCTCGGGGCATTTTATTTTTTGAAGGAGAGATCGCACTATGGACAACCGGCAGAAAACCATGGACAAAATCGTCGCCCTCTGCAAGGGCCGGGGCTTCGTCTTCCCCGGCAGCGAGATCTACGGGGGCCTGGCCAACAGCTGGGACTACGGCCCCTTAGGCGTGGAGCTCAAGAACAACGTAAAACGGGCCTGGTGGAAAAAGTTCGTCCAGGAGAACCCCTACAACGTGGGCCTGGACGCCGCCATTCTCATGAACCCCCAGGTGTGGGTGGCCTCCGGCCACGTGTCCACCTTCAACGACCCCCTCATCGACTGCAAGGCCTGCAAAATGCGGCACCGGGCCGACAAGCTGGTGGAGGGCTACGTCCAGGAAAACAACCTGGACGTGAACGTGGAGGCCATGACCCAGGAGGACCTGGTGGCCTTCATCCGGGAAAAGCAGGTCCCCTGCCCCGGCTGCGGCAAGCACGACTTCACCGACATCCGCAAGTTCAACCTGATGTTCAAAACCCACCAGGGCGTCACGGAGGATTCCGCCAACGAGGTCTACCTCCGGCCCGAGACCGCCCAGGGCATCTTCGTGAACTTCCCCGCCATCCAGCGGACCACCCGGCGCAAGCTCCCCTTCGGCGTGTGCCAGGTGGGCAAGAGCTTCCGCAACGAAATTACCCCCGGCAACTTCATCTTCCGCATCCGGGAGTTTGAGCAGATGGAGCTGGAGTTCTTCTGCAAGCCGGACACGGATCTGGAGTGGTTCCAGTACTGGCGGACCTACTGCCACGACTGGCTGATCGGCCTGAACGTGAAGGAGGAGAACCTCCGCCTCCGGGACCACGAGCCCGAGGAGCTGGCCTTCTACTCCAAGGCCACCACGGACTTCGAGTACCTCTTCCCCTTCGGCTGGGGCGAGCTCTGGGGCGTCGCCGACCGGACGGACTACGATTTGTCTCAGCATCAAAAGCACTCCGGCCAGGACCTCACCTACTTCGACCAGGAAAAGAACGAGCACTACGTGCCCTACGTCATCGAGCCGTCTCTCGGTGCGGACCGGATGACCCTGGCGCTGCTGGTGGAAGCCTACGACGAGGAAGTGGTGGACGCGGCCAAGAACGACGTGCGCACCGTCATGCGCTTCCATCCCGCCATCGCCCCCTTCAAGGTGGCGGTCCTGCCCCTCTCCAAGAAGCTCAGCGCCAAGGCCCAGGAGATCCAGCAGGAGCTTTCCAAGGACTGGATGGTGGACTTCGACGAAACCGGGTCCATCGGCAAGCGCTACCGCCGGGAGGACGAAATCGGCACTCCCTACTGCGTCACCGTGGACTTCGACACCGTGGGCGACGAGTCCAAGGCCGGGGACAACTGCGTCACCGTCCGGGAGCGGGACTCCATGGCCCAGGTCCGCATTCCCATCAGCGAGCTGAAAAGCTACCTCACCGAGAAGCTGGCGTATTAATCAAACCATCCGGGCCGTGGGGGAATCCCCACGGCCCCTGCCCATTTGTGAAACATGAAAAAACCGTTTGCTTTGCATAAACGCCGGGCCCCCATCGGCCCCCCCTGGCTCCGGCTCTGCCTCTTCGCCGCCGCCTCTCTCTCCATGGGGCTGGCCGTCGCCTGCGCCATGCAGTGGATTTCCATCGGGACCCTGCCCGGCGTCTTGGAGTGGGTCCGGGATTACCCCGGCCACCTGGCCATGACCGCCCTGCTCTGGGCCGTGCCCGCGGCGGTCCTGGGAACGCTGACGGGGCGGCTCTGGATCGCCGCCCTGCCCGTGGGCACCGCGGGGCTGATTCTGGCCCTGGTGGACTACTTTAAAAACGCCATCAACGGCACGCCGCTGGAGCTGGCGGACTTCGGCCTGGCCGGGGCGGCGGGGAACGTGGCGGGCCTGGCCGGGGACCTGACGCCAAGCGAGGATTTCTATCTGGCGGCGGCGGCCCTGGCGGTCTGCGCGCTGGTCCTGTTCCTCACCCAGAGGCTCACCGCCCTGGAGGGAACCCTCCGGGGACGGTTCTGCCTGTTCTCCCTGGCCCTGGCGGGGATTCTCCTCACCGGGACGGGGACCCGCACCGTGGGGAGTGCCTTAGGCGTGGACTTCTACACCCGGATGGACCCGGCGGAAAACCACAGCCTCCACGGATTGACCCTCAGCCTCTGGCGGGACGCGTTTCCCCAGCCCAAAACCCCGCCGGAGGGCTATGACCAGGACTACATGCTGGACGTGCTGGCCCGGATCGACCAGATCCTGGAGCCGATGGAGGAGCCGGAGGCCAAGCCGAATATCCTCTTTATCCTCTCCGAGTCCTTCTACGACCTGACCCGCCTGCCGGTGCTCCAATACGAGGGGGACCCCCTGGAGAACTTCCACGCCCTGGCGTCGGAGAGCGTCAGCGGGACCTTCCACAGCCACTACCTGGGCTACGGCACCGGGTATCTGGAGATTCCCATGCTCTACGGGCTGAACGCCCTGGACCTGCCGCCGGGGACGAATATCTGCTTTCAGGAGGCGTCGGTCTATGAGCGCTTCGACGCTCTGGCGGAGCAGTTTACGAAATCCGGCGATTACACCGCCGAAATGCTCCACGCATATGATAACACTTTGTATAACCGGACGGTGACATATCCCCTGCTGGGTTTTAACAATTTGTATTTTTCAGACGATATTCAACAAATGGGAATTGAACGGCCGGACGGGGCCTACGGCGGGTTCTACATGCGGGACGGCTACTTCTTCCAGGGGATGCTGGAGCGGATGAAGGCGGTGAACGAGAGCGGGAAGCGGGCCTTCCTCTTCGGCATCACCATGGAGAACCACCAGCCCTTTGAGCCTCAGAAATTCAACTACGAATGCCAGATCCCCCTTATAGCCCCGGACTTCACCCCCGCCCAGCGGGACGTCATCCGGGTCATGCTGGAGGGGATCACCCGTGCGGACCAGGCTCTGGGGGAGCTGACGGACTACCTGAGGACCTGCGGCGAGCCCACCGTCGTGGTCTTTTTCGGGGACCACCGGCCGAACCTCTTCATGCCCGGCGGGGACACGGTGTATACGCTGCTGGGCCTCTGCCCGGAGAACGACACCCTGAACTGGACCACGGAGCAGATCAACGACCTCTATTCCACGGACTACCTCATCTGGGCCAACGATCCGGCGCTGCTGAACGGCCTGGCGGGGACCAAGCGGGACAGCAGCATCACCGCCCTGGGCCCCCAGCTTTTGGAGCTGACGGGGCGGCCCGTCAGCCGCTATTGGGGACTGCTGGAGAAGGTCAGCGAGGTCTGTCTCACCCAGACGGACCTGTATTTCGTAGACGGCGAAGGCCGGGCCAGCTTCACCCGGGAGGAGGCGGGCCTGAGCCCCGAGGCCCTGGAGCTGCTGGAGCTCCGGGACGCGGTGGTCTACGACGCGGTGTACGGGAAGCGGTATATCACGGACCAAATGAACCAGCCCCCAGGGGCATGAAAAAAGACCGCCTGACGGCGGTCTTTTTCGCGCTCAAAAAAACATTCCCATAAACCCATCCGGCCGCTCCTGGGCCTGGTTCCAAATCTCATAGAACAGCCCTGGGGAAATCTCATGGGCGGAGAAGTCCCCCTCCCCCTCCGGCGGGGGGAGGTCCCGCAGGTCCTCCGGGAAGGGCTCTTGAGCCAGGGCTCCCTCGTTCCCCCGCTCTCCTCCATAGGAAAAGGTAATTCCATTCCGGTAGAACTCCACCCGGCGGACCTCCCGGCGGGCGTCGTTCAGCTCGGAGTAGACGAGATAGGGCTCGTCGTCCAGGTCGTGGTCCCATTCCGCCAGTACATATCGCATCGGCTCACCTCTTGAAAAATTCTTCGATTTCCTCCCGGCCCGCCCGGACGCTGCCCTGGGCGAAGCCGTTCCGGCCGCCGCCCCGGCCGCGGAGGGCTCCGTTCAGCGCCTTCACCAGGGCGGAAATATCCGTCCCGTCCGCCCGGATGAGGGCGTAGCTCCACGCCTCCCCCTCCCCGGAGAAGACCGCCCCCAGGCCGCCGCAGGTCCGGACCACCCCGTCCGCCAGGCG
>VSMY01000016.1 GCA_009773995.1 Oscillibacter sp. | reverse complement strand
CCCTTAAGGGGCTTCGTCCGTATCAGGCCCTTCTAGGGCCTACTCAAGCCTCCGGCTTAGCCGGAGGTTTTGACTTTGGCGGTGCGGGCCCGGCGCTCTTGAGAAAACTTTCACAATAAAAAGCGGCCCATTCAAAAAAAGATTGTCTATTTTATAACTTTGCTTGACTTTTCCAGTCCCTGCATCCATAATAATATTTAGGAAACCAAAAAAATTTTTAGGAAAGCGAAGTGACGTCATGAGCAGACTGGAAGTGAAGACCCCCGGCCAGGCCCAGGCGGTGGTGGAGCAGCTCTACCGGAACATGGAGCGGCGCATCGCGGCCAGCCCTCCGGGCCTCTGCCCCGTGGACATGGCTCTGAATTTCCTGGACCTCTGCCGGGCCCAGACCTGCGGCAAGTGCGTGCCCTGCCGCATCGGGCTGACCCAGCTCTCCAACATGATCCGGGAGGTGCTGGACGGGGAAGCGGACCTGGGCATCCTCCGGCGGATTGAGAAGACGGCCCAGGTCATCGTGGACACGGCGGACTGCGCCATCGGCACCGACGCGGCCAATCTGGTCCTCATGGGACTCCGGGGCTTCCGGGACGACTATGAGGAGCACATCCTCCACCACCGCTGCCTGGGGAGTCTGAAGAACCCCGTGCCCTGCGTGGCCCTGTGCCCCGCCGGGGTGGACATTCCCGGCTATATCGCCCTCATCGGCGAGGGCCGCTGCGAGGACGCGGTGCGCCTCATCCGCAAGGACAATCCCTTCCCCACGGCCTGCGCCTACATCTGCGAACACCCCTGCGAGGCCCGCTGCCGGCGGAACATGGTGGATGATGCCCTGAACATCCGAGGGCTGAAACGCTACGCCGTGGACCACGCCGGGGACGTGCCCCAGCCCAAGCCCGCCAAGGCCACCGGCAAGTCCGTGGCGATTATCGGCGGCGGCCCCGGCGGACTGTCCACGGCCTACTACCTGGCCCTCATGGGCCACAAGGTCACCGTGTACGAGAAGCAAAAGGCCCTGGGCGGCATGATGCGCTACGGCATCCCCAGCTACCGATTCCCCCGGGAAAAACTGGACGCGGAGATCGCCTCCATCCTGTCCCTGGGCATCGAGGTACATACCGGGGTCAACGTAGGCACCGACGTGTCCTTCGACCAGCTGAAGCAGGAGTACGACTGCCTCTATCTCTCCATTGGGGCCCACACGGACAAGAAGACGGGCATTCCGGGGGAGGACAGCCTGGGGGTGGTCTCCGCCGTGGAGCTGCTGCGGCACATCGGGGACAATGAAATGCCGGACTTCACCGGGCAGAAGGTCGTCGTGATCGGCGGGGGGAACGTGGCCATGGACGTGACCCGCTCCGCCATCCGCCTGGGGGCGGAGAAGGTGACCTGTGTCTACCGCCGCCGCCAGGAGGATATGACCGCTCAGGCCGAGGAGGTTGAAGGAGCGATTGCCGAGGGCGCGGAAGTGCTGACCCTCCAGGCCCCCCTGCGCATCGAGGCCGACGAGAACGGCCGCGCGGCGGCCCTCTGGACCCAGCCCCAGATCATCGGCGAGATGGACAAGGCGGGCCGTCCCCGGCCCAACACCGCCGACGTGGAGCCCCTGCGGATTCCGGCGGACACCATTATCGTGGCCATCGGCCAGGGCATCGAGACCCGGGGCCTGGAGCAGACGGGCATCAAGATTCAGCGGGGCGGGGCCCTGCTGGCGGATTCCAGCACCCAGCTGCCGGACATGGTGGGCGTTTTCGCCGGGGGCGACTGCGTGACGGGTCCGGCCACGGTCATCCGGGCCATCGCCGCCGGAAAGGCCGCCGCCGCCAACATCGACGAGTACCTGGGCTTCAACCATGAGATCGAGTCCGAGGTCAAGGTGCCCACGCCCCGCTGCACGGACCTCCGCCCCCGTGGCCGGGTCAACGCCACCGAGCGGGACGCCTCGGAGCGCAAGGGCGACTTCCAGTGCATCGAGTGCGGCATGACGGACCAGGAGGCCGGGCAGGAGTCCTCCCGGTGCCTCCGGTGCGACCACTTCGGCTATGGAATCTTCAAGGGAGGACGTGTGGAGAAATGGTAAACTTTACAATCAACGGCCGGGAGCTCTCCGCTCCCAAGGGCACGACCATCCTGAACGCCGCCGAGAAGGCGGGCATCCCCATTCCCCACCTGTGCTATTTGAAGGACCTGAACGAGATTGCCGCCTGCCGGATGTGCATGGTGGAGGTGGAGGGCACGGACCGGCTGGTCCCCGCCTGCAACACGGAGCTTCTGGAGGGCATGGTGATTCACACCAACTCCCCGAGAGTACGGGACGCCCGGAAAACGAACCTCCGGCTGATTCTCTCCCAGCACAATTCCAACTGCACGGTGTGCGTCCGGAGCGGCTACTGCGAATTGCAGAAGCTCTCCCACGACCTGAACATCCACTACCAGCCCTACGAGGTCCAGCCGGAACGCTCCAACGTGGATCTGAGCGTCCCCATCGTCCGGGAGGCGGGCAAGTGCATCAAGTGCATGCGCTGCGTTCAGGTCTGCGACAAAATCCAGGGGATGAACATCTGGGACGTGGCGGGCACCGGCTCCCGGACCACGGTGGACGTGAGCTATAACCGCTATTTGAAGAATACGGACTGTGTGTTCTGCGGCCAGTGCGTCACCCACTGCCCCACCGGGGCTCTGACGGTCCGGGACGACACCACCAAGGTCCTCCGGGCCCTGGCGGACCCCGAGATCACCACCGTGATCCAGGTGGCCCCGGCGGTGCGGGTGGCCTGGGCGGAGGTTTTCAACCTCCCGGCCAAGCAGGCCACCACGGGCCGCATGGTGGCGGCATTGAAAAGCATCGGCTTCGACTACGTCTTCGACACCAACTTCGCCGCGGACCTGACCATCATGGAGGAGGGCAGCGAGTTCATCGACCGCTTCACCCACCGGGGGAAACACCGCTGGCCCATGTTCACCTCCTGCTGCCCCGGCTGGGTGCGGTTTTTGAAGACCCAGTATCCGGCCTATGTGGACCACCTGTCCACGGCCAAGTCCCCCCAGCAGATGTTCGGCGCGGTGGCCAAGAGCTACTTTGCCGAGAAGCTGGGCCTGGACCCCCACAAGATTTTCGTGGCCTCCATCATGCCCTGCTCCGCGAAGAAGGCGGAGAGCGAGCTGCCCACTATGCGGGACGCCTGCGGCGACCCGGACGTGGACGTGGTGCTGACCACCCGGGAGATGGTGCGCCTGTTCCGCAGCGACTGCCTGGTCCCCACGGACCTGGAGGAGGCGGAATTCGACAGCCCTCTGGGCACCGGCACCGGCGCGGCGGTCATCTTCGGAGCCACCGGCGGCGTGATGGACGCGGCCCTGCGGAGCGCCTACTACCTGGTTACCGGGAAGAATCCCGATGCCGACGCGTTCAAGGCCGTCCGGGGGGAGAAGCCCTGGAAGGAAGCCTCGTTCAACATCCCCGGCGCGGGGGATATCCGCGTGGCGGTGGTCAGCGGCCTGGGGAACACCCGGCGGCTGATGGAGGCCATCGAGGAGGGAACCGTGGAGTACGACTTTGTGGAGGTCATGGCCTGTCCCGGCGGCTGCGCCGGAGGCGGCGGCCAGCCCATTCACGGCGGGCAGGAGTACGCGGGCCAGCGGGGAAGCCAGCTCTGGAAGCTGGACGCGGGCTCTCAAATCCGCTTCTCCCACGAAAACCCCGACGTCCAGGCCCTGTACCGGACCTACCTCAAGAAACCCCTGGGCGAACGGTCCCACCATCTGCTGCATACGGATCACAACGGCTGGTCCGTCGGGGAGACCGGAGGCCGGGCGGCGGAGCAGGATTTATAACCGGGTTTCGGAGGAACAAAAAGAGAGAAAAAAACCAAGGGAGGCCGTCTTTTGACGGCCTCCCTTGGTTTTGGAGAGTGTATCAAGCAGGTAAGCGTAAGCTTACAGCTCACAGAGCTTCAGCAGGTCCTCCCAGTTTTTGTCGACTTCCTTCTGGACCTCTTCGACCATCCACTCATTGCCGGGCTTGAACATGTGGGCAAACCGGCCCTGGGCCTTCAGATATTCCTCCACCGGCAGCTTGTTCTTCGGCTTGTAGCTCAGGATGTACTTGCCCTCGACCACCTCGTACAGCGGCCACACGCAGGTCTCGACGGCCAGCTTGGTGATCTCCATCAGCTTCTCGCTGGGATAGCGCCACCCTCTCGGGCAGGGGGCCATGACGTTCAGGAAGGCCGCGCCGGGGGTGTAGATGGCCTTGTGGGATTTCTCCGTGATGTCCTTGAAGTTCCCGATAAAGGTGGTCTGGGCCACGTAGGGAATCCCATGGGCCACCATGATTTTGGTCAGGTTCTTCTTCTGCTGGGGCTTTCCGGGAACCACCTTGCCCACCGGCGTGGTGGTGGTGTCCGCAAAGTGGGGGGTGGAGCTGGAGCGCTGGATGCCCGTGTTCATATAGGCCTCGTTGTCGTAGCAGACGTAGACCAGGTCATGGCCCCGCTCCATGGCCCCGGACAGGCTCTGGAACCCGATGTCATAGGTTCCGCCGTCTCCGCCGAAGGCGATGAATTTGTACGTCGCGTCAATTTTGCCCCGCTTTTTCATGGCGTGGTAGGCAGTCTCCACGCCGGACAGGGTCGCCGCCGCGTTCTCAAAGGCGTTGTGGATGAAGCTGTCCTTGTAGGACGTGTAGGGGTACATGAAGGAGGAGACCTCCAGACAGCAGGTGGCGGAGCAGACCACGGCGTGGTCCTCCGGCTCCAAGGCCCGCAGCACCGTCCGCACGGCGATGGGGCAGCCGCAGCCCGCGCACATTCTGTGACCGCCGGTAAAGCGGTCTTCCTTCATGACGTTTTCTTTCAGATTATAGGCCATGTTGACTCTTCCCTCCTTATTCCCGCACGTCCAGGTAACGGTAGGTCTCGCCCACGTCGCCGGTCTCGGCGATCTTTTCCAGGTCCGCGAAGACATGCTGGATGCTCTCCACCCGCACGTCCCGGCCGCCCAGGCCGTAGATGTAGCTGATGCCCTTGGGGCCGCTGACTCCATTGGCGTACAGGCCCGCGCAGGTTTCCGCGAAGATGGGCCCGCAGTGGGCGTTGAAGCTGTCGTCTTTGTCCATGGCGGCAAAGGCCTTTACGTTTTTCAGGGCCTCGGCGATCTCCTCGGCGGGAAAGGGGCGGAAGGAGCGGATCTTGATCATGCCCACCTTCTTGCCCTGGGCCCGGAGCTGCTTGATGGCCTCCCGCGCCGTTCCGGCGGAGGAGCCGATGATAATAATGGCTTCCTCGGCGTCGTCCATCTCGTATGTTTCAATCAGCCCGTACTGACGGCCCGTCCAGGCGGCGAACTCGTCCGCCACCTTTTTGATGACGTCCTTGGCATCCAGCATGGCCTGGGCCTGGGCCCGCTTGGTCTCCATGTAGTACACCGGCGTGGAGTAGGGGCCCACGGCGATAGGCTCGTCCTTGTTGAGGAGGTAGTGCGCGGGCTTGTACTCGCCCACGAACTCCCGAACTTTGTCCGTCTCCTCCAGCTCGATGTTTTCAATGGCGTGGGAGGTGATGAAGCCGTCCTGGCAGATCATGATGGGGAGGCTCACCGCCTCGCCGATGCGCATGGCCTGGAGGTAGTTGTCATAGGCCTCCTGGTTGGTCTCGGCAAACAGCATCAGCCAGCCCGCGTCCCGGACCGCCATGGCGTCCGAGTGGTCGTTGTTGATGTTGATGGGGCCGGACAGGGCCCGGCAGGAGACCGCCAGAGTGATGGGCAGGCGGTCGGAAGCCGCTACGTACAGCATCTCGGCCATGTAAATCAGGCCGCAGGAACTGGTGGCGGAAATGGCCCGGCAGCCCGCGGCTTCCGCGCCGATGCAGGTGGACATGGCGGAGTGCTCGGATTCCACGGCGATGAAGTCCGTGTCCACCTCTCCGTTGTCCACGTAGGCGGAGAAGTACTGAGGAATTTCGGTGCTGGGCGTAATGGGATACGCTCCCATCACGTCGGGGTTGATCTGCTTCATGGCATAGGCCACGGCCTCGTTGCCGGAAAGTCTCTCTCGAATGCTCATTTATCTCACCCCTCCTTATTTCTCGTCCTTGACCATGGTGATGGCCCCGAAGGGGCAGACATTGGCGCAGATGCCGCAGCCTTTGCAGAAGAAGTAATTGAAGTCCTCCCGCTTGCCTTCCTTGTTGACCGGGATGGACATGTCCGGGCACACCGGGGCGCACAGCAGGCACTGCTTGCACTTGTCCATGTCCAGCACGGGCTTCATGGTCCGCCAGTCGCCGGTCTCCACCACCTGGGATGTGCCGCCCTCGAAGATGGCGCCGCCGGGGGTGATGTCCTTCCAAGTGACCTGAGGGGTCATATCCTTCGCTAAATGGCTCATCCTTCCTTGACCTCCTCCATAGAGCGTTTCAGGGCCCGCATGTTGCCCTCAATGACCTGGGGTTTCGTGGCGAACTTGTGCTTGAAGGACGCCTCCATGTCCTGGATGAACTCCTCCGCGCCCACTACGCCGGAGACCTTCACGATGGCGGCCAGCATGGGGGTGTTGGGGAAGTTTTTGCCCAGCTCTTCCTCGGAGATCTTCCCCGCGTCGATGGTGCAGACCCGGCCCTCGTAGCCCTTGAGCAGGGGGCGGAGCTCTTCCGGGGCCTTGCCGGAGTTGATGACGATGGCCCCCTCTTTTTTGAGGCCCGCCGTCACATCTACGGCGGAGATCAGAGTCTCGTCCACCACCACGACATAGTCCGGCTCATAGATGTTGGAGTGGACCGTGCTCCGCTCCGAGCTGATGCGGTTGTACGCCGTGATGGGCGCGCCCATCCGCTCCGGGCCGTACTCCGGGAAGCCCTGGACGTATTTGCCCGTGTTGAACGCCGCGTCCGCCAGCAGAAGCGAGGCCGTCTTGGCCCCCTGGCCGCCACGGCCGTGCCAGCGGATCTCTACGATGTCTTTCATGCGCTGCTTGCTCCTTTCGTTTCTTTGCTTGGAGGCGGGGAAGGAGGCGAGGCTCCGGCCCGGTCCAGGCTTATTGTACTGCAAACGCGGCGGGCAGTAAAGACCTGCCCGCCGCTGAAATGTAAGAAAATTACACCAGGGGGTCCAGCACGGCCTTGAAGTCGGCGATGATGTCCTCGGCGTCCTCCAGGCCCACGCTGACGCGGACCAGGCCCTCGGAGATGCCGGCGGCCTTCAGCTCCTCGGCGGAATAGGTGGAGTGGGTCATGGTGGCGGGGTGCTCCACCAGGGTTTCGGCGTCGCCCAGGGAGACGGCCACGGTGCACAGCTCCAGCTTGTTCAGGGCGGCGGCGGTGGCGGCCTTGTCGGCTTTCAGCTCCAGGGAGATCATGCCGCCGGGCAGTTTCATCTGCTTCTTGGCGATTTCGTGGCCCTCGAAGCTCGCAAGGCCGGGATAGTAGACCTTGGAGACGGCGGGATGGGCCTCGAAGAACTCGGCCACCTTCCTGGCGTTGGCACAGTGGCGCTCCATGCGGATGTCCAGGGTCTTCATGCCCCGGGCCATCAGGAAGGCGTCGAAGGGACTGAGGACCGCGCCGGTCAGGTCCTTCAGGCCGAACATGCGGCATTTGCCCACGAATTCCTTGTCGCCCACGATGACGCCCGCGATGACGTCCCCGTGGCCGTTCAGATATTTCGTGGCGCTGTGGACCACGGTGTTGGCTCCCAGGGACAGGGGCTGCTGGAGGTAGGGCGTGCAGAAGGTATTGTCCACGATCACCCGGATGTCGGACTTGAAGTCGTGGGCCGTTTTGGCAATCAGGGCGATGTCCAGGACCTTCATGGTGGGGTTGCAGGGGGTCTCGAAGTACACCACCTTGGTCTTGTCCGTCAGGGCCTTTTTCAGGTTTTCGATGTCGCTCAGGTCGGTCAGGGTGACCTTGACGCCGAACTGGCGCATGCCGTGCTCCAGCAGGGAGTAGGTGCAGCCGTACAGGGTCTCGTCCGCCACGATCTCATCCCCGGCGACGACGGAGCTCCACAGGGCGGTGGAGATGGCGCCCATGCCGGAGGCGGCCACCAGAGCGTCCTCGCCGCCCTCCAGGTCGGCCATCTTGGCCTCCACCAGGTTGGTGGTGGGGTTGCCCAGGCGGCTGTAAATATAGCCCTCTTCCTTGCCGGCGAAGCGGGCCCCGCCCTGCTCCACGGACGCAAACTCAAAAGTGGAGGTCTGGTAAATGGGGGCGCACAGAGAGCCGGCGGCGTTCTCTACCTTGCCGACGTGGATCTGACGAGTGGCGAAGCCCTTGTTCTTACAGTTCATAATTGGTTACCTTCCTTTCTTTTTTGCGCCGTCCGTCGTCGGTTTTTGCTGGGAAAAGGTGGAGTTCAATTTTTCTGCTATTGAACGCTTTTCTCCCTCCGGCGCCGGACGAACCAGTGAGAGTGTATGGAGAGACGGTTATACAGCGGAATTACGGTAATGTTGACTAGGAAGCGGAGAGCGGCGCTCCGTCTTTTTGTCAATTTCCTATAATCATCATACCATTTTTTCCGCAGGGGTGTTAGTATGAGTTTCTTTGAATTTGTTAGCGTTTTAAGTGATAACTATTTGACATTCCGGGAAAAGTACTCTATAATACCTGACAGGCTTTCATAGGAGGGGAACGGTGCTATGAACTTTCAGCAGCTGAACTATGTGGTGGAGATCTCAAAATGCGGCTCCATCAATAAAGCGGCCAACAAGCTGTTTCTCTCCCAGTCCGGTATTTCCACCGCCATCCGGGAATTGGAGGAGGAGCTGGGCATCCAGTTCTTTGTCCGCAGCAACCGGGGGGTGGAATTCACGCCGGACGGGCGGGAATTTTTGGGCTACGCCGCCTCCCTGCTGGAGCAGAAGCAGTGGATCGAGACCCGCTATGGCGAGGCGCGGAACGCCGCTCCGGCCACGCATCTGTCCGTCTCCTCCCAGCGCTACCCCTTTACGGAGGACGCCTTCATCGAGCTGCTCCAGTCCCCAGGGGCCAACCGCTATCAGTTTTCCATCCGGGAGGTGGACATGGACGCCGTGATTGACGACGTATATGATCACCGGGCGGATATCGGCGTCATCTGCCTGACGGAGCTGACGGAAAAAATTATTTTCCGTTTTCTGGATTCCCGAGCCCTGGTTTTCCACGAGATTGCGGAGGTGGACCCCTGCGTCTATGTCCGCCGGGGCCACCCGCTGGCGGAACGGCCGGCGGTGAAGGAGGCGGACTTGGCGGGATATCCCTATGTGTCCTTTGAACGGGAACAGGGCGTGGCGGTGGATTTCTCCGAGGAGTACCGGATGCTGTCCCTGAAAAAGCCCGCCCGGCAGATCCGGGTCAACAGCCGCAGCGCCATGCTGCGGGTGCTGTCCTATACCGACGGCTTCACCACCGGCAGCGGCCTGATTACGAAAAGCAGCGGCTACCGGAAGCTGATTACCCTGCCCTTGGCGGAGAAAAGCGGCATCCGCATCGGCTGGATTGCCCTGAGGGGCGTTAAGCTCTCCATCCAGGCGGAGCGGTTTTTGAAGCTGCTGGAGAAGAATATTCTGGAATCCATCCAGTTTACAAACGAAGCCCGGCAGTCCCGGAAGGAGGAGACTCTGTAAGGAGAGTGGGACCGCCGGGCGGAAAAGGGCTGAGGCTTGAAAGGGAGCACGCCGGAGGACCGGCGCGCTCTGCGGTTTTATCAGACGGTGTGCTCTTTCTCAATCGCCTTCTCGGCGGCCAGCAGGGCCTTCTTGGCGGCTACGCCGGACTCCGCCACGTCATACTCCCAGTTCCAGGGGTCCTTCTTGCAGGTACCGTCGGCGAAGGGGAGGAAGACGGACGCGATGCCCACAATGGCCAGAATCCAGCAGTACCACAGGTTGGGGATGATGTCCGTGGGATTGATGCTGATGCCGCAGGCCACCGTCAGGGAGGCGGCGGACAGCAGCTGCGCGCCGTAGGGGATGATGCCCTGGAACACGCAGGAGAACACGTCCAGCAGCGAGGCGGTCCGCCGGGGGTCCACCTTGTACTCGTGGCTGATTTCCTTGGCCATGTTTCCGCTGAGGACGATGGCCACCGTGTTGTTGGCCGTGGCGCAGTCCGCCAGAGAAACCAGGGCGGCGATGCCCACCTGGGCGGATTTGTTGCCCTTCATCATGCCCCGGAGGCTGCCAATCAGCCAGTTGATGCCTCCGTTGTGGGTGACCATTTCCCCCATGCCTCCGCAGAACAGCGTCAGGAAGAAGACCTCGTTCATGCCGGTAAAGCCGCTCCAGATGGCCTGGGCAAAGCCGAACAGGTCTATGGCGCCGGTGGCGATGCCCACCAGGCCCGCCGCAAAGATGCCGATGGTCAGCACCAGGAACACGTTCATGCCGATGAGGGCCAGGAGGAGGACCAGCAGATAGGGGATGACCTTGATGATGCTGTATTGGAGCTCGTCCATGGGGACGGCGGTCTCGGGACGGCCCACAATCAGCAGGACCACCAGGGTGATGAGGGCGGCGGGCAGGGCGATGAAGAAGTTCACCCGGAACTTGTCCCGCATCTCGCAGCCCTGGGAACGGGTGGCGGCGATGGTGGTGTCGGAGATCATGGACAGGTTGTCGCCGAACATGGCGCCGCCCACGCAGGCGCCCACCAGCAGGGGGATGGACAATCCGCCCTTGTCCGCCACGCCCACGGCGATGGGGACGATGGCTCCGATGGTGCCCATGGAGGTGCCGGTGGCCGTGCCCATGAAGGCGGAGATGATAAACACGCCCGCGGCCAGGAACTGCACGGGGACCAGGGACAACCCTAGGTTGACCGTGGCGTCCCGGCCGCCCATGGAGGCGGCCACGCTGGAGAACGCGCCCGCCAGCAGATAGATCATCAGCATGGTTAGCACGTCGATATTGGCCGCGCCCCGGGCGAAGATGGCGAAGCGCTCGTCCAAAGTGCCCTTGGTGATGGCAAAGGCCACCAGCAGGGCAATGAACATGGCGGTGACGGAGGGGAACTGGTAGAACGCCATTTCGACGCCTTGGGCCTGGAGAATCAGGCCGGCGCCCAGGTAGATCACGACGAAAATCAGAAAGGGGACCAGTGCCAGGGCGCTGCTCTTTTTGTTTAAGTTGTGTTCCATTTCATTTCTCCTTTTCTTTACCGCTTTTGGGATGCGCCTTCTTTCCGCTGTTTGCATAGTTTGCATAGTTTTCCGCTGAGAGTCTCCTTCTCTCTTGTTCAAAATTATAGCAGGTTTTGACAAAAATCGGTAATAGCTATTTTTTGCAATCCGTCCACGGTTTTGCCGATAGTGAACGAATTTCTTCCAGATTAAAAAATAGGAAGCCTGAAAGGGACTGAAAATTACCCGCAAAAAAGGAGCGCCCGCTGAGGGCGCTCCTTTCAGGCTTCCTTCTTTTTCCAACGGTCCAGGGTAGGCAGCAGGTCCGCCATGTACTTCCGGTTGGCCTCCGGGTCTCCGGGCATGTGGGGGAGGCACTGTTCCACCATCTCCTCCATGGTGCAGTCCCGGAGGAACGCCCCGTCGTTCCAGCACCACTCGCAGTAGTGCTCGTTGAGGGTCCCGTCCTGTTCCCGGCCCATGTGCTCGGGGGTGAGGGGCATGCCGCAGCTCTGGCACCGGAGATCGGTCGGATAGCCCAGGAGATCGTTGATGGTCACGCCGAAGAGCTGAGAGATGGCCTGTAAGGTCTCGATTTCGGGCACCGTGTCTCCCTGTTCCCAGCGGGAGACCGCCTGCCGGGTGACGAAGAGCTTTTCGGCGATGTCGTTTTGGGAAAGGCCCGCCTTTTTCCGCAGGTCCGTAAAGATGTCCTTGAATTTCATGGGTCCGCCTCCTTTGTGCTATCAGCTTACCATGGAGGGGACTGACCGTCAAGCAACCCGCTGTTGCCCCCTCACCGAGGCCGGGCGGCGAAGACCTTCACGCTCCGGGGGCCGATGGAGAAGCGGCCGCCGGGGATATCCACGGCGGACTGGCGCGCCTCCCAGGTGTCCGCAATCTGCTCCCAAATCAGGTTCCGGGGCAGATCCGGCAGCTCCACTTCCAGGGGTTTCCAGTAGGCGTTGGAGGCCGCGTAGACAATCTGGGGGGCCTCCCCCTCGGCCTGCCCGGCGAAGAGGACGCCCACGTAGCGCTCGTGGTCCTCAAACTGGGTGTGCCAGGGGGCGACGCCGTGGAAGCTGACGTCGGGGAAGCCGTAGTACCCGTCGGAGAGGTTGGCCCGGAGGATGCGGAAGCGCTTGCGCAGGGCGATCATGAACTGGAAGAAGCGGAACATGTCCTTGTTTTCCTCCAGCATCCGCCAGTCCAGCCAGCTGGTCAAATTGTCCTGGCAGTAGGCGTTGTTGTTTCCGAATTGGGTGTTGCAGAACTCGTCCCCCGCCAGGAACATGGGAATGCCCCGGCTGCACATCAAAAGGGCGAAGGCGTTGCGGCACATCCGCCGCCGGAGGGCGGTGATTTCCGGGTCGTCCGTGGGGCCCTCGATTCCGCAGTTCCAGCTGTTGTTATCGTTGGCTCCGTCGGTTCCTCCCCAGCCGTTTTTTTCGTTGTGCTTCACATTGTAGGAGTACAGGTCCCAGAGAGTGAAGCCGTCGTGGCAGGTAATGAAGTTCACGGAGGCGTTTTTCCGCTCCCCGGACTGGTAGATGTCCCTGGAGCCTACCATCCGCAGCGCGGCGGCCTGGGCGCAGCCCGCGTCGCCCTTGAGGTAGCGGCGCATGTCGTCCCGGTAGCGGCCGTTCCACTCCGCCCAGCGGTTCCAGGCGGGGAAGGAGCCCACCTGGTACAGTCCTCCGGCGTCCCAGGCCTCGGCGATGAGCTTCACGTCTCCCAGGATGGGGTCGAAGGCCATGGCCTGGAGCAGGGGGGGCTTGTGCATGGGGGTGCCGTCCTCGTTCCGGCCCAGGATGGAGGCCAGGTCGAAGCGGAAGCCGCTGATGTGGTACGTTGTCACCCAGTACCGCAGGCAGTCGATGATCATCTGGTGGACGATGGGGTGGTTGCAGTTCAGGGTGTTTCCGCAGCCGCTGAAATTGTAGTACTGCCCGCCGGGGGTGAGTAAGTAGTAGATATTGTTGTCAAAGCCCTTGAAGGAGAAGAAGGGCCCGTCCTCGTTGCCCTCCGCCGTGTGGTTGAAGACCACGTCCAGGTAGACCTCGATGCCGTTTTCGTTGCAGTCTTGGATCAGGCGCTTGAGCTCGTTGCCCTCCCGGTTGTATTCCAGGCCGGAGGCGTAGCTGGTGTTGGGGGCGAAGAAGCTGACGGTGTTGTAGCCCCAGTAGTTGTAGAGCTGTTCCCCGTCCACCTGCCGGGCGTCCTGCATCTCGTCGAACTCGAAGATGGGCATCAGCTCCACGGCGTTGACGCCCAGCTCCTTTAGATAGGGAATCTTCTGCCGCAGTCCCTCGAAGGTCCCTGGGGCGGCCACGGCGGAGGAGTCGTGAATGGTAAAGCCCCGGACGTGGAGCTCGTAAATCACCAGGTCCTCCATGGGAATGAGGGGCCGGGACAGGTTGCCCCAGTCGAAGTCGTCCTTGACCACCCGCGCCTTATAGTGCTGGTCCATGGCGGGCTTGACCCCCCACTGGCTCTGCCCCGTCACCGCCCGGGCATAGGGGTCCAGCAGGTATTTCGTCTTGTCGAAAATCAGGCCCTTCTCCACGTCACGGGGCCCGTCCACCCGGAAGGCATACTCGAATTCCTCGATGTTCAGCTTGAAGACAATCATGGAGTACACGTTGCCGATGCGGTAGCGCTCCGGGAAGGGCAGGACGGCGTAGGGCTCCTCCTCCCCCCGCTGGAAGAGCAGCAGCTCGATGGCGGTGGCTCCGTGGGAATGGACCGTGAAGTTTACGCCGCCGGGGATGGCGGTGGCTCCGTTGATTTCATAAAAGCCCGGCCGCACGTCGAACCCGTTTACGTGGTCCATGGGAACGAGATGGATGGTGCGGGGCAGGGCTACCGCGGGCGCCTCGGAAACGGCCGCCTGGGCCGGGATATGATCCTTTGTTTTCACCGGGAACTCCTTCCTAGCCGCTCCGGCGGCTGTAGAATACGGCTTCATTATACAACACCCCCTCAGATTTGTCATAGCTTTTTTCCCTTTTTGTGAGATTTCACAAAGTCTTTGTGGGAAAGTACCATTTATAATGGAACCGAAGGTTTTTTCCGGCGGGGTGAAAAATTTCCCGGTCCCCAGCCGTGTTGTAAGCAGAAGGGAGTGAGGAGCGTGGTTCCATTTGGTACCGATGAAACCATCAGCCGGATGGTCTCGGCCTACAGCGACATGCTGCTGCGGCTGGCGTGCACCCGCCTGGGCTCCACGGCCGACGCGGAGGACGCGGTGCAGGAGGCGTTTTTGCGCCTGCTCACCGCCCGGCCCGCGTTCCGGGACGAGGAGCACGAGAAGGCCTGGCTGATCCGCACCACCCTTCAGCGCGCCAGCGACATCCGCCGGAAGGCGGAACAGCGGAACGTCCCTCTGGAGGATGCGGCGGAGCCCATAGCCCCGGAAGACCCCGGCCAGGAGCTTCGCGCCGCCGTCCGGGCCCTGCCGGAGATGTACGGGGCCGTCATTCACCTCCACTATTACGAGGGATATTCCATCAAGGAAATCGGAAAACTGCTGGGCCTGCCCGCCGCCACGGTGGGCACCCGCCTGGCCCGCGGCCGGGAGCGGCTGCGGCAGATGCTGAGGGAGGACGTTATATGAACCGGGAAGACTACCGCAAGGCCTTTGACGAGCTCTCCTTTTCCGCGGATTTTCAGGAGCGGACGGCGGACCTGCTGCGAACACGCGCCCGTGAATTGGAAAAGGAGCGTATTGACATGACCTTCAACAAAACCAAACGAATCGCGGTGCTCATCGCCGCCTGTGTCGCCCTGCTGGCGGTGTCCGTGTCCGCCGCGGTTATGTGGCTGACCCCCGCCCAGGTGGCGGAGGAGCACAACCAGCCCCTGCTGGCGGAGGCGTTCCAGGGCCCCGACGCCATTGCGATCAACGAGACCGTGGAGAGCGGGAATTTCTCCATCACGTTGCTGGGCCTGGTCTCCGGGCGGAACCTGGACGTTTTGAACGAGGACCTGGAGAAGGACCACACCTATTCGGTCCTGGCCCTGCGGCGGCTGGACGGGAAGCCCTTGGACAATGAGACCTTCGACTGCTTCCAGTACACCATGACCCCCCTGGTGGCGGGGACCAGTCCCGCCGCTGTGAACAACTGGACTCTGGATGCCCTGCTGGGCAGCTTCCCCCGGGACGGCGTGTGGTACTATCTGCTGGACACGGCCAGCATCGAAATGTTTGCGGACCGCACGGTCTATATGGCCTTCTATAAGGGCTTCGCGCCCAGCAACGACATCTTCACTGTGGCAGAGGATGGGACCATCGCCTTTGCGGAGGACTTCACCGGGGTCCAGGCCCTCTTTACCCTGCCCCTGGACCCGGCCAAGGCGGACCGGGCGGCGGCGGACGCCTTCGTGGAGTCCACCGGCATGGACGGCTGGACCAACGAGCGGTCGGACCCCGAGGGGGAATGGAACATTGAGCGCCGGGAGACGGAAGACGGCGAGGAAATCTTCCTCCAGCCTCAGGAAGAGTAATAAAGCGCAGAACGGAAAGGACCGGCGGGAAAACCCCGCCGGTCCTTCTTATGTTCAAGATGAAACTGCGTTGCCGTCGCTCCGGCCTGGTTTTTCACCAGACTGCCAGAGCGAAATAAAGCTCTTTTTGGTAACTTTTTCTCTCGAGAAAAAGTTACAGAAGGGTGATTCCCGCCTTCTCGCAGCCCTCGATGGTCTCCTGATCCCACAGGCTGGCCTGGACCTCACCGATGTGGCAGGCCCCCAGGAGGAGCATGCACACCCGGCTCATGCCGATGCCGCCGCCGATGGACTGAGGCAGTTCGCCGTTTAAGAGCATCTGATGGAAGGGCAGATTCCGCCGCTGGTCGCACCCGGCGGCGGTGAGCTGGCGGTCCATGGCCGCCGCATCCACCCGGACGCCCATGGAGGACACTTCAAAGGCCCGCTGGAGGGTGGGATTCCACATGAGGATGTCCCCGTTCAGCTCCCAGTCGTCGTAGTCCGGGGCCCGGCCGTCGTGGCGGGTTCCGGATTTCAGGGTTTTGCCGATCTGCATGAGGAACACCGTCCGGTGTTTCCGGCAGACCTCCGTCTCCCGGTCGGCGGGCTCCAGGTGGGGGTAGCGGTCCTCCAGCTCCTGGGTGGTGATGAAGTACACGTCCCGGTCGGGCCGGAAGTCCAGGACGGGGAAGTGGTTGCGCAGCACCGAGGCCGTGTCGCACAGGGCCCCCACGATGTCCCGGACCGTGTCCTTTAAATACTGGAGATTCCGGTCCTTGGGAGAGATGTGCTTCTCCCAGTCCCACTGGTCCACGTAGATGGAGTGGAGATTGTCTACCACCTCGTCCCGGCGGATGGCGTTCATGTCGGTGAAAAGCCCCATGCCCAGGGGGAACTCGTAGCGCTTCAGGGCCAGGCGCTTCCACTTGGCCAGGGAGTGGACCACCTGGCCCTCGGTCCCCACGTCGGGGATGTCAAAGGAGACGGGGCGCTCCACGCCGTTCAAATCATCGTTCAATCCCGTGCGCCCGTCCACAAACAGGGGGGCGGAGACCCGGTGAAGGTTCAGCCGCAGGGTGAGGTTGCGCTGGAAGTCCTCGTGGATGAGCTCAATGGCCCGCTGGAGCTCGTTGTTGCTCAGGGGCATCTTGTAGCCCTGGGGGATGGTGAGTTTGCTCATGTGATAAAACCAGTCCTTTTTTGAATTGATAATGGATAATTGACAATGCCGCCTTGTCAGGCGCTCAGCTTCTCAAGGCCAAGCCGGAGGCGGCGGAGGGTTTCCTCCCGGCCCAGGATGTGACAGATTTCCACCGCGCCGCCGGGGGTCACCTGCCTGCCCGCCGCGGCGATGCGTACGGGCCACATCAGCGTGGCGTTCTTCACGCCAAGGCTCTCCGCCAGGCCGATGAGGCAGTCGTGGACCGAGTCTTGGGTCCAGTCCGCCAGACCCTCCAGAGCGGGGAGGGCGGCCTCCAGCATCCGCTTGGAGACCTCCGCGTCGGTCTTGGATTTCTTGTTGGTGAAGAGGGCGACATCATAGTCGGGAAGCGCGTCGAAGAAGTCCACCTTCTCCGGGATGTCCGTCAGCTTCTCGCACCGGGCCTGGAGCAGGGCGGCCACCGCCGCCGGGTCAATGGCGGGGTTCTTCACGGCCTGGCGGATATAGGGCTCGGCGGTTTTGGCGAAGTCCTCCGGAGTCATAGCCCGCAGATACTGGGCATTGAAATAGGTCAGCTTCTCGATATCGAAGATGGCGGGGGACTTGGAGATGCCCGCGATGTCGAAGGCATCCACCAGCTCCTCCAGGGAGAAGATCTCCTGCTCGCTGCGCTCCCCCTTGGGGGCCCAGCCTAAGAGGGCCACGTAGTTCAGCACGGCGGGGGTCAGGTAGCCTTGGGCGATCAAGTCCTCATAGGAGGGGTCCCCGTGGCGCTTGGACATCTTGTTGTGCTGGTCCCGCATGACGGGGGAGCAGTGGACGTAAGTGGGGATCTCCCAGCCGAAGGCCTCGTACAGGAGATTATATTTCGGGGCGGAGGAGAGATATTCGCTGCCCCGGACCACATGGGTGATGCCCATCAGGTGGTCGTCCACCACGTTGGCGAAGTTGTAGGTGGGCAGGCCGTCCCGCTTCAGCAGAACCTGGTCGTCCAGGGTCTTGTTCTCCACGGTGATGTCCCCAAAGGAGACGTCGTGGAAGGTGGTGGTCCCCTCCTGGGGGATGCGCTGGCGGATGACGTAGGGCATCCCCGCCATGAGGTTCGCGTCAATCTCCTCCTGGCTCAGGTCCCGGCAGGGGTCCGCCGCCCGGTTGAAGTCCCCGCTGTCCTCCTCGGACTCGGTTTTCTCGCAGAAGCAGTAGTAGGCCGCGCCCTTTTCCACCAGCAGCCTAGCGTACTTCCCATAGAGGTCCCGCCGCTCCGACTGGATGTAGGGCCCCGTGGGGCCGCCTACGTCGGGGCCCTCGTCGTGGGTCAGGCCGCACTCGGCCATGGTGCGGTAGATGATGTCGGTAGCGCCCTCCACCAGGCGGCCCTGGTCCGTGTCCTCGATGCGGAGGATGAAAGTGCCGCGGTGGTGCCGGGCGATGAGCCAGGTGTACAGGGCGGTGCGGAGATTGCCCACGTGCATGTAGCCCGTGGGGGAGGGGGCGAAGCGGGTGCGGACCGTCCCCTTGGGGATGCGGGACTCCATGTCCTCAAAAAAGCGGCTGTCGGTCGCCATAGAAAAACCTCCATGTCAAGCCGGGGGAGCCCCGGCGGGTTTGGTGCATTGCCATTATCCACGGTTTGGAGGAAAAAGTCAAGGGCCGCCGGGAGCGTTTCCCGCCCCTTTTTGCCAGATACGCTAAAAAAGCCGGCGCCGCAAGCCTTGGCTTTCAGTCCCTTCGTCACTTGCAAAGGGGAGGGAGGCTTGTTAGAATAACGGTGGTTCAAACGATTTGACAGCGTGAGCCCTTTTACCATCCCGACAACTGATGATGAGGTGCGTATGTATCATACCGTGATTTTCGACCTGGACGGGACCCTGCTGGATACCATCGAGGACCTGGCCGCCGCAGGGAACTGGGTCTGCCGCCGCAACGGCTGGCCGGAGCACTCCCTGGAGGCGTTCAAGGCTATGGTGGGCCACGGCATTCCCAACCTGGTCTCCAAGTTTTCTCCCGAGGGCTGCCAGAGCCCCTTGATTTTAATGAATACCCTCTCCCAGTTCAGCGACTACTACGGAGAGCACAACATGGAGGCCACCGTGCCCTATCCCGGCGTCCCGCAGATGCTGGAGCGGCTGAAGGCCGCCGGGGTCCGGATGGCGGTGTACTCCAACAAGGCCGACAGCTTCAGCCGGGAGATCATCGCCCACTACCTGCCGGACTTCTTCGCCCTGGTCCGGGGGAAGGTGGACGGCGTGCCCGTGAAGCCGGACCCGGCGGGCCTCCACAGCATCATGAAGGAGCTGGACGTCAAGCCGGAGGACACCCTCTTTGTAGGGGACAGCGCCACGGATATCCAGACCGGGCATAACGCCGGGCTGAAGGCCTGCGGGGTCACCTGGGGCTTCCGGCCCCGGACCTCGCTGGAGGAGGCCGGGGCGGACCGGCTGGCGGACACCGTGGAGGAGCTGGAGGCCGCCATTTTGGAGGGGCCATGGTCCTGAGCTATGAACAGGCCGGGGACCTGCTGGACGAGCTGGCGGAGCCTTTCCCGGAGGCGCTGTTTGAGGGACTCAACGGCGGGGTTCACCTGGTGGAGGACGCCATGCCGGACCCGGAATTTCCCCAGGCGGAAATGTATATCATGGGGGAGTATCGCGAGGACCTTCTGGGCCGGTATATCAACCTCTATTACGGCTCCTTCGCCGCCGTGGCGGAGCGGGAGGACTGGACCGAGGAGGACTGGGCGGAGGAGCTGCGCCAGACCCTCTCCCACGAGCTGACCCACCACATGGAGGGCCGCAGCGGACTCCACGCCCTGGACGACAAGGACGAGGCGCAGATGGCCGCCTGGCGTGCGGAGTACGGAGAACAGGACGGCTGAAAAACCGGAAGGGGGGACCCTTCCGGTTTTTGCCGTCATTTTGTGGGGAAGCCGAACCGGTCCCGCATGTCAAAGAGAAAGCGCAGGAAGCCCTCCGGGTATGGAATGAAGGTTCCCCGGCGCAGCATGTCCAAAATCTCCTCCAGGGAGGCCCAGCGGACGGCCTGCACTTCCTCTTTCTGGAGCGTCAGGTCCGACCGGCGGAGGTCCCTGGTGAGAAGATAGAAATCGTCGAAGCCGCCGTCGAAGTTCACCGTCACCGAGGGCCGGAGGCCGCCCAGGTCCAGGTCCAGGCCCAGCTCCTCCCGGACTTCCCGCTCCGCCCCTTGGCGGCTGGTTTCCCCGGCGTCCACGCCGCCGCCCACGGACACGTCCCAGAGGCTTGGGAAGATGAATTTCTCAGGGGCCCGCTGCTGGATGAGCAGCCGTCCCCGGCTGTCGAAGATGCAGACATGGACCACCAGCCGCAGCTCGCCGGGGCCTTTGGGGGCGCCCCGTTCCGCCGTTTTCCCCAGAGGGAGGCGGTTTTCATCGTATAAGTCCACCAGTTCCATAGCGTCCTCCCTTACTGCTTTGCCGCCGTCTTGTAGTCCCCGCCGGGGCGGTAGAAGGGACAGGCGGTGTTGGTTCCCTTCAAAAAGCGTTCCATTTCGTCCTCGTCCAGGTCCATGGTGCAGACGAAGGCTTCCAGCTCCTCGTCATAGTCATAGCAGACGCAGTCCTCGCAGATGTTGGCCATATGGCATCACCTCTCAAAGGATGATAGCATAAATCCCGTCCACATCCAAGTGTTTTTTGATCGCCAGATCCTCCAGAGCCTCCCGACCGTCCGGCGGGGCGGCCCAGCACAGGCCGCAGCCGGCGGCGATACTCCGGGGCACGGGGATCAGCCGCCCCGGCAGGCCCGCCGCCTTGCAGGCGGCCTCCATGGCCATGGCCCCCGCCGTGGTGCGGAAGGTCACCACGCATTTCTCCGACCGTTCCCTCATCCTTCCAGCGCCTCCAGGGCCAGAATGCGGACCGCCTCCGCGGCGGCGTCGGTTTCCGCCTCCGTGTTGAAGCAGGACCAGGAGAACCGGACGGCGCCCTGGTCCTCCGTCCCCAGGGCGCGGTGGAGCCGGGGGGCGCAGTGGGCTCCGGGGCGGGTGGCGGTTTGGAAGCGCTCCGCCAGCTCGTCGGAGACTTCGGCGGAGTCGAGATCCCCGATGTTCAGCGTCACGACAGGGGCCCGGACCGGGGCGGAGAAGTCCCCGTAGACCGTCACCCCCGGCAGGTCCCGGACCGCCTTGTAAAAACGGCGGGCCAGGGCGTCCTCGTGGGCGTGGATCGTTTCAATGCCGGTCTCCGCCAGGAAGTCCAGGGCGGCGTTCAGCCCCGCCAGGCCGTGGCCGTTGAGGGTCCCGGCCTCCAGGCGGGTGGGGTACTCGGCGGGCTGGGTTTCGGAGTAGCTTTGCACGCCGGTGCCCCCCACGGCGAAGGGCCGGACCTCCAGCCCCTCCCGGAGGCACAGGCCCCCGGTGCCCTGGGGGCCCAGGAGGGACTTGTGGCCGGTAAAGCACACCACATCAATGCCTAGGGCCGCCATGTCGATGGGGAGGACCCCGGCGGTCTGGGAGGCGTCCAGGAGAAAAAGGAGGCCGTGTTCCCGTGCAAAGCGGCCCACCCAGGCGATATCCACCGCGTCCCCCGTCAGGTTGGAGGCGTGGGTGCAGACCACGGCCTTTGTCTCCGGGCGGAGGAGGCGCTCAAACCCGCCGTAATCCAGCCGCCCCCGGCTGTCCGCGGGGACGAAATCCACCGCCGCCCCCGCCTCCCGGAGGCGGTACAGGGGCCGGAGGACGGAGTTGTGCTCCAGATCTGTGGAGAGAATGTGGTCCCCCGGACCCAGCAGGCCGCTGATGGCGATGTTCAGCGCCTGGGTGGAGTTCTGGGTGAAGCAGACGTGGTCCGCTCGGGGACAGCCCAGCAGGGCGGCGATCTTCTCCCGGGTTTCGTAAATGGTCCGGGCGGCGGACAGGGCTCCCTGGTGGCCTCCCCGGCCGCAGTTGCCGTAGGAGGCCAGGGCCTCCAGTACGGCCTGGGCCACGGCGGGGGGCTTTGTCCGGGTGGTGGCGGCGTTGTCCAGATAGATCACGGCTTGATCACCTTGCCCGCCCCCGCCAGCTTTTCTACAATGGAATACATGTTGGTGACGCCGCCCACGGCCAGCTCCTCCGTCAGGCCGTAGTGGTTCAGGCAGGTGCCGCAGGTGAGAATCTCCACCCCCTGGGCTTCCAGATTTTTCAGGTCCTCCAGGGAGTCGGAGCCCTTGCAGGTGAGATGGGCCCCTCCGTTGTAAAAGAGCATGGCCTTTGGCAGCTCGGGAAGCTGGCCCACGGCGAAGAGGAAGCCCTTCATCAGCGCCTTGCCCAGCTCGTCGGATCCCCGGCCCATGACGGCGGTATCCACCGCCACCACCAGGACCCCCCGCTGGTCCGGGGCGCAGGCCAGGGGCGGCTCCTCCAGGGGGGCCTCTCCGATGGGGGCTGTCACCTCCATGGAGACCACAAATTCCTGTTCGCCCAGCTTCTCGGATTTGGCCGCCAGCTTGTGCCCGGCGGCCATCCGGGTCAAGTTCTGCACGGCAATCTCATTGTCCACATGGACCTCCAACATACCCGGCTCCGTCATCTCCCGCAGGGCCCGGGTGGCCTTCACTACCGGGATGGGGCACTGTTCGCCCACGGCGTTTATAACGATCGTTTTCATTTCCATACCTCCGTCTTCCGCCTGAGGGGCGGGCGTTGTTCTCTCCATTGTACCGCCGGGGACGGCGAAAGGCAAGGGCTGTTTTTTGAAAAGAATATCGCGGGGATTTTGGAAAAGTTCTTGACAGGGCGGGAAGGGGGCGGATACAATGGGAAAATCAGATTTCAAAAGATGTGAGGTCGTTTTATGAAAACACCCTTTGTCACAAAAGAGAAGCTGGAGGCCATAGCCGCCCAGTACCCCACCCCCTTCCACATCTACGACGAGAAGGGCGTCCGGGAAAACGCCCGGCGCTTGAAGGCCGCCTTTGCCTGGAATCCCGGCTTCCGGGAGTACTTCGCCGTCAAGGCCACCCCTACCCCCGCCATTTTGAAGATTCTCCACGAGGAGGGCTGCGGCTGCGACTGCTCGTCTCTGGCGGAGCTGGCCCTGGCGGAGCGCTGCGGAATTACCGGCGAGGCGGGAGTCATGTTCTCCTCCAACAACACCACGGAGGAGGAGTTTCAGGCCGCCGCCCGGCTGGGGGGGATCATCAACTTAGATGATATCACCCTCATCGACACCCTAGTGAAGGCTGTGGGGAAGGTCCCGGAGAAAATCTGCTGCCGCTACAACCCCGGCGGGGTCTTCACCCTGGGGGAGAGCCGGGACGGCGTGCAGGTGATGGACACCCCCGGCGACGCGAAGTACGGCATGACCCGGCCTCAGCTCAGCCAGGCGTTCCGGCGGCTGAAGGAGCTGGGAGCCAGGGAGTTCGGCATTCACGCCTTCCTGGCCTCCAACACGCTGTCCAACGACTACTATCCCGCCCTGGCCCGCATCCTCTTCCGGCTGGCGGCGGAGCTCCAGGCGGAGACGGGCTGCCACGTCACCTTCATCAACCTCTCCGGCGGCGTGGGGGTGCCCTACCGCCCGGAGGAGGCGGAGAACGACATTGCCGTCATCGGCGAGGGGGTCCGGCGGGCCTATGAGGAAATCCTGGTCCCCGCCGGGATGGACGGCGTGGCCCTGTATACGGAGCTGGGCCGCTACATGCTGGCGCCTTACGGACATCTGGTCACCCGGGCCATCCATGAAAAGCATATCTACAAGGAGTATATCGGCGTGGACGCCTGTGCCTGCAATCTCATGCGCCCGGCCATGTACGGAGCCTACCACCACATCACGGTGATGGGGAAGGAGGACGCGCCCTGCGACCACAAATACGACGTAGCGGGGAGCCTGTGCGAAAACAACGACAAGTTCGCCGTAAACCGGATGCTGCCCAAGGTGGATATGGGGGACCTGCTGGTGATCCACGACGCCGGGGCCCACGGGTTTTCCATGGGCTACAACTACAACGGCAAGCTCCGCTCGGCGGAGCTGCTCCTGCGGGAGGACGGCAGCGTGGAGCTCATCCGCCGGGCGGAGACGCTGGAGGACTATTTCGCCACGCTGGTTTGGTAAAGAAAGACCGCCTGGGAATCCAATTCCCAGGCGGTTTCTTTGTCCCTTAAAGTTTCCGGAGCGCGTCCACCAGGGCGGTTTTCCCCTCGGTTTTCTCGTCCTTCATCTTGATAATCCGGGCGGGGCTTCCCGCCACCACGGCGTTCTCCGGCACGTCCTCAATGACCACGGCCCCGGCGGCTACCACGGCGTTTTGGCCGATGCGGACCCCCTCGATGACCACGGCGTTGGCCCCTACCAGCACCCCGTCCTCCACAATGACGGGCGTGGCGGAGGCGGGCTCCACCACGCCGGCCAGCACGGCTCCCGCGCCGATGTGGCAGCGGGCCCCTACCGTGGCCCGGCCGCCCAGCACGGCCCCCATGTCGATCATGGTGCCTGGTCCTACCACCGCGCCGATGTTGAGGACGGCCCCCATCATAATGACGGCCCCCTCGCCGATTTCCACCTTCTCCCGGATGATGGCGCCAGGTTCGACGCGGGCTTTCACGCCCTTCAAATCCAGCAGGGGCACGCCGGAGTTCCGGCGGTCGTTCTCAATGACCAGGTCGGTGATGCGGTCTCGATTGGCTTCCAGAATAGGGCCCAGCTCCGCCCAGTCGCCGAAGACGGTAAAGCTGTTCCCGGAGCCGAAGACCTTGGCGGAGCCGAAGTCCACGGGCCCGACGGTGTTGACGTAGAGCTTCACCGGGGTCTTCTTTTCCGAGTTTGCGATATAGTCGATGATTTCCTGTGCGTTCATAAGAACCCTCCATAAAGATGCCGCTGCGTTGCCGCCGCAGGGGCTGGGTTAACCACGGTATGACGCGGCGAGATAACGTTCTTTTGGTTATTTTACCCTTCGGGTATACGGGGACCCTAAGCGGAAAAGCCGCTGAAAGTCCCCATATCTCCCGAGAAAAGCAATCAGATTCCAAGCTCCGTCCAAAGGTCGTTGTACAGCTTCCGGGTCTCCAGGGGCAGGACCAGATAGGCTTCACAGCGCTCCAGCACCTCCGGGGGCGCGGCGATGATGTCATAAGTCTCCTGGTCCAGCTCCTCCCCGTACAGCTCCTCGTAGTAGGCGGGATACTGCTCCAGGGCCTCCCGGTTGGGGGAGGCGTACCAGAGATAATCCATGTTGGCCAGATTCGCCTCGGTGGAGGCGATGAAGTTGATCCAGGCCATAGCCTCCTCGTAGTTGGGGGCGTTTTTCAGCACGCACATGGCGTCCATAAACCAGTTGGACCCCTCCTCGGGAACCGCGAAGGCCAAGTCCTCGTTGTTCTCCAGCATGGTGAGGTAGTCTCCGGCGTAGTACACGCCGATGGCGGCGTTGCCGCCCTCTAGCTTTTGGAAAATCTCGTCCATGACGAAGGACTGGTAGACTCCCCGGTTCTTGGCGTCCTTGAGAAGCTGGAACGCCTCCCGGAGTTCCGCCTCGTCGGCGGTGTTCAGGGAATAGCCAAGATAGCTCAGGGCCGTGGCCATGGCGTCCCGGGAGTTGCGGAACATCAGCACGTTCCCGGCGTAACGGCCGTCGAACAGGGCGGACCAGCTGGTGATGGGCTCCTCCACCATGGAGGTGTTATAGATGATGCCCACGGTGCCCCAGGCGTAGGGGACGCTGTAACGCTCCTCCGGGTCGTAGGTCAGGCCTTTGAAGCGCCGGTCTATCAGCCCGTAATTGGGAATCCGGCTGTAGTCCAGCTCCGCCAGCATGTCCTCCTCAATGAGCTGGGAGATCATGTAGTCGGAGGGGACGATGACGTCGTAATCCCCCGCGCCGCTTTTCAGCAGGGAGTAAAGAGCCTCGTTGCTCTCGGCGGTCTGGTAGTTGACGGCGATGCCGGTTTCCTCTTCAAATTGGGTGATGAGGTCCTCGTCGATATACTCGCCCCAGCTGCACACGTTCACCACCGGCTGGGCGTTGGTGGCTCCGGTGAGGAGGACCACCGCGATGAGGAAGGAGGCGGCCAGAACCGCCGCCGCACCCCGGCGGAGGATACGCCCCTTGGGGGTGTCCAGCATTTGGGTCAGCTTCCGGGAGAGGGGCCGGCGTTCCTCGCCGGTGCGCTCCGCCCGGGCCTCCCGGAGATTGACAATGACCAGCAGGACCAGCACCGTTACAAAGAGCAGGGTGGACACGGCGTTGATCTCCGGCGTCACCCGCTTTTTCGTCATGCCGTAGATGGTCATGGCCAGGGTGGAGGAGGACGACCCGGCGGTGAAGTAGCTGATGATGAAGTCGTCCACGCTCATGGTGAAGGCCGTCAGGGCCCCGGAGGCGATGCCGGGCTTAATCTCCGGCAGGATCACCTTCCAGAACGCCTGCATCCAGGTGCAGCCCAGGTCCTGGGCGGCGTCCACCAGGTTCCGGTCCATCTGCCGCAGCTTGGGACCCACGGAGAGAATCACATAAGGGATGTTGAAGGTGACGTGGGCGATGAGCAGGGTGCCGAAGCCCAGGGTCAGCCGTTCCGGCAGAACCACCACGCTCTGAACGCCGTTGAACCAAACGGAGAAGTCTCCCCAGAAGGTGAAAAAGGCCACAAAGAACAGGCACATGGCCACTCCGGTTACAATGTCCGCGTTCATCATGGGGATGCTGTTCACCGTGCTCAGCACCGTCCGGGAGCGCCGCCGCAGGCTGTAAAAGCCGATGGCGGCGAAGGTCCCCGCCACAGTGGCGATGGCCGTGGCCAGCAGGGAGACCAGCAGCGTGGTGTACACGCTGCGCATAATCAGCCGGTTCTGGAACAGGGACTTGTACCAGTCCAGGGAGAAGCCCGTCCAGACAATGTTGCTGTTGCCCTTGTTGAAGGAAAAGACAATCAGCAGCAGGATGGGCGCGTAGAGAAACAGGAAGACTAGGGCCATCAGGGTCCGGCTGCCCAGGCGGTTTTGTCGTTTCATAGAATCACCGCCTGTTCCTCGCCCTCGCCGAAGCGGTTCATGACCACCATGCAGACGACGACGATGACCATCATTACCAAGGAGATGGCGGCTCCCAGCTGGGGATTGTAGGCCCCGCCCAGGAACTGCTGCTCAATCAGGTCCCCCAGCAGCAGCTCCGTGCCGCCGCCCAGCATCTTGCTGATGGCGAAGGTGGAAACCGAGGGGACGAAGACCATGGTGATGCCGGAGAGAACCCCCGGCAGGGAAAGGGGCAGAATGACCCGGCGGAAGACGTTCACGCCGTCCGCCCCCAGGTCCCGGGCGGCCTCCACCAGGGAGCCGTCCAGCTTCACGATGACGGAGTAGATGGGCAGGATCATGAAGGGTAGGTAGTTATAGACCATGCCCAGCACCACCGCCCCCTGGGTGTTCATCATGGGGAAGTACTCCAGCTCTGTGCCGAAGAGCCCGTTGTACAGGCGGAGGAGGCCGATTTTCTGGAAGAGCTGGTTTAAAAGCCCGTTGTTCTCCAGGATGGACATCCAGGAGTAGGTCCGGAGCAGGAAGTTGATCCACATGGGCAGCATGATGAGGACCATGGCCGCCCGCTGGAAGCGCTCGCCCTCCCGGCTCATCAGGTAGCTCACCGGGTAGCCGATGACCAGGCAGATCAGCGTGGCGATGAGAGCCAGTTTGAAGGACCGGCCGAAGACCACGGCGTAGGTGCCCATGCGGGAGAAATTGTCCAGGGTAAAGCCCCCGGCGTCGCTGGAGAAGGCGTAAACCACCACCAGCACGATGGGAGCCACCACAAAGAGGGCCATCCAGACCACATAGGGGACGGCGAACCGGGAGAGCTTAGGCTTCATCTCCGCCCTCCTCCGGTTCCACCGTGTCCAGCTCGTCGTACTCGTCGGAGAAGGAGGAGTAGTCGCCGTACAGGCCGGAGTACCGGCTCTTTTTCATGACGTGGATGCCGTCGGGGTCGATTTTGATGCCGATGCGGGCCCCCACGGGGGAGTGGTCCGTGGTCTGAATCAGCCATTTGAAGCCCCGGAAGTCCACGATGATGTCGTACTGCATCCCCTTGAAGGTGACGTTTGTGACCACGCCCGTCAGCTGGCCCTGCTCCACGGGGACGATGTCGATGTCCTCGGGCCGGATGACCACGTCCACGGCCTCGTTCTCGGCGAAGCCCCCGTCCAGGCAGGGGAACTGGCGGCCGTACATCTGCACCAGCTTATCCCGGACCATGACGCCGTCGATGATGTTGGACTCCCCGATGAAGTCCGCCACAAAGGCGTTTTTCGGCTCGTTGTAGATATCCTCGGGGGTGCCGATCTGTTGGATGGTGCCCTTGTCCATGACCACGATGGTGTCGGACATGGTCAGGGCTTCCTCCTGATCGTGGGTAACATATATAAAGGTGATGCCCACCTGCTGCTGGATGCGCTTGAGCTCGATCTGCATGTCCTTGCGGAGTTTGAGATCGAGGGCGCCCAGGGGTTCGTCCAGAAGCAGCACCTTGGGCCGGTTCACCAGCGCCCGGGCGATGGCCACCCGCTGCTGCTGCCCGCCGGAGAGGGCGTCCGTCCGCCGGTTTTCAAAGCCCTTGAGGCTGACCGCCTCCAGCATCTCCAGGACGCGGCTCCGGATTTCCTCCTCGGGAAGCTTCGTCTTCCGTTTCGGGTCCGCCGGGTCCGGCCTTCGCTGCATCCTGAGGCCGAACGCCACGTTTTCAAAGACGTTCAGATGGGGGAACAGCGCGTACTTCTGGAACACCGTGTTAATCTGCCGCTTATAGGGCGGGACATCATTGATCCTCACACCGTCGAAGAGGACGTCTCCCGACCCTGGGGTCGTGAAGCCGCCGATAATCCGCAGCGTGGTGGTCTTGCCGCACCCGCTGGGCCCTAACAGTGTGAGGAACTCCTTGTCATTGATATAAAGATTTAAATGATCGAGAACCAGCTCGTCGTCGTACGCCATGCAGAGATCCCGCAGGCGAATCAACTCTTTGGACATGTATCCTCCCCCGTTCTTTTCTTGGAAAGAAAAGAACCAAAAGAACTTTAGCGCGCTCTGGGTGCCTGGTAGAGGACCCAGCCGAAGCGACGGCAACGAAGCGCTCAGTTCTGATGGCCTTTTTTTCGTCCTGCTTGAGATTTGAATTTCTGTCGAAATCCAGCATTATCTGCATGATAACGGAAGCGACCTGAAATGTCAAGGGAATTGTTGGACCGCAAACTATTGATTTTTTTACAGTAGTCTCTTGACTTTCAAAGGGGGCGGGTTTATACTAAAAAAAACAGCTACTGATAAATTTACAGTAGTGGCGAGAGGAGCGGTTTTATGAGGCGGGATTATCTCTCCAGGCTGAGCCGAGCGGCCCGGTGGTATCTGCCCCCGGCGGAGGCGGCGGAGGTGCTGGAGGACTACCGGGAGATCGTGGAGGGGCTGTCGGAAGAAGAGCTCCGGCGGGACCTGGGAACGCCTCGGGAGGCGATGCGCCAGCTGGCCCAGCCGAAGGCTTACCGAAGGTGGCTGGCGGTGTTTGGGATACTCTCGGTCTGTTTACTTCTGCCTATGGTGGATGTGATTGCGACAGGGTTTTCAATGCTGCTGTTTGAACTTTCCAGAGATGGGTACTTTTTGGCAAATAGCGTCCCGGCGACCTCTCAGCTTACCGTGCTGTTGTTTCCCGTAGGGACAGTTCTGTCTTTTGTCTGGTTTCGACGCACTGGTGAAAAGGGGAAAACGTTGCCCAAGGGGATTCTGCTATTGTTGCCCATTCTGCTTCTGGGAATGGCATGGGTGTGGTTTTTGGCGTGGACGATTCTGACGGAACAATGGGACGTGCTTAATTTCCTGTTTCCCCAAAATGGATATACAGTGACCCAGGTGTTGTCCCTGAATATCCTAGTTGCGGGAGCGGCAGGAATGGCTGGCCTGATAAAAGCCCGCCTGGGGGATCGCCGCTGGTTAGTGGTATATATGATGAGCCTGGCTGGGGCCGGGCTGGCTATCTTTCTTTGGAGGATGCTGACCCGTATGAGCTATGACCCCAGCGCCAACTGGCAGTTCCCCTATTGGATACGCCTTGCCTTCATTACAGTGGTGGGCCTCCTGGGAACGGGGGTATCCCTATGCTGAAAAAGGACCTCCTGGAGCTCTGCCTCCTCCACCTGATGAGCCAGGGGGACCAGTACGGCTACGAGCTCCTCCGCCGCCTCCACGCCGTCTTCCCGGACGTGCAGGAGAGCGCCATTTACGCCATCCTCCGGGGACTCTGCCGGGAAGGATACACGGAGCGTTACCAAGGAGAGACCTCCGGCGGCCCGGCCAGGAAGTATTACCGCCTGACGGAGGCGGGCCAGGCCCGCCACGCCGCTCTGCTGGAGACCTGGCGGGATACACGGGACGCGCTGTCCGCCCTGGGGATCGAATGATAGAAAAGAAGACCCGCCCTTATGGGCGGGTCTTGGTCAGTCTTTTGGGAAATACTTCTCCTGAAACGGCACGTCCTCCACCACGAACTCCCGGCCCCGGAGATAGTTCAATATCCCCGCGTCCGTAGGGAACGCAAACCCCAGCTTGTAGGAATACAGCGCCTGCCGGGTCTCGTGGTACTTCCGGTTTACGGCCCCGTTCCCATACTTCCCGTCCCCCAGCAGGGGGCATCCGATTTCCGCCATAGACACCCGGATCTGGTGGGTCCGACCCGTCAGCAGCCGGCACTCCACCAGGGACAGCTCCCCCCGGCTCTCCAGGGTTTTGTACAGCGTGGCGGCGGACTTTCCGCCGGGGACGGGGCGGCGGTAAAAGGCCACCTGCTTCTTCGCCTCGTCCTTTAATAAAAAACCCTCGATTTTCCCCTCCGCCGGGCGGGGACGGCCCGCCGTGACGCAGAGGTAGGACTTTTCCAGCTCGTGGGCCCGGATTTTTTCGTTGATGATCCGCAGGGTCTCCGCGTTTTTGGCGGCGATGACGATGCCGCCGGTGTTCCGGTCGATGCGGTTGCACAGGGCCGGGGCGAAGGCGTTCTCCCACTTGGGGTTCCACTCCTTTTTCTGGTAGAGGTAGGCCTGGATGTGGTTGATGAGGGTGTTGACCTTCTCCGTCTCGTCGGCGTGGACCACCAGCCCGGGTCGCTTATCCGCCAGCAGCAGGTTCTCGTCCTCGTAGACGATGGTGAGCCTCGGCTGGAACAGGGTGAGGAAGAGATTTTCCTCATTGGGCTTGTCAAAGAACTCGTCGTTGATATAT
>VSMY01000159.1 GCA_009773995.1 Oscillibacter sp. | reverse complement strand
GTCAGGGCCTCCTCGTCGGCGAAGTCCAGGGTTTTGGGCAGGAGAACCACCGGGCGGAGGACTCCGTAGGTCAGCGGGGCGGCGATCTGGTCCGTCACCCGGACCTCCACCCTCCGCCGGAGCTGAAACCAGGTCTCCAGGCCCGGGCAGTCCGCCGGGAGGGCCTCCCGGAAGCGCCGCCGCCAGCGGACGTAACGAATCAGGAACCACGCCGCCAGCAGAAGGCCCACGGCCAGCCACAGGGCCGTCCACACCGGGAAAGGCGCGGGGGCCGGCTGCGGCATTGGAGCCGCCGCGGGCCGAGTTGGGACGATGAGGACCGGAGGCGCGGCGGGAGCCATGGGGACGGCTGGGGCCGCCGGAGCGGCGGGAGCCGCCTTGGGGCGCAGGGCCTCCAGCAGGGTGTAGACGCTGAACCGGGAGGCCAGTTCCACCGGCAACAGCAGCCGGGCCGCCGCCAGCCACCACAGCGCCACAAAGGTCCCCTTGGGCAGACGCCGGAGGGTTACTGCCCGGAAGGCCGCGATGGCCAGGATGAAGACTGCGCCGGAGAGGGACAGTTCCAGGAAGGTCATGGCCGCCTCACCTCATTTCGTTCACAATCTCCCGGAGCCTCCCGATCTGCTCCGGCGAGAGCTTCTGGCTGCTGAGCAGGGACGCGAAGAGCAGGTCCGGCGAACCGTCGAAGAGCTTTCCGATGAGCTCCTCCGTCTCCGCCGCCTGGATTTCCGCCTTGGTGACCAGAGCGTGACAAAGGAAATTGGGTTCCCTCCGCTCTACGGCCCCCTTGGCCACGCATTTTTTGATGACGGTGTAGGTGGTATTCACGTTCCAGCCCGTCTCCTCCCCCAGGATGGCGGAGATCTCCTTGGCCGTGCGGTCCCCCAGCCTCCAGAGGACGTCCATGACCTTCAATTCCGAGTCAAACAGCTTCATAAGGCAGGGCCTCCTTTTCAAACTATCGCGGTAGTTTATGGATTTATACTACCACAATAGTTTTGGCTTGTCAATACTATTCTGATAGTACATGGAAATTTTTTCTCTCCCTCCCCGCCGAAGGGCCGGAAACCTTCCGCCAAGGCAGGTTTTTCCTCTTTTCCCACTTGTGCTTTGGCGCGGAATCGTTTATAATATGGGTCAAGCGCTGGTTCAGCCGGGGGCGGGAGCCGCCCCCTGACAATAGGAAAGAAAGGACGTTCTCATGATTCAATTCAAGTCTGAACAAGGTGAGATCTCCGTCTCGAGCGCCGTGTTCTCCAACATCACGGGCATGGCCGCCACTAATTGCTTCGGCGTCAAGGGCATGGCCTTCCGCTCCATGACCGACGGCCTGGTTCACCTGCTGCGCCGGGAGGCCATGAGCAAGGGCGTCAGCATCTCGTATCACGAAGACGACTCCATCTCCATCGAGCTCCACATCATTGTGGAAAACGGCGTCAACCTCCCCGCGGTCTGCCGGTCCATCATGAACGAGGTCCGCTATGTAGTGGAGAAGAACACCGGCGTCACGGTCCGGGCCGTGGACGTGTGCGTGGACTCCATGACCCTGTGAGGGAGGAAAAGATCGAATGAAAGAACAAATCACCGGCGGGCTTTTCAAGCGGATGATCCTCCACGGAGCCGCCGCCATCACGGCCCAGAAGCAGGCCATCAACGACCTGAATGTCTTCCCCGTCCCCGACGGCGACACAGGAACCAATATGTCCATGACCATCGGCGCGGCTGTGACGGAGCTCCGCAAATCCGAGCCCGCGGCTCTGGATCAGGCTGTGTCCATCACCGCCTCCGCCCTCCTCCGGGGGGCCCGGGGGAACTCCGGCGTCATTCTTTCCCTGCTCTTCCGGGGCCTCTCCAAGGGGCTGAAGGGCTGTGAAACCGCCGACGCCGCCGCCTTCGCCGCCGCCATGCAGGAGGGCGTGTCCTCCGCCTACAAGGCCGTCATGAAGCCCGCCGAGGGCACTGTCCTCACCGTGTCCCGCCTGGCCGCCAAGCGGGCGGCGGAGTGCGCCGCGGAAGAAACGGACTTTGAAAAGGTGCTGGCCGCCGCCATCTGGGAGGGCTACGAGGCCCTGGCCCAGACCACGGACATGAATCCGGTTTTGAAAAAGGCCGGAGTGGTGGACGCCGGCGGCAAGGGCTACCTGCTGATTCTGGAAGGCATGCTGGCGGAGCTCCGGGGCGAACCCATGCCGGAGGCCGCGGAGGAAGCGCCCCAGAAGGCCAAGGCCGACTTTGACGTGTTCTCCACCGAGGAAATCACCTTCGCCTTTGACACCGTGTTCATCGTCCGCAAGAACGACCCCAATGTGAACCTGGAGCCCTTCCGGGCCTATCTGAACAGCATCGGGGACAGCCTGGTCATCGGAGAGGACGACGAGGCGTTCAAGGTCCATGTCCATACCAACATCCCCGGAAGCGCCCTGACGGAGGGCCAGAAATACGGCACCCTGGAGCTGGCGAAGATTGAGAACATGCGGACCCAGTACGAGGACGTGGCCGCCGGGAAAAAAGCCCAGAGCGTAGACGACCTGGAAATGGAGGAAGCGTCTCTGGAGGCGCAGGAAGCTGGACAGAGCGGCCACGTGGTGGCCCCGCCGGAAAAGAAATACGGCTTTCTCTCCGTCTGCGCCGGGGACGGTTTGGCCGCCGTGTTCCAGGACCTGGGCGTAGACGGCGTGGTCTCCGGCGGACAGACTATGAATCCCTCCACGGAGAGCATTCTGGAGGGCGTGGACCAAATTCCCGCCGAGACGGTGTTTGTCCTTCCAAACAATGGAAACATCATCATGGCCGCCCAGCAGTGCGCGGCGCTGACGGAAAAAAACGTGGTGGTCATTCCCACCAAAACGGTGCCCCAGGGCATCACCGCCATGATGAACGTGGACTTTGAGGCCCCGGACGCCGAGACCCTGGCGAACACCATGACGGATTCCCTCTCCGGCGTCACCACCGCGCAAATCACCTATGCCGCCAGAAATTCCGATTTCGACGGCTTCGACATCAAGGAAGGGGATTACCTGGCCCTGAAAGAAGGGAAGCTCTTTGGAACGGACGGGTCCCTCCACAGCCTCCTGAAGAAGCTGGCGGAGGACGCGGCGGACCGGAACGCCTCCTTCATCTCCCTGTACTTCGGTGAGGACGTGACGGAGGAGGACGCGCAGGAGGCGGGAACCTTCTTTGAAACCGCCTGCCCCGGCGCGGAGGTCATGGTCCTCTCCGGCGGGCAGCCTGTGTACTACTATATCATTTCGATGGAATAAAAAAACCGGCCCGGACCGTTTGGGTCCGGGCCGGTTTTGTGTTGGAAAGGAGGTCCCGGCATGACCGTGGGCCGCTTCGCTCCCTCCCCCAGCGGGCGCATCCACCTGGGGAATATTCTCTGCTGCCTGCTGGCCTGGCTCAGCGCCCGGCAGAAAGGCGGAACCGTCGTCCTGCGGATCGAGGACCTGGACTCTGCCCGCTGTCCCCGGCGCTATGCCGACCAGATGATCCAAGACCTCCGCTGGCTGGGACTGGACTGGGACCGGGGCCCGGAAGTCTCCGGTCCGGACGAACCCTATTTCCAAAGCCAAAGGTCGGCGCTCTACCAGGCCGCCCTGGACCGCCTGGAAGCCCAGGGTTTGGTCTATCCCTGCTTCTGCACTCGGGCCGAACTCCACGCCGCCGGCGCCCCCCACCGGGAGGACGGCCTGACCGTTTACGCCGGAACCTGCCGGAACCTAACCCCCACTCAGCGGGCGGAACGGTCCGCCCGCCGCCCCCCTGCTCTGCGTCTCCGAGTGCCTGACAAGGAGGTTTCCTTTATTGATGGGCATATGGGCCCCTGCACAGAAAATCTGGAACGGGACTGCGGGGATTTTCTGCTCCGCCGGTCCGACGGCATGTTTGCCTATCAGCTGGCGGTGGTGGTGGACGACGCCGCCATGGGAGTGACGGAGGTCGTCCGGGGAGCGGACCTGCTGTCCTCTACGCCCAGGCAGCTGTATCTTTATCAGCTCCTGGATCGAACGCCGCCGGAATTTATCCACTTCCCTCTCCTGCTGGCCCCTGACGGGCGGCGGCTCTCCAAGCGGGACGCCGACGCGGGGCTGGACAGCCTCCGAAACCGGGTCACGGCGGAGGAGCTACTGGGAACGCTGGCGGCACTGGCGGGCTTTCATCCCTCCGGCGAGCCCGCTTCGGCGGCGGAACTGCTGGGGGAATTTTCCTGGGAAACGGTTCCCCGGGAGGATATCCGGCTTCCGGCGCATTTATTTGAATCATAACCACCGGCCGTGCCGGTGGTATGCACAGGCCCCCTTGGGGCATGTCCCGGGCAGAGCCTATAGGCTCG
>VSMY01000158.1 GCA_009773995.1 Oscillibacter sp. | reverse complement strand
TCTCGTGGGCGCGGAGACGTGTATACGAGCCATATTTAGTGGGCTACGCTTCCTTTCTCTTCATCTCCGTCGTGGTGGGCGGCAACGAGATTTTCGAAGGAACCAAGAAGAAGCGGCTGCGCAACGAAATCCATCATGACTACTATGTTCCCATCAGCGTGGTGGTACCCGCCTATAACGAGGAGATCACCATCACGGAAACCATCCGTTCCCTGCTGAATCTGGACTATCAGATTTATGAAATCATCGTCGTAAACGACGGGTCCAAAGATAAAACCGGCGAGCTGGTGGCGGAGACCTTCCAGCTGCGCCAGGTCGATCGGCCCATCCGGCGGCAGCTGCCCTGCGCGGAGCTGCGCAGCGTTTGGGAGGGCGTCGGAGCGGAGCGGGTGCCCATTACGCTGATCAACAAGGAAAACGGAGGAAAAGCGGATAGCATCAACGCGGGAATCAACGCCGCAAAATATCCCTATTTTGTCTGCATGGACGCGGATTCCATTTTGCAGCGGGACTCCCTGTCGATGATCGCGGTTCCCGTGCTGGAAAATCAAGATGTCGTGGCGGTGGGCAGCATGATTCGGATCTCCAACGACTGCGTATTTGAAAACGGGGAGCTGGTGCAGATGCGCCTGCCCAAGCGCCTGACGCCGGCTTTTCAGGTGCTGGAGTATGAGCGGTCCTTCCTGGCGTCCCGCATTCTGCTGGACAAATTCAACGCCAACCTCATCATATCCGGGGCCTTCGGGCTCTTTAAAAAGGACGCGGTTATCAACGCCGGCGGCTACCACGCCGGCTGTGTAGGAGAGGATATGGAGCTGATTATGAAGCTCCACGCCTACTACCGCTCCAACCGTCTCCCGTACCAGATCAAGTACGCTTATAACGCTGTGTGCTGGACCCAGGCGCCGGAGCGCTTCCGTGATCTGCTGAAGCAGCGCAAGCGCTGGCACATCGGCCTGATGCAAAGCATGCTGGGACACAAAAGCGTCATTACGAAGGGGAGCTATCTGTATTACCTGTTTTATGAGCTCCTCTCTCCCGTCATTGAGCTCCTGGGCATGCTGGTGACGTTCCTGGCCTATGTTTTTGGATTGCTGAATCTGCGGTACGTGATTACCCTGTTCCTGATTTACGCCCTCTTCGGCGCGATGCTCACGGTCATCTCCTTTGTCACCCGAAATTACCTCAGCAGCGTCCGGGTAAGGCCCGTGGACATCCTGAAGGCCTTCCTGCTCTGCATCCCGGAAAACGTGCTCATCCGGTTTATCCTGGCTTGGACCCGTATTCTGGCGATTTTCTTCTGGCGTGGGAAGAAGACTCGCTGGGGCGAGATCAAGCGGAAGAAAATTGATTACAACCAGGCGGCCTGATATGGGGAGACGGATTCGTACAGCCGTGTGGGCGGTCCTGCTGCTGGCCGTCCTGGCTGGCCTGGGGACTCCGGCTCAAGGCGCCGATTACTGGAGCTGGGATGAAACGCTGATGGACGACTGGACCTTTCGGGAGCGAAAGCTGTCCGCGGTGGACGACTCTTTCCAGGGCAACCGGAGCATGTTTGCCTGGGACATGTATTTCTTGAACAGCGGCGCCTTTCCCGCCTTATCGAACGTGTTGACCGCCTATAAAATCGACCGGGTGTATCAGGACATCCCCGCGCCCTATTTTCAGGTGCAGGAGCTGCCGGATATGCTGGAGCGTATGGATGCCCTGGGTATTCAAGTAATTGCGCTGGCGGGGGACCGCCGCTGGCCGGAGAAGGGCCTGGACGAATATAAGGATTGGATCGACGCGCTGGACGGTTACAACCAGGGTCATCCCTCCCGTAAGATTTCCTCGGTGGCGCTGGATGTGGAGAGTTACACGCTCAGCTCCTTTAAAAAGGACCCGGCCGCCGGATTTGCCGCCTATGCCCGGTGCATGGAGGAGGCGTACCAATACGCCCGCGAGCGGGGCCTGCGGGTTGTTCAGATCATTCCGGCTTCCTTGGATGCCATTGACCGGGACCAGTTCGAGTGGTTTGTGGGGCACTGTTGCGACGAGCTGTCCGTTATGAACTACTACAAGGACACGGAGCTGGCCGCCATCTGGAACGAGGTGCTGACCTGCCGCCGGCTGGGGGTTCCCGTGGAGACCATTTTCGAGACCATGCCTGTAAACGATTATTACAGCGTGACAAAGGAAAAGACCTATTTTTATAGCGGCGCGCGTTCCCTTGCCGGCGCTGTGGAGGAAATGCGGGACGTTTACGGCCCGTCCCTGGGCATTGCCTACCACCACTTTGAAACGATGTACCATGTGTATACCAACCTGTATCTGGCGGAGGTCTATCCCTACGCCAAATCGAGAGCCGGCGGAGACGAGAACGGGCAGATCGAAGTGGGGGAACGAATTCGGCTGCGCAGCAAAAAGGGAACCGTTGTGCCCGCCTGGCTGTCCGCGCCCAATCTGGAGACCGACGCGTCGGAGTTCTGTTACCTCGCCGTAGGCGTGCAGCTGAATACAGATTACTCCGTCCTTTTGGACGGCGAGGATTACCGGGTGACCACTGCCCGTCCGCTCCGCTTTAAGAAAAAGAACGGGAAGGTGACCTACTCGGAGTCCTTCCATGCGGAATACCGGCATAGCTCGACCCTCCTTTCGGTGTCTGGACATGAAAAAACGCCGCAGATTTTTCTAAATCTGCGGCGTTCGCCTACCCTTGCGCGATTCGGTTTTTGTGTTCCACACCCCATATCAATAACGACCGAAACGGTGATGCAGTCCTCAATTTTGCAGCAACACAATAGACTCCACATGCCGCGTCCCCGGAAACATATCCACCGCCGCCGCCCGGAGGGCCCGGTAGCCCCGCTCCGCGAACAGCTTTACATCTCTTCCCAGGGTTCCCGGGTCGCAGGACACGTACACAATCCGCTCCGGCCCCATAGCCGCCGCAGAGGCGATCACCTCCGGCGCCAGCCCCTTCCGGGGCGGGTCCACCGTAATTACGTCCGGCCGCAGGCCCTGGGCGGCCAGCATCGCCGCCGTGTCCGCCGCGTCGCCGCAGAAGAACTCCACATTGTTCACACCGTTTCGGGCCGCGTTTTCCTCCGCGTCCCGGATGGCGGCGGGGACGATTTCCGCGCCGATGGCCCGCTTGGCCCGGCCCGCCAGGCACAGGGTGATGGTTCCCGCGCCGCAGTAAAGGTCCAGCGCCGTCTCCTCGCCCGTCAGGGCGGCGAACTCCAGGGCTTTTCCATAGAGGACCTCCGCCTGGTCCCGGTTCACCTGGTAGAAAGAGGGAACCGACAGCTTGAACTCCAGGCCGCACAGCGTGTCCATCAGAAAATCCTGCCCCCAGAGGGTCCGATACTGGTCCCCCAGGATGACGTTGCCCTTTTTCGTGTTCACGTTCAGCACCACGCCCAGGGTTTTCGGCGCGGCGGCCAGCACCAGGGCGGCCAGCTCCGCCTCACGGGGGACCTTCCGTCCGTTGACGACGACGCAGCAGAGGCTCTCGCCCTTCCGGTTGGTCCGCACGTAGACATGGCGAATCAGTCCCCGGCCTGTGGCCTCATCGTAAGCGGGAACTTTATAGCGCCTCATCCAGCTCCCCACGGCATGGGCCGTCCGGTCGCAGACCTCCGGTTGGAGAAGACAGCGGTCCACCGGCACCACCCGATGGGTCCGGGCCTGGAAAAAGCCGATCTCTCCCTGGGGCCCCACAGGGTACTGGCACTTGTTGCGGTAGTGGTCCGGATTTTTGGCCCCCAGGATCTCCTCCACCCGGACGGCGGAGCCCCCGATGCGGGCCAGGGCGTCCTGGACCCGCTGCCGCTTGGCCCACAGCTCCTCGGCGTAGGAGAGGTGGCGGAAGTCACAGCCGCCGCACCTGCCGTAATAGGGGCAGTCCGGGACGGCCCGCTCCGGGGAAGGCGTGTGAATTTTCACGACGTCTCCTAGAGCGTGGGTTTTCATCACCCGGGTGATTCTCAGGTCAATCCGCTCCCCCCGGACGGCTTGGGGCACGAAGACCACGGCGCCGTCCAGACGGACGACGCCATAGCCCTCGCTGGAATAGCCCTCTACGAGGGCGGTGTGAACTTGGCTGTTTTTCAAGTATTCCATAGGTCCGGCGCTTATGCCTCCCACTTCTCAAGCAGCTGCCGCAGCTCCGAGGCGTACTTCGCCAGGGACTTGTTGTCCCGGCCCTTGCTGCGCTTGATGAACTCGGTGAGCATATTTCCCACGGACGCCAGGCGCTCGTAAGCCGGCGCGCCCTTGGAGCCGCTGACAATCTTGACCTTCCGCTCCGGCAGGTAGCCCCGCTCCAGAATCGTGCCGGCGGCCAGGTCGTAGACCTCCGTATAC
>VSMY01000157.1 GCA_009773995.1 Oscillibacter sp. | reverse complement strand
AGGGTGCTCCGTTCGACTTGCATGTGTTAAGCACGCCGCCAGCGTTCGTCCTGAGCCAGGATCAAACTCTCTATAAAATGGTATCTAAACGGCCTTAGCCGCTTAAACCAGCATAGAGCTATTTGTCATAGCTTCAAGCATTTTTTCAGCTGCTGCTTTCCGGAGAATTGACTACCCCGTACTCACCCACAGCTTTGGCGCTTTTCCTGTGATTTCTCACAGCAAAAGCTCCGTCTGGTGCTTTCTTTTCGTTACGTTGTTTAATTTACAAGGTACACGCCTCTCCGGCGGAACGTTTGCTATTCTAGCACGTCCTCCCTCGCTTGTCAAGGGCTTTTTTGAAATCTTTTAAAATTTCTTGGCCCTTGACCGGCTCGCTTGGGTCTCGTACCGGACAGCTTTGTTAGAATACCAGATGCCCCTTCGTTTGTCAAGCGGTTTTTTGAATTTTTTTCGCTTTTTGTAAAATGCCGGAGAATGGGCCGAAATTTGGTCGGACCTCTGGGCAATTTTAAAATCCGGCTGTGCAAATCCGCCGGGTTGTGCTATACTGTGCCTTATGGTCCCCGCCTCCTTTTATAAATATGTAAGGCGGAGCCCGAAAGTTTTACCATATGAATTGACAAAGGAGCTGATCGCTTTGCTCATACGCCGCATGACCGCCACCTTCGGACGCCTCCGGGAGGAAACCCTGGAGCTTCAGGACGGCCTGAACATCCTCCAGGCTCCCAACGAGACGGGGAAGTCCACCTGGTGCGCCTTTCTCCTCGCCATGCTCTACGGGGTCAACACCAAGGAGCGGGACCGGGCCGGCGTCCTGGCGGACAAGAACCGCTACGCCCCCTGGGACGGCGGGTCCATGTCCGGCCGCCTGGACTGCCGGGCGGGAAAGGACACCCTGACCCTCTTCCGCACCACCCGCCGCCAGGCAGCTCCCATGGGGGACTTCCAGGCCCTCTACACCGGCACCGCCGACCCGGTCCCCGGCCTCACGGGGGCCAACTGCGGCGAGGTCCTCCTGGGCGTCGGCCGGGAGGTGTACGCCCGCAGCGCCTTTATCCGCCAGGGGGGCGTGGCCGTCACCCAGGACGCCGGGCTGGAGCGGCGCATCGCCGCCCTGGTCACCTCCGGGGAGGAGGACACCTCTTACACGGAGGCGGTGGAGGCCCTGAAAAAGCAGCTGAACCGCCGCCGCCACAACAAGACCGGCCGTCTCCCCGCCCTGGAGGCGGAGCTCCAGGAGACGGAGGCCCAGCTGGCCTCCCAGGCGGAGCTGACCCGCCAGCGGGAAAACCTGCTGGCCCGCGCCGGGGAGCTGGAGGCCCGGGAATCCTCTTTAAAAGAGGAGCTGGCCGCCCTGGACCGCTGGGCGGAGCACCGGAAACGCCAGGACCTCCAAAAGGTGGAGGACGCCGCCGCCCAGGCGGAGGAGAAGGCCGCCGCCCTCCGCCGCCGCCTGGAGGAGGAGCAGGTCCCCGAAAACGACGTGACGGTCCGCCTCCGGGGAGCCATCGTGAACCTGAACACCGTCCGCAAAAACGCCGAGAAGGCCCAGGAGCAGTACGACGCCGTCAAGTCCGCCCTGGCCCAGGCGGAGGAGAAGCTGTCCGCCTCCCCCTTCGCCGGGCAGACGGCGGAGGAGGCCCGGCGCACCGCCGCCGACCCCCTGCCCAAAACCAGACGGCCCCTGCTTCCCCTGCTGCTGACGGCCCTGGCCTGCCTCTGCGCCTCCCTGGGGGCGGGGTATGGCGTGTATTTCTATTTTCAGGACCTCTACGCCGCCCTGGGGACCGCCGCCGCTCTGCTGGCGCTGACCGCCCTCCTCACCCTGCTCCTCTGGAAACGGGCGGGGAGGCAGGCCCGGGCCGCCGCCCTGACGGAGCGCTACGGCACGGCGGTCCCGGAGGAAATCGCCGCCCAGGCGGAGTCCTACGCCGCCCTGCTCTCGGACCGGGACGCCGCCAAGCAGGAGGCCGCCGCCAAGTCCGCCGCCGCCCAGGGCCTCTGGCAGTCCGTGGACGTGAACGCCGACGGCATTTTAGAGGAGGTCCGCCGCTTCGCCCCCGCCGCCTACGACATCCCCAGCGCCGACGCGGCCCTCCGGGCCAGCGCCCTGCTCCGCCGGGAGCTCAGCGAGGCGGAGAAGGCCGCCCACGAGGCCCGCCTCCGGGCGGAGTTCCAGTCCGGGCAGGCCCCCGCCCCGGAGGACCCGGACGCGCCGCCCCTCCTCCCGCCGGAGCGGGACCGGGCGGCCGTCACGGAGGACCTGGAGGCCGTCCGGGCGGACCTGGCCGCCCAGCGCTCCAGCCTGGACCGCATTGCCGGGCGGCTCCACGCCGCCGGGGACCCCCTGGCCCTCCAGGCCGCCGCCGAGCGCCTGACGGACGAGATCGCCGCCCTGGAATCGGAGTATGCCGCCATCGAGCTGGCCATGTCCACCCTGGCCCACGCCAACACCCGGCTTCAGGGCCGCTTTTCTCCCGCCCTGGGGAAGCGGGCCGCCGAGATCTTCGACCGTCTCACCGGCGGGGCCTACGGCGGCGTAATCCTGGACAAAGCCCTCCATGTCTCGGCGGAGCCCGCGGGCGCCGGCGTCCCTCGGGACGTGGGCTATCTCTCCGCCGGGGCGGCGGACCAGCTCTACCTGGCCGTCCGCCTGGCGGTCTGCGACCTGGTCCTGCCCCCGGAGAACGCCGTGCCCATCGTCCTGGACGACGCCCTTTCAAACTTCGACGACGCCCGCTGCGCCGCCGCCCTGGATTACCTCCGGAAGGAGGCGGAGAAACGCCAGATCCTGCTTTTCACCTGCCACAGCCGGGAGGCCGAGCATTTCAAGGACGACCCCGCCGTCTCCATCCGGCACTTGACGGCCCCGGCGGAGAGGGTATAGAATACACCTGACTATTTATTTAAGAGGAGATTATCACCATGAGCGAATGCACCCACGACTGCTCCACCTGCGGCGAGTCCTGCGCGGACCGTCAGGAGCCCCAGTCCCTTCTGAAAGAGCTGAACCCCCACGCCCGTGTGGGCAAGGTCTTCGGCGTCGTCTCCGGCAAGGGCGGCGTCGGCAAGTCCATGGTCACCAGCCAGCTGGCGGTAACCCTGCGCCGCCGGGGCCGCAGCGTCGGCATCCTGGACGCGGACGTCACCGGCCCCTCCATTCCCAAGGCTTTCGGCGTCCACGGCCAGGCCGTGGGCGGGGAGGAGGGCATCTACCCCATGGAGTCCCGCTCCGGCATCCAGATGATGTCCACGAACCTGCTCCTGCCCAATGAGACGGACCCGGTGATCTGGCGGGGCCCGGTCATCTCCGGCGTTGTTCAGCAGTTCTGGACCGACGTCCTCTGGAACTGCGACTATCTCTTTGTCGACATGCCTCCCGGCACCGGGGACGTGTCCCTCTCCGTCTTCCAGTCCATTCCCCTGGACGGCATCGTGGTGGTGGCCTCCCCCCAGGAGCTGGTGAGCATGGTGGTGGAGAAGGCCGTGAAGATGGCGGAGATGATGGAGGTGCCCATCCTGGGCCTCATCGAGAACATGAGCTATGTCCTCTGCCCGGACTGCGGCAAGAAACTCCGCCTCTTCGGCGAGGGCAAGACGGCGGAGGCGGCGAAGCGCCACAACCTGCCCCTGCTTGCCGAGATGCCCATCGACCCGGCCCTGGCGGCCCTGGCGGACGCGGGGGACATCGAGTCCTTCCAGGGCAATTGGCTGGACGCCGCCGCCGACCTGCTGGAGAAAACCTAAGCCGGAACCGCGCTCCGTCCCTGGAATTCCAGGGTGGGGCGCGGCGCTTTTCCCAAAAATATGTACTGACCGCACAAGGCCCCGGCCCCCGATTTTGTCGGGAACGGCAATTGCAAAATCCGCCGGTATTCGACATAATAAGAAGGGTAACAATCTGATACAAGGAGGAACGCGCTATGCAGGAGCTGAAAGACCGCATCGTCAAGGAGGGCAAGGTGCTCCCCGGAAACATCATCAAGGTGGACGGATTCCTGAACCACCGCGTGGACACGGAGCTGATGGACCACATCGCCCAGGAGTTCGGCCGCCATTTCGACATGGACGGCGTGGACGTAATCCTCACCGCCGAGGCCAGCGGCATCGCCCTGGCGGCGGTGGTGGCCCGGCACTTCGGAAAGCCCATGATCTTCGCCAAAAAGGCCAAGAGCGACAACATCGAGGGCGGCCTGTATCAAAGCGACATCTTCTCGTATACTTACAAAAAGAAGGTCACCCTGCTGGTCAGCCGCGAGTGGCTCCACGCCGGGGACCGGGTGCTGGTGGTAGACGACTTCATGGCCAACGGCGAGGCCATGCGGGGCCTGTGCGACATCGTGGAGAAGGCCGGGGCCACGCTGGTGGGCATCGGCTGCGCCGTGGAGAAGGGCTTCCAGGGCGGCGGCGACCGCCTCCG
>VSMY01000156.1 GCA_009773995.1 Oscillibacter sp. | reverse complement strand
ACTCAACTTTAACCGATGCGGCCTCATCCTTCTACTTCTTTCTTCTTCTACTGTCCTATATGTATTGTACTCCTACACAGGCGGCGTTGGAATAAAAAGGATGCCCCTTGTAAAATGCCGCCGCCTGTGGTAGAATTGAGGGGAAATTTTGAGAGGAAGCGGTGGCCTTATGGAGAATTATTCCTTTAAGAGCGTGGCCTTCGGCGGATTTGACAAGCAGGACGTGGTGCGGTATTTGGAACAGTCCTCGGAGAAGGCCGCCGCCGCCCGGCGGGAGCTGGAGGCGGAGAACGAGACGCTCCACAGGCAGGCGGCGGATCAGATGGAGGAGCTGGACCGCCTCCGGGTCCAGGTGGAGGAGCTGACGGAGGAGCGGGACCGCCTTCGGGAGAAGCTGCAATCGGAGGCCGCCGGCCGGGTGGACCCGGAGTCCCTGCGGGCCCTGGAGCAGGACGCGGCCCGGATTGCCGCCGAGCGGGACGCCCTCAAGCCCGACGCGGAGGCTTACGCCCGGTTCCGGGAGCGCCTGGGAGCCATCGAGTGCGAGGCCCGGAAGCGGGCCGACGACCTGGAGGAGGAGGCCGCCGCCCAGACCCGCCGGACGGTGGGGGAGTTCCTGAGCCAGTACCAGCGGCTGGTGAGCGCGTTCGAGTCCACGGCGGGCCATGTGAACGGCGAGCTGCGCAAAATTGAGGTGATGCTCAGCCAGCTGCCCAGGGCCCTGGACCAGACGGGGACGGAGCTGGGCGATCTGGCCGCCCGGCTGGAGAAAAAGACGGAAGCGAAGGACAAAGAATGAAAAAAAGCGGCCTGGGAAAGCTACTGCCGAAAGGAGTGATTCCCATGGCCCGTTTGAGCACCTATTTCTCCCTGGAGAACGCCGGGGACAAGCACGACGAGAAGCTTTTAAAGCAGGGGCTGGACATGCTGCCCGGCGTCACCTCCGTCAGCCTCAGCGACCGGGGCTGCGTGGCGGTGGACTACGATTCCACCGGCGTCCGGCAGGAGCAGATTCGCCAGAAGGTCCAGGAGCTGGGCTATCAGCTGAAGTGTGAGGATTGAAAAAACTTGACACGGCGGACGAGTCCTGTTAATATACTGGAAGAGTCAAGTGAATACCGCGATGATCGGAAAGAGTAACGGTTTACCCAAAGAACAGAGAGGGCGCGTCACCGGCTGCAAGCGCGCCTGCGGAGGGAGCCGCGAAGTGCGTCCGTGAGCGGGAGGGGGGAAGCCCCTCCGCCCGGCCCCCGTCAAGGGCCCCTTGAGTGATAAATGAGAGTGGAACCGCGATTCGTCGCCTCTCGTACTTCGGTACGGGAGGCGTTCTTGTTTCCTCCCGGCCCGGCAAGGAGTGATGCTGCATGTATTTGACTCGCCTGGGCGGCCTGCTGGCCGCCTACCAGCGCCGGGACCCCGCGGCCCGGAGCAAGCTGGAAATCTTTCTGCTCTACCCCGGGGTGCACGCGCTGCTGTGGCACCGGGCGGCCCACTGGCTGTATCTCCGCCGCCGGTACTTCCTGGCCCGCTGGATCTCCCAGCATGCCCGGAACAAAACCGGCATCGAGATTCATCCCGGCGCCACCATCGGGCGGCGGCTGGTGATTGACCATGGAATGGGCATCGTCATCGGCGAGACTGCCGAAATCGGGGACGACTGCCTGCTCTACCAGGGGGTGACCCTGGGGGGCACCGGAAAGGACCAGGGGAAGCGCCACCCCACCCTGGGAAACAACGTGATGGTGGGCTCCGGGGCCCGTGTGCTGGGACCCTTCAAGGTGGGGGACAACGCCCGTATCGCCGCCGGGGCGGTGGTGCTGCGGGAGGTGCCGCCGGGGTCCACCGCGGTGGGCGTTCCCGCCCGGATCGTCCGGGTGGACGGCCGCCCCGTGTATTACGCCGACGAGGTGGACCAGATCGGCGTCCAGGACCCGGTGCGGGAGGAGCTGGAACGGCTGGCCCGGCAGGTGGAGGCCCTGGAGCGGTCCCTGAAGGGCCGGAAGGAGCCCGGCCGGAAGCGGCCCGCCTAGCCAACGGTAAAAAGAGGGCCGCGGCTGCCGGCCCCATAAAATGGAGGATGAGACCATGTATCTATACAATTCCGCGACCCACAAAAAAGAGGAGTTTAAGACCCACACCCCCGGCCGGGTGGAGATGTACACCTGCGGCCCGACGGTCTACCACTTCGCCCACATCGGGAACCTGCGGAGCTATATCATGGAGGACGTGCTGGAAAAATACCTCCGCTTCGCCGGGTACGACGTGAACCGGGTTATGAACATCACGGACGTGGGGCACCTCTCCAGCGACGCCGACACCGGAGAGGACAAAATGCTCAAGGGAGCCAAGCGGGAAAACAAGACGGTGATGGACATCGCCAAATTTTATACCGACGCCTTTTTCGAGGACTGCCGGAAGCTGAACATCAAGACCCCGGACGTGGTCCAGCCCGCCACCGGGTGCATCGGCGAGTATATCAAAATCATCTCCAGGCTGGTGGATACCGGCTATGCCTACCTGGCCGGGGGAAACGTGTACTTCGACAGCTCCAAGCTGGCCCGGTATTACATCTTCAACGACCACGACGAAGACGACCTGGCCGTGGGCGTCCGGGAGGGCGTGGAGGAGGACTCCAACAAGCGGAACAAAAACGACTTCGTCCTCTGGTTTACGAAATCCAAGTTTGAGGACCAGGCCCTCAAGTGGGACTCCCCCTGGGGGGTGGGCTATCCCGGCTGGCACATCGAGTGCTCCGGCATCTCCATGAAGTACAACGGGGAATACCTGGACCTGCACTGCGGCGGCGTGGACAACGCCTTCCCCCACCACACCAACGAGATTGCCCAGTCGGAGAGCTACCTGGGCCACCCCTGGTGCCCCCACTGGTTCCATGTCCACCACCTGAACGACCCGGCGGGGAAGATGTCCAAGTCCAAGGGGGAGTTTCTGACGGTCTCCCTGCTGGAGGAGAAGGGCTATGACCCCCTGGCCTACCGCTGGTTCTGCCTCCAGAGCCACTACCGGAAAACGCTGGTGTTCTCCTGGGAGAACTTGGACAACGCCGCCGCCGCCTATACCAAGCTGCTAAGCCGCGTGGCGGCGCTAAAGCCCGAGGGAGACGTGGACCAGGACGTGTTCAACGAGTACCGGGAGAAGTTCGTCCAGCAGGTGGGGAACGACCTGAACACCTCCATGGCCGTGACGGCGGTCTTCGACGCGCTGAAAGCGAAAACCAACGACGTCACGAAACTGGCCATTATCGGGGAGTTCGACAAGGTGCTGTCCATGAGCCTTTTGGAGAAAGCGGCGGCCCTCCGGGAGAAGGCGGCCCAGGCCGTCCAGTCCGGCGGCGGGGACTATGTGATTACCGGCGAGGGAGACCCGGACGTCGACGCCAGGGTCCTGGCCCGGTACGAGGCCAAGAAGGCCAAGAACTTCGCCGAGGCGGACCGGATCCGGGATGAGCTGAAGGCCCAGGGCATCGAGGTCACCGACGTGAAGGGCGGAGCGGCCTGGAAGAGAATCTGACGGAAGAAGGAAAGCGCTCCTGTCCAATGACAGGAGCGCTTTTTTTAGTTTCTCCCAACCGCTCCGGCGGAGTCCTTCAAGAGCACGTCATGGGCCCCGCCCTCCACGATGGAGACGGAGCTGACCAGGGTCAGCTTGGCCTTTTCCCGGAGCTCGGGAATGGTCAGCGCGCCGCAGTTGCACATGGTGGAGCGAATCTTGGCCAGGGTGGTGGCCATGCCGTCCGCCAGGGCGCCGGCGTAGGGGACGTAGGAGTCCACCCCCTCCTCGAAGGAGAGCTTCGCCGCGCCGCCCAGGTCGTAGCGCTGCCAGTTCCGGGCACGGGCGCTGCCCTCGCCCCAGTACTCCTTCATGTAGCTGCCGCCAATCAAAATCTTACTGGTGGGGGACTCGTCGAACCGGGAGAAGTACCGGCCCAGCATGCAGAAGTCCGCCCCCATGGCCAGGGCCAGGGTGATGTGGTAGTCCTGGACGATGCCGCCGTCGGCGCAGATGGGGACGTAAACCCCGGTCTCCTCAAAGTACCGGTCCCGTTCCGCCGCCACGTCGATGACCGCCGTGGCCTGGCCCCGGCCGATGCCCTTGGTCTCCCGTGTGATGCAGATGGAGCCGCCGCCGATGCCGATTTTCACGAAGTCCGCCCCCGCGTCCGCCAGGAAGCGGAAGCCCTCGCCGTCCACCACGTTGCCCGCGCCCACTTTCACCGTGTCGCCGTAGCGGTCCCGGATCCATTTCAGCGTCCGGGCCTGCCACTCGGAGTAACCCTCGGAGGAGTCGATGACCAGCACGTCCACCCCGGCGTCCACCAGGGCGGGGACCCGCTCCTCGTAGTCCCGGGTGTTGATGCCCGCGCCCACGACGTAGCGCTTCTGCCCGTCCAGCAGCTCCAGGGGGTTGCCCTTGTGGGAGTCGTAGTCCTTGCGGAAGACGAAGCTGACCAGATGTCCGTCCTTGGAGACGATGGGCAGGGCGTTGAGCTTCCGGTCCCAGATGATGTCGTTGGCCTCCTTTAAGCTGGTGCCCTCCGGGGCGTAGATGAGCTTATCAAAGGGGGTCATGAAG
>VSMY01000155.1 GCA_009773995.1 Oscillibacter sp. | reverse complement strand
GCCTGCCGCCCGTTTTTCCGGGTGCCATACGGAGAGGGACGGGCGGCAGGCTGCCGCCCCTACGGGTTGTCATTCCTTCCCCGTCCAGCAGTAGGTGCAGATTTTATCCCGGTCGATGCCGATGGCCTCCAGCAATCCGTCCAGAGACTGATAGCCCAGGGAGTCGAAGCCCATCTCCTCACAGATGGTTTTCAGCATGCACTGTCCCCGCTCCGTGGAGGCGTCGGCGTACTCCTCCAGGTGCCGCTGGCCCTCGTCCCCCTCCAGGGCTTGGATGGTTTTCCGGCTGAGGAGCTCCATGTCGGAGTTGCTCCGGGAGAAGTTCAAGTACTTGCAGCCGTACATAATGGGGGGACAGGCGGAGCGCATGTGAACCTCCTCCGCGCCGGACTCATAGAGGAATTCCACCGTCTCCCGGAGCTGGGTGCCCCGGACGATGGAGTCGTCCACGAAGAGGAGCTTCTTGCCGCGGATGAGCTCGTGGACGGGGATCTGCTTCATTTTAGCCACCTGGTTCCGCACGTTTTGGCTCTCGGGCATGAAGGACCGGGGCCAGGTGGGGGTGTACTTTACGAAGGGCCGGGCGAAGGGCTTTCCGCTGCGGTTGGCGAAGCCGATGGCGTGGGGAACGCCGGAGTCCGGGACGCCCGCCACATAGTCCACCTTAGGCAGCTGGCCCCGCTGGACCTCGTCCCGGGCCATGATTTCCCCGTTGCGGCAGCGCATCACCTCCACGTTCATCCCCTCGTAGCAGGAGTTGGGATAGCCGTAGTAGGTCCAGAGGAAGGCGCAGATGCGCATGTCCTTCCCGGCGGGGGAGAGGGTCTCCCAGCCTTCGGGGGTAATTTTCACGATCTCCTGAGGGCCCAGCTCGTAGGCGTCCTGATAGCCCAGCTTGTGGTAGGCGAAGGACTCGAAGGAGACGCAGCAGCCCTCCTCGTTCTGCCCGATGAGCACTGGCAGGCGGCCCAGGCGGTCCCGGGCGGCGTAGATGCCCTCCGTCGTGAGGATGAGGATGGTCATGGAACCCTCAATCTGCTCCTGGGCATAGCGGATTCCGGAGACCAGGTCGTCCTTCTGGTTGATGAGGGAGGCCACCAGCTCCGTGGCGTTGACCTTACCGGAGCTCATGGCCATGAACTGGTGGCCGTGATCGGAAAAATAGCGCTCCACCAGCTCCTCGGCGTTTCGGATGATGCCCACGGTGGAGATGGCGTACAGCCCCAGGTGGGAGCGCATCAGCAGGGGCTGGGGGTCCGTGTCGCTGATGCAGCCGACGCCCGCGCAGCCCCGGAACTCCGCCAGGTCCTTCTCGAACTTGGTGCGGAAGGGGGTGTTTTCAATGTTGTGAATCTGCCGGTGAAAACCGGCTTCCCCGTCGTAGAGGGCCATGCCGCCCCGGCGGGTGCCCAGGTGGGAGTGGTAGTCCGTGCCGAAGAACACGTCCAGCACCACGTCCCGCTTGGAAATCGCGCCAAAAAAACCGCCCATTACAGCGCCTCGTTCATCCGGCGCATGACCTCGGCATAGGCGTCCTCCACGCCGCCCAGGTCCCGGCGGAAGCGGTCCTTGTCCAGCTTCTCATGGGTCTTAGAATCCCAGAGGCGGCAGGTGTCGGGGCTGATTTCGTCCGCCAGGACGATGGTTCCGTCCTCGAGACGGCCGAACTCCAGCTTGAAGTCCACCAGGGTCACGCCGCAGGAGGCCCAGAAGGCCTTCAGGAAGTCGTTGACCTGGAAGGCGTACTTTTTGATAGTCTCGATCTCCTCCGGGGCGGCCAGCTTCAGCGCCAGGGCGTGGTAGGTATTCAGCAGGGGGTCCCCCAGGTCGTCGTTTTTATAGGAGAACTCGATGGTGGGCGCGTCGAAGACGATGCCTTCCTCCACGCCGTAGCGCTTGGCGAAGGACCCGGCGGAGATGTTGCGGATGATGACCTCCAGGGGGACGATGGAGACCTTTTTCACCACGGTTTCCCGCTGGCTGAGCTCCTCCACAAAGTGGGTGGGGACCCCGGCCTTTTCAAGCCTCGCCATGAAGCGGTTGGTCATTTGGTTGTTGACGACGCCTTTTCCCACGATGGTGCCTTTTTTCAGGCCGTTGAAGGCCGTGGCGTCGTCCTTGTAGTCCACGATGTACAGGTTCGGATCGTCGGTTTTAAAGACCTTTTTGGCCTTGCCCTCGTAGAGCTGTTCCAGCTTCTGCATCGTAAATTCCTCCGTTAAGTAAAATAGTGGCTGGTGGAGTGCCGGGTCAGATTTCCGCCTGGAGGGCGGCGTCCTTTTCCTCAATCTGGGCGGCCATGTCCCTCCGGGCGGCGTCCAGCCAGGCGGCGAGGTTGTTGTCCTCCACCGCCAGAATCTGGGCGGCCAGAATGGCGGCGTTCTTCGCCCCGTTCAGGGCCACGGTGGCCACGGGGATGCCGCTGGGCATCTGGACGGTGGCCAATAAAGCGTCCAGCCCGTCCATGGCGCCCCCCTTCATGGGGATGCCGACGACGGGCAGGGTGGTGTTGGCGGCCACGGCCCCCGCCAGGTGGGCGGCCAGGCCGGCGGCGCAGATGATGACGCCGAAGCCGTTCTTCCGGGCGTAGGAGGCAAACTCCGCCACCTGGGCGGGGCTGCGGTGGGCGCTCATGATGTGGGCCTCATAGGGGATGCCGAAGGCGTCCAGCTGGGCGCAGGCGGAGCGGACCACCGGCCAGTCGGAGTCGGAACCCATGAGCACGGCAACTTTTTTCATGGTGAAGTCTCCCTTCAAATTACAGTTTCTTTCGCAAAACCGTGTGGCGGAAAATGCCGTCGGCGAAGTATTCGGCGGAGCAGAACACCGGCTTGCCGTCGATGTCGAAGTCCACCTCCTCCATGTACAGCAAAGGCGCGCCCAGGGGAACCTGGAGAAGGTCCGCCAGCTTCTCGTCCGCCGGGACGGCCCGGAGGTCCGTCAGGTCCAGATAGGGGAAGACGCCGCAGGACTGCTGGAGGAAGTGGAAGATGGGGGGCTTCAGGTCCTCCTCCGTGTAAGACTCCCGGATGAGGGCCTTTTCAATGACGTCCTCGCAGTAGATGGCGGGCCGTCCGTCGGCGGTGCAGAGGCGGGAGACCCGGAGCATGGGGGTCCCCTCCGGGAGCTGGAGCTGGGCGGCGGTCTTTTCGTCCGCGGGCTCCTCCCAGGAGCGGATGGAGGCCACCGCCGGTTCAAAGCCGTTTTGCCGGATCATGTCCAGGAACTCCACCTCGATGTCCATCCGGGTGTGTACGTCCAGCACGTGGCGGTTGATGACGGTGCCCACGCCGTGGCGGCGGGTGATGAAGCCCTCCCGCTCCAGGGAGGCCAGAATGTCCCGCAGCTGGGTGCGGCTGATGCCCAGCTTCACGCAGAGCACGCTCTCCCGGGGCAGACGCTCCCGTTGGGCGTACTCGCCGGTACGCATGGCGGCCAGCAGCTGGGCGCGGATGGCCTTGGTATGGGATGTGTGAGTGTTCATTCCGTGCACCTCGTTATCATGAAGATTCCGGGAGGGAGTCCCGTCCTCCGGCAAGATAGGTCATACCTATTGTATCGGTTTCCGGGCCGGACCGCAATTGACAAAATTGACAGTTCCCGAAGGGATTCCGGCCCCGGCTTGGGATGGTTTCGCAAAACGGTTCCAGAAAGAGGAAGGGCCCCCGGCTTTCCGCCGGGAGCCCCCAAAAAAGTTATTCCAGGATATAGACGGTGCAGGAGCGCCGGCCGAATTGGATGCACTCTTCGTAGGTGTCATAGTAGAGGTCGATTTTGCTGCCCTTGACGCCGGTGTCCTCGGCCACGGCCAGGCCGTAGACCACGTTTCCGCCGGCGACGATATACATCCGGGTGCCCAGGGGGATAACGCTCTTGTCCACGGCCACGGAGCCTACATGGACCGCCGTGCCGCTGGCGGTGCGGGTGCCCACGCCGCCGTGTCCCGTGGTATAGGCCGTGGCCGTCATGGAGCGGACGCCGGAGTAGTTCAGGACCGTGCCGTCCTTCAGGGTCAGGACGCCGCTGCCGTCGGCGTTTTCCGAGACGTTGGCGATGCCTCCGCCGGTTTCGCCGTGCTCCGCCAGGATGCCGTCCGGGTCCTTTTTGGTCTCGGAGGGCTTCGGTTTGGGCTTGGCGGTGCCGTACTCCACGATTTTGTCCACGGCGGTGGTGTCCAGCTCCTCCACGAACTGGCGGGAGAGCTGGGCTCCGTTGGACCAGACCACCTCGTAGACGGAGGAGCGCACGCCGTCGGCTCCCTCCTGGACCACCTTTTCCTCCCCCTCCAGCATCTCGGGGTTGGCGACCCGCTGGGTGGCGAAGGGGGCGGTTTCGGTGACGTAGTCGTAGTAGGTCAGCTCGGAGGCGACGTTTACCTCCACGCTGTTCTCCGACAGCTTCACGCCGATCATCTCCAGGGGACTGGGGTAGATGTGGAGCCGGGACAGCAGGGAGGAGACGCTCTCCTTGCGGGACTGGACGGTGACGGCGGAGCCCTCATGCCGGACGGTGACGGTGGTGTCCTCCTGCAGGGTGACGTCATAGCCCCGGCTGCCGTTGGAGACGTAGACCATTTTGGAGGACAGGTCCGGGGGGTCCTTCTGCTCCGGGTCCAGGATGATGGCGGCCTCGTCCTCCGT
>VSMY01000154.1 GCA_009773995.1 Oscillibacter sp. | reverse complement strand
TTCCCGGACCCGCTGATAGAGATGCAGGACCACGTCTACCTCGGCGCCCTTCTCCGCCAGAGCTGTGGGAAGGGAACCGGCCACGTCGGCGAGGCCGCCGGTTTTGCAGAAGGGGACCGCTTCGCTGGTCACATACAAGATTTTCATACACTTACTCCTTTTCATATCGTCCCCGGCGCGGGCCGAGGGCACGGGACTTTGGAAGGGATCGGCGGCTGAAAAGCCGCCGGAAAAGCGCTGCCCTTATTATACCAAATTATGGGGCCGGGGTCAATCCGGCCTTTCAATCATAAAAGGGGGACGAGGCCGCCCCCCTTTTATGAAACTTTATACCTTGCTGCCCTTGGCTAGGACGATGGGATACGTGACGTGACCCATCAGCGTCCGGCCGGGAAGGACTTCTACATCCTTATCGGCAATGATATAGCTCAGCTGCGCGTCCTTGCGGACGACGGAGTCCTTGAAAATCACGCAGTTGCGCACCACCGCGCCGGCCTCTACGGTAACGCCGGGGAAGAGGATGGAGTTCTCCACCACGCCCTCGATGGAGCAGCCGTCGCCGAACAGGGAGTTGACGCACTTGCCGCCGGGGCCGATGTAGGTAGAGCTGAGGTCCGCGTTCTTGGCCCGGACGGGGCGCTGGGCGCAGAAGAGATCCGCCCGGATGGCGGGATCCAGCAGCTGCATGCTGCGGTCATAATACTCCTGGACGGAGCGGATTTGAGCGGCGTAGCCCTTCCAAATATAGCTGCGGATGTTCAGCTCGTCCTTCCTGGCCTGGAGCACGTCCCCCCGCCAGCTGAGGTGATCTTTGGCGGCGCAGTCCTCCACCAGCTCCAGCAGGAGCTTCTTAGAGACCACGTAGGCCCCCAGGCCCCGGAGACCCCGGGGAGTATGGAGGTTGTAGAAGACCTCGGTGACCCGGCCGCCCTCGCCCAGCTGGAAGTAGGTGCCGTCCTCGGTCATAAAGCTGTCGTTGGCGCAGACCACGGTGATGTCCGCCCCGGATTTCACGTGGTTTTCATAGACGTCGCTCAGGGGCAGGTTGGCAACCAGGTCGCCGTCGATCATGACCACGTAGTCCTGGCGGATGTCCTCCAGATAGGTCCGTACGGCGGTCAGGGCCTCCATGTGGCCCCGGTAGGGCATAGCGCCCCACTCGCCCTTGTAGTTGAAGGGAGGCAGGAGGCGCAGGCCGCCCCGCTTGCGGCTCAGGTCCCAGTCCTTGCCGGTGCCCAGGTGGTCCAGCAGGCTCTGGTAGTGGCCGTGCAGTATGATGCCCACGTCGGTGGCCCCGGCGTTGACCAGGCTGCTGAGGGCGAAGTCCACCGCCCGGAACCGGCCTCCGAAGGGGATGGAGGCGGAGGAGCGGATGGAGCCCAGCTCCTGGAGGTTGCCGCGGCGCTCGTAGGCGAAAATGATTCCATGCAGTCCGTTCATTTGGACACCTCCTCACCGTTGCGGTTCAGCATGACGCCGGCCTTGGCGTCCCTGCCCTCGGGCAGCCGGCAGCCTGGGGCCAGCACCGTCAGGCCCCAGCCCTCGGGGGTATTTTCCGGCGTGCCGCCCACGCGGCAGCCAGAGCCGATCTTGCAGCCCTCGCCCAGGATGGCGTATTCCACCACCGCGCCGGGGGCAACTTCCACGTTGGGGAAGAGAACGGAGTAGCGGACCGTCGCTCCCTCGCCCACGGTGACGTTCTGGGAGAGGACGGAGTTCTCCACCACGCCCTCCAGCACGCTGCCCCGGTTCACGGCGCTGTGGGTGACGGTGGAATTGGTTCCCAGGAACGCGGGGGGCGCGCTGACGGAGCGGGCGTAGATGGGCCAGGAGCGGTCCCGGAGGTCCAGGCCGGACTCGGGGGCCAGCATGTCCATGTTGGCGTCCCAGAGGGACTCCAGGGTGCCCACGTCCTTCCAGTAGCCGGCGAAGCGGTAGGCGGCCATGCGCTCGTTGTTCGCCAGCATGGAGGGGATGATGTTTTTGCCGAAGTCGTTTTCGGACCCTTCCGTGTTCTCATCGTCGATGAGATACTGCCGCAGGGCCTTCCAGGAGAATACGTAGATGCCCATAGAGGCCAGGTTGCTCTTGGGTTCCTTGGGTTTTTCGGCGAACTCGGTGATCATGTCGTCCCCGTCCACGCTCATGATGCCGAAGCGGGGCGCCTCGGCCCAGGGCACCTCCATGACGGAGATGGTGCAGGCGGCGTTTGCCGCCTTGTGGCGGGCCAGCATGTCGGAGTAGTCCATCTTGTAGATGTGGTCGCCGGAGAGGATGACCACATACTCAGGGTCGTGCATATCAATGAAGCCCAGGTTTTGATAGATGGCGTTGGCGGTGCCCTTGTACCAGGTGCCGCCCTTGGCCCCCTGGTAGGGAGGCAGGATGTGGACGCCGCCGGTGGAGCCGTCCAGGTCCCAGGGCTGGCCGCTGCCGATATAGCTGTTCAGCTCCAGGGGGCGGTACTGGGTCAGCACGCCCACGGTGTCGATGCCGGAGTTCGTGCAGTTGGAGAGGGGAAAGTCAATGATGCGGTACTTGCCGCCGAAGGGGACGGCGGGCTTTGCCATGTCTCCGGTGAGGACATAGAGGCGGCTGCCCTGTCCTCCGGCCAGCAGCATGGCAATGCATTCTTTCTTCATGTCTCTTTCAGCTCCTTTGCCTGTTTTTTCGCTCTGGGCTTTCTTGCGGGTTTTTCAGCTTTGCCCTCCTTGGGGGCCTTCTCCGCCTTGGCGGAGGATTTGACGGTTTTTACCAGGGCCTTGGCGGAGGCCTTCACGGTTTTCCCGGCGGCCTTGGCGGTCTTCTCCGCCGTTTTCACGGCCTTGGGGGCCTTGGACTCCTTGACGGCCTTGGGCTTGGGGAAGCTCCCCTCGCCCCGGAGGAATACCGCGCCGAAGGCGGGGATGCGGATGGCGGCGGAGTGTTCCTTGCCGTGAGACTCGATGGCCTCCACCGGGACGGGGGCCGTGTCGCCGAAGCCGTCGCCGCCGTATTCCACCGCGTCGGTGTTGAAGACGGGGGCATACTGCTTGTGGGCGGGGACGCCCATCCGGTACCCCTCGTAAGTATTGGGGGAGAAGTTGACGGCGCAGAGGAGATCCCGGCCCTTCTTGTCCTTGCGGAGGAAGACCACCACGTTGTTGTGGTTGTCGTCCACCACCAGCCACTCGAAGCCCTCCCAGCTGAAGTCGATCTCCCACAGGGCGGGTTCCTTCTTATAGAAGGCGTTGGCCTCCTTGAAGAAGCGGTGGACCTTTTGGTTTTCCTCGTTGTCCAGGAGGTACCAGTCCAGGGACTCCTTGTCGTTCCACTCGTGCCACTGGCCCAGCTCCGCGCCCATGAAGAGGAGCTTTTTCCCCGGATGGGCCAGAAGGTAGGCGTAGAAGCCCCGGGTGCAGCGGAGCTGATTGGTGTAGTCGCCGGGCATCTTGCCCACCACGGAGCCCTTCATGTGGACCACCTCGTCGTGGGAGATGGGCAGCACGAAGTTCTCGGAGAAGGCGTACATCATGGAGAAGGTGATGTCCTTATGGTGGTCCTGGCGGAACCAGGGGTCCAGCTTCAGATAGTGGCACATGTCGTTCATCCAGCCCATGTTCCACTTGAGGTTGAAGCCCAGTCCCCCGATGTCGGCGGGGCGGCTGACCATGGGCCACGCCGTGGATTCCTCGGCGATCATCATGACGCCGGGCTTCACGGAGAAGGCCATGGCGTTCAGCTCCCGGAGGAAGTCGATGGCCTCCAGGTTCTCGTGCCCGCCGTACTTGTTGGGGGTCCAGGCCCCGCCCTGGCGGCTGTAGTCCAGGTAGAGCATGGAGGCCACCGCGTCCACCCGCAGGCCGTCGATATGGCACTCCTCCAGCCAGAAGCGGGCGGAGGAGAACAGGAAGCTTTTCACCTCGGGACGGCCGTAGTCGAAGACCCGGGTGCCCCAGGAGGCGTGCTCCCACTTGTTGGGGTCGCTGTACTCGTAGCAGCAGCCGCCGTCGAACTCATAGAGCCCGTGGGAGTCCTTGCAGAAGTGGGCGGGAACCCAGTCCAGGATGACGGCGATGCCGTTTTTGTGCATGTGGTTCACAAACCAGAGGAAATCCTTGGGGGTGCCGTACCGGGAGGTGGGGGCGAAGTAGCCGGTGCACTGGTAGCCCCAGGAGCCGTCGAAGGGGTGCTCCAGCACGGGCAGCAGCTCGATGGCGGTGTAGCCCATGTCCTTGACGTAGGCCGCCAGCTCCCTGGCCATATCCTTGTAATCGTAAAAATCCCCGTTGGGCCGCTTCTTCCAGGAGCCCAGGTGGACCTCGTAGATGTTCAGCGGAGACTCGTAGACCTGGTGCTTTTCCTGCTTGGCCAGGAAGGCGGCGTCGGTCCACTTGAAGTTTTCGATGTCGTAAAGCTTGCCGGCGGTGGCGGGACGGGTCTCGCAGTGGAAGGCGTAGGGATCCGTTTTCAGCCGGACCTCCCCGTCGGGGCCGGTGACGGCGTACTTGTAGGATGTGTACTCCCCAAGGCCGGGGATGAAGCCCTCCCAGATTTCGCCGTCCTTGGCGAGGGCGTGGACGCCGGGCCGCCAGTCGTTGAAGTCGCCCACGACGGAGACGCTCTGAGCGTGGGGCGCCCAGACCCGGAAGGTCCAGCCCTCCGCGCCGTTCTTCTTATCAGGGTGGGAGCCGAACCAGCGCCAGCCGTCCGTCAGGGTTCCGGCGTGAAAGCGTTCGGCCTGATTGTGTTTTGCCATAGTCAACCTCCGTGCATAGCCGCGGAAACTCTCCGAATCCGCGGCTGCCGCTTACAGGCGAGCGGCCCGCCGATTTCCCGGGCGCCCCTCCGACGCCCCGCCCGCCGTCCAGACGCGACGGACTGCGCTTTGTGCAAACGATTAGCTATTCTGGAATATTATACTTCTTTTCAAAAATAGCGTCAAGGACTGTACTGTCGAAAAAACCGGACGTCTATTAGCATGTTCCACCAAATCTGG
>VSMY01000153.1 GCA_009773995.1 Oscillibacter sp. | reverse complement strand
TCCGGCCCCTGGGATCGGCTGAACTTACGCCTTTTCCAGTTCCGCCATGCTCCGCTTGAACTGAACGGCAAACATGGAGGCGGTGGCGGTCACCGCCAGGAAATCCGCCACCGGCTCCGCCAGGAAGACGGCAAACGCTTTGTTGGCGAAAAAGTTCGGCAGGATATAGATGAGGGGGATCAGCAGGATGATCTTCCGCAGCACCGCCAGGAACAGGGAGGTCTTGGCGTTCCCCAGGGCCACAAAGGTCTGCTGGCAGGCGATCTGGATGCCGAAGAGGCAGGTGGTGCCCATGTAGATGCGCAGGGCCCAGGCGGCGTAGTCCACCAGCGCCGGGTCGTTGTTGAAAATCTGTACGAACATCCTGGGAAAGAGCTGCACCACCGCCCAAAGGACCGCGGAATAAACGACGCAGGCTTTCAGCAGGCAGCCGAAGGCGTCCTTCACCCGCTGGGCGTTCCGCGCGCCGTAGTTGTAGCTGACGATGGGCTGCGCTCCCTGGCTCAGGCCCTGGAGGGGCATCATGGCGAACTGCATCATGCTGGTCAGCACCGTCATGGCCCCCACCGCCACGTCCCCGCCGTATTTCAGCAGGGAGGAGTTGAAGCACACGGCAATCAGGCTCTCCGTGGACTGCATGATGAAGGGGGACAATCCCAGGGCCAGGCAGGGCAGGAAAACCTTGGGCCGGGGCCGCAGGTCTCCCCTCCGCAGCCGCCACTTGGTTTTCGGCCCGGTGAGGAAGCGGAGCACCCACGCGGCGGAGACCGCCTGGGAGAGGATCGTGGCCAGGGCCGCGCCCCGGACGCCCAGGCCGAAGCCGAAGATGAAGATGGGATCCAGCAGGGTGTTCAGCCCCGCGCCGATGAGGACGGTTTTCATGCTGACGGTGGTGAAGCCCTGGGCGGTGATATAGGCGTTCATGCCCAGGGTCACCTGGACGAAGAGGGTGCCCAGGGAGTAGATTTTCATGTAGTCCAGGGCGTAGCCGATGGTGTTCCCGCTGGCCCCGAAGGTCAGCAGCAGGGGCTCGGCAAAGGTCTGGAACACCACCGTCAGCACAGCGGCGGTAAGCGCCAGCAGGGTGAAGCTGTTGCCCATAATGCGCTGGGACCCCTCCAGGTCCCCCCGGCCCTCCTGAATGGAGGCCCGGGGCGCGCCGCCCATGCCCACCAGGGCGGCAAAGGCGGAGATGATCATGATGATGGGCAGGCACACCCCCACGCCGGTGAGGGCCAGGGCCCCCACGGTGTCCACCGGCTTCATGTGGCCGATGTACACCCGGTCCACCAGGTTGTACAGCATGTTGACAATCTGGGAGGTGATGGTGGGCAGGGCCAGGGCGAACAGGAGACTGCTCACCTTCCCGCTGCCTAAGTCTACGCTTTTTTGATTCATGTCCTTAGTTCATCAGCCCGCACACCAGGTCGGTGTAGCCGGAGGGGTCCTCCAGGGGCAGGCCCGCGATGAGCAGCGCCTGGTTATAGAGCAGAGCGGCGTAAGTCTTCGCCTTCTCCGGGTCCGCCTCCACGGCGGCCTCCAGAGCCTGGAAGGCGGGGTGGCCCACGTTCAGCTCCAGAATCCGGTCCGCCTTGATAGGCGCGTCGGGCTGGACGGCCTGGAAGTACTTCTCCATCTCAAAGCTCAGCCCCTCCCCGGCGGTGAGGCAGACGGGGTGGGATTTCAGCCTCGCGCTGGCTTTGACCTCCTTGATCTTGTCCCCCAGGGCCTCCTTCACGAAGTCGAAGGTCCCCTTGTGGGCCTCGGCCTCCTCCTCGGCCTTTTTCGACCCGCCCTCTTCCAGCTCCTGGTCCAGGACGGAGCGGAACTCCTTCTCCTTATAGGTCCGCAGGGTCTGGGCGCAGAACTCGTCCACCTCCTCGGTGAAGTAGAGGATCTCCGTCCCCGCGTCCCGCAGGCCCTCGGTCTGGGGAAGCTTGTCGATTTTGTCCGCGGTCTCCCCGGCGGCGTAGTAGAGATACTTCTGGTCCTCCTTCATCCGGGAGACGTACTCGTCCAGGGTGACGGGCTTTTTCTCCGTGGAGGAGTAGAACAGCAGCAGGTCCTGGAGCAGATCTTTGTGGCGGCCGTACTCGTTCACCACGCCGTACTTGAGCTGCCGGCCGAAGTTCTTCCAGAAGGTCAGGTAGCCCTCCCGGTCCTCCGCCAGGAATTTGCCCAGGTCCGCCTTGATCTTCTTCTCCAGGTTGGAGGCGATCACCTTCAGCTGCCGGTCGTGCTGGAGGAGCTCCCGGGAGATGTTCAGGCTCAGGTCCGGGGAGTCGACCACGCCTCGGACGAAGCGGAAGTGCTCCGGCAGAAGGTCGGCGCACTTGTCCATGATGAGCACGCCGTTGGAGTAGAGCTGGAGCCCCTTCTCGAACTCCTTGGTGTAGTAGTCGAAGGGCGCGGCTCCGGGGACGAAGAGCAGGGCTTTGTAGGTGACGCTGCCCTCCACGGAAACGGGAATCACCCGCTGGGGGTCGGCGTAGTCGTGGAACTTGTCCCGGTAGAACTTGTTGTACTCCTCGGCGGTGACCTCGCTCTTGGCCCGCTGCCAGATGGGCACCATGGAGTTCAGGGTCTCCACCTCGGTATAGGTCTCATACTCCGGCTTGTCCTCCGGGCTGTCCTCCTTTTTCCGGGTCTTGGAGACCTCCATGCGGATGGGGAAGCGGATGTAGTCGGAGTACTTCCGCACCAGCTCCTGGAGCTTCCAGTTCTCCAGGAACTCGCCGTATTTCTCGTCCTCCGTGTCCGGCTTGATGTGCATGACGATGTCCGTGCCCACGGTTTCCTTTTCACATTCCGTGACGGTGTAGCCGTCCGCTCCGGAGGACTGCCACTTATATCCGCTCTCCGCGCCGTACTTCCTCGTCACCACGGTGATCTGGTCGGAGACCATGAAGGCCGAGTAGAAGCCCACGCCGAACTGGCCGATGACGTCGGTGTCCCCGGCGTCGTCCCCCAGCTCCTGCTTAAACTTGTAGGAGCCGGAGGAGGCGATGATCCCTAAGTTGTTCTCCAGGTCCGCCTTGTCCATCCCGATGCCGTTGTCGGAGACGGTCAGGGTCCGGGCGTCCTTGTCTGCGGTGATTTCAATTTTGAAATCCCCCCGGTCCATGCCCACGGCGCTGTCCGTCAGGGCCTGGTAGCACAGCTTGTCGCAGGCGTCCGAGGCGTTGGAGATGATTTCCCGGAGGAAAATCTCCTTGTGGGTGTAGATGGAGTTGATCATCAGGTCCAGGAGCCGCTTGGATTCCGCTTTGAACTGCTTTTTTGCCATGATTTGGATACACTTCCTTCTTTATATTTTATAACAACACTAAAATATAGCACAGGGCCTGTGGAAAATAAATGACCATTTTGTAAATTTCCGCCCAAAGCGGTTGTTTGTCCCGCCGGTTGCGAGTAGAATATAGAAAATCAAAAAACGACAGGACCGGCAAAGGAGTTCGAGTATGGGCATCTTCCAGAGGATCGGCGGCGCGCTCGCCCGCTTCATGTATGGGCGCAACGGATGGGACCAGCTGAATCAGGCGCTGTTCCGGGGCTACCTTGTCCTGTGGGCCGCGGAGCTCATCTGCTTCTTCATGAAGAAGGACCTGGCCGTCCGGGTCCTGGAGAGCGTGCTGCTCTTTTTGATGATTGTGATTTTGTTCCGCTCGTTTTCCAAGAATCTCTCCCGGCGGCGGATGGAAAATCAGAAGTGGGTAAACTGGTACTGCGGGGTAAAGAACCGCAGCGCCGGAGCCAAGGCCCGCCACGCCGACAAGGAACACAAGTATTTCACCTGCAAAAGCTGCAAGACCATCTGCCGGGTCCCCGCGGGGAAGGGGAAAATCGTCATCACCTGCCCCAAGTGCGGGGCGGAGATTCACGCGAAGACCTGATTTGCCGCGGCTCACTGAGGCAGTCAAAACCGTTATGAACAGGGAAGGAGGCGCAAAGAAATGAACATGCAGGAGAGTGCAAGGCTGATTCTCGGGCTTCGTGCCGCCGGATGGAGTGAAAAGAAAATCAATGACTTCATCCTTTTCATTGAAAGCGGCGAGGAGCAATACAAACCGCGCAAGGACGCCGACGACGAAGAGTGACAAAAGACCGGAGGACAATCGTCCTTCGGTCCTTCATTTTTTCGGAAACCGGCGGCACTCGTCGGAAACGCCGCAGATGTAGTCCATGCTGACGTTGTAATACTTCGCCAGAATAATCACACTGTCCAGAGGGATGCGGGTCCTGCCGAGCTCATAATCCGAGTAGGTTTTCTGCCCCACATGCAGCAGCCCCGCGATAAACGCCTGGGTCAAATCCCGGTCCTCCCGCAAAGCGCGTATTCGTTCAGCACACCGCATCCTCTCACCCCGAGTACAGCATATCCGAGAGGAAATAACTCTATTGACATATAGAGTTATAAACTCTATAATATATTTGGGAGGCGATACAATGGCCGAATTTTGCATGACGTGCTGGAACCGGATGCACCGCACCCAAGGCACCGAGCGGGACTACATTCTATCCAACGGACGGGAGCTCTGCGAGGGCTGCGGACGGTTCTGCCGGGTGGTGGAGGGGGAGCGGACCCTCAAATTCCTCTACGACCTGCGGCACCGGAAGAAAAAATAAAACGCGGCGGTTCTGACGCCGCCGCGTTCTCTTACCCTAAGGCCACATCCAGCACCATCATAATCAGGAACCCGCCGACAAAGCCGCAGGTCCCCGCCCGGCTGTGGGCCTGGGGCACCAGCTCCTCCACCACCACATAGAGCATGGCCCCGGCGGCGAAGCTCAAGAGCCAGGGCATCATGGGGTGGGCCCAGGCGGCGATCAGCACCACCAGGATGCCGAACACCGGCTCCACCGCCCCGGACAGCATCCCGCCGGAGAAAGCGCTCAAACGCCCCCGGCCCTCCTGCCGCAGGGGCAGGGCCACCGCCGCCCCCTCAGGAAAATTCTGGATGCCGATGCCAAGCGCCAGGGCCATGGCCCCGGCGCTTGGC
>VSMY01000152.1 GCA_009773995.1 Oscillibacter sp. | reverse complement strand
GGAGCCGTAGGCGGCGGGACGGCGGCGGGAACGGCGGCTGGAGCCGGGGAGCCCGTCCGCATCCTGGCCATCCCTGGGGCGGTCCGCTCCGGAGGGGAGGGCAAAGCCTCCGCCTCCGAGGAAGACTGGGCCTTGATTCTGGTCAACGGGACTCACCCCCTGCCGGAGGACTTCCGGGTCCCGGAATTCACCCAGCTGGTGAACGGGCATTCCATCGACAAGCGAGCCTACCCGGACCTCCAGCGGATGATGGACGCCTGCCGGGCCGACGGGCTCCAGCCCACCATCTGCTCCTCCTACCGGACGCAGGAGAAGCAGGAGGAGCTCTTCGAGCGGAAGGTCCAGGCCTGTCTCTCCACGGCCGCCTCCCGGCAGGAGGCGGAGGAACAGGCGGCGGTCTGGGTGGCCCGCCCGGGGACCAGCGAACACCAGGCGGGCCTGGCGGTGGACATCGTGGACAAGACCTACCAATCCCTGGACGACGGCCAGGAGGAGACGGCGGTGCAGAAGTGGCTGATGGAACACTGCGCCGAATACGGCTTCATCCTCCGTTACCCCAATGACAAAAGCGAACTCACCGGCATCGGCTACGAGCCCTGGCACTACCGCTATGTAGGGGAGGCGGCCGCCGGGGAGATTATGAGCCGGGGGCTCTGCCTGGAGGAATACCTGGAAGAATACTGACAAAAAGCGGGAGGCCGCCCTGCGAGGCGGCCTCCCGCTATCCCCTGCCGCGCAAGAGAAGCCCCGTTTCTTCCATTTGTCAAGCCATGATTTTCACGAATATCCCCCTCTTTTTTCTCCACTCCCGCCATTGCTTTTACCGGGGGAGTCGGCTACAATATGTAGCGGTCATTTGATTAACACGAATGGAGGACACGGAAGATATGGAATTGGGTTACGATCCGCTTTGGGACGAGCAGGGCCGCCTGCGGCAGGGCTGCACGGTGGGCGAGGCGCTGGCCTGGATGACGAAATTCGGCGGCCGCACGCCCGGGGAATCCGTGTGCATCAACGGCGTAGGCTACAAGATCGGCCGCCTGCTCTATGGACCGGAACGGCCCGCCGTGGCGGACAAGCCCATCTCCCGGGTCTATGACGGCTACTACCGCCAGCTGAATTTCAGCGTATAAGCTCCCCGGCAGGGGACGGAGGAAGCGGGGCGCATGGCCTTTTAGGGCCGGGCGCCTCCTTTTTCATTTCCGGAAAAGCCCGATTCCTCCCGTCTGGAGGCTCATCCATGGTTGACATGAGCCGCTTTACCCGTTAAAATAGCATTGAGAAAAACTGGCGGGGCATCCCTTCCCCTCAGCCCCGCCTGGAACCCGCAGCCATATGGAGGAGAACGCTTATGTATCATTGTCATCTGCGGCTCTACTGCGTCGGCCGCCGGCAGGAGCTTTTCACCCCCCTCAAGGAGGCCGCTCCCCAGGAGCCGTTTACCCATACGTTTCTGGAGAGCGGGGAGCCGGACCCTGCCCTGGCCGCCCAGGCCGACGTGATCTTCGCCGATCTCACGGGACTGGACGCCGCCGGGACCGTCCGCACCCTGGCGGAGAGCGGGGCGGAGCTTGTCGTGCTGGGCCCGCGGGACCAGCTGTCCCAGCTGACGGAGCTGCTCCCCTCCCTGGCGGATCTGTGGACCCTGCCCATGAGCGGGGAGGAGCTTTGCTTCCGCTTTCAGAAGTGGCTGCGGGCCTGCCACCAGGAGAAGGACCTCTGGGAGGCGCGGCAGTACCTGGAGGCCGCCATTAACAGCGTGCCCAACCTGGTCTGGTACAAAACCAAGGACGGCGTCCACGAGAAGGTAAACGACAGCTTCTGCCAAACCGTGAACAAGACCAAAGAGCAGGTCCAGGGTCAGAGGCACGCCTATATCTGGGACGTGGAGTTTGACGATCCCGGCTGCATCGAGTCCGAGCGGATCGTCATGGAGTCCCAAAAGACCTGCGTGGCGGAGGAAACCGTCCAGACCGGCGAGGGCACCCGGCTGCTGACCACCTATAAGTCCCCCCTGTACGACCTGGACGGCAGCGTCATGGGCACCGTGGGCGTGGGCATCGACGTGACGAAGGAACGGGCCTATGAGGAGGAGCTGCGGCGGGAAAACCAGGCCCTGGAAACCCTCTTCACCACCATGGACTGCGGCGTACTGTGCCACAGCCTGGACGGCGCCCGCATTCTCAGCGTCAACCGGGCCGCCCTGGAAATCCTGGGCTACCAGTCTCAGGAGGAGCTCTCCCAGGCGGGCTTCGACACCATCGCCACCTCTGTGGCGGAGGAGGACCGGGAAAAGCTGCTGGGGTCCATCAAGTCCCTGAAAAAAGCGGGGGACAGCGTCAGCGTAGAGTACCGGGTCCGGCATGCCAACGGGGACGTTCTCCATGTGATGGGCAACGTGAAACTGATCGAGGAAAACGGCGAACTGTTTTACCAGCGCTTCCTCCTGGACTGCACCGCCCAAAAGCAGGGAGAGCTGGAGGAGCAGCTCCGCAAGGAGCGCCGCCACCAGGAGCTGGTCCAGGCCCTGAGCACGGACTACAACCTGGTGTGCTACTTCGACCTGGAGACCCGCCGGGGCAGCGCCCTGCGGACCTACGCCTGTCCCGCCGGGCTTCTGGAGAAGCTCTTCGCCGGGGATCTGTCCCTGGACGTCCATATGGAAAACTACATACAGACCTGCGTCTATGTGGACGACCGGGATATGGTCCGCCGGGTCTTTGCCGGGGACAATCTGCTCCGGGAGCTTCAGGACCGGGGCATCTACTACCTCAACTACCGCACCGTCTGCATGGGCGAAATCCGCTATTTCCAGATGAAGGCCGTGCCCATCGGGGACCAGGCCTCCAGCCGGGGCGTGGTCATCGGCTTCCGCAGCGTGGACGAGGAAACCCGCTCGGAGATGGAGAAGAAAAATCTGCTGGAGGACGCCCTGGCCCAGGCCAACCGGGCCAGCAAGGCCAAGAGCGTCTTCCTCTCCAACATGTCCCACGACATCCGGACCCCCATGAACGCCATCATCGGCTTCACCGCCCTGGCCTCCACCCACCTGGACAACCGGGACCAGGTGGAGGAATATCTGAAAAAGATCATGACCTCCGGCAACCACCTGCTCAGCCTCATCAACGACGTGCTGGACATGAGCCGCATCGAAAGCGGAAAGATGTACCTGGATGAAAAGCCCTGCTCCCTGCCGGACATCCTCCACGGGCTACGGAGCATCGTCCAGGCGGACGTCCACGCCAAGCAGCTGGAGCTGTACATGGACGCCGTGGACGTGACTCACGAGGACATCCTCTGCGACCGGCTGCGGCTGAACCAGATCCTTTTGAACCTGCTGGGGAACTCCATTAAGTACACCCCCGCCGGGGGCATCGTCAGCATCCGGGTGAAGGAAAAGCCCTCCGCTCCGGCGGGCCACGCGGCCTACGAGTTCAGCGTCCGGGACACGGGCATCGGCATGAGCGAGGAGTTTGTCGCCCACATCTTCGAGCCCTTCGAGCGGGAGCGGAACTCCACCACCAGCGGCATCCAGGGCACGGGCCTGGGCATGGCCATCACCCGGAACATCGTGGAGATGATGAACGGGTCCATCCAGGTCAAAAGCCGCCAGGGCGCGGGGACGGAGTTCACCGTGGACCTCACCTTCCGCCTCTGCTCCGACGAGAAGCAGCCCACCACCATCCCGGAGCTCTCCGGCTGCCGCGCCCTAGTGGTGGACGACGACTTCAACACCTGCGACAGCGTCTCCTGCATGCTTCAGCAGATCGGCATGCGGGCGGAGTGGACCCTCTCCGGCAAGGAGGCGGTGCTCCGCACCCGGCAGGCCGTTATGCGGCGGGACCACTACAGCGTCTACATCATCGACTGGCTGCTGCCGGACATGAACGGCATCGAGGTCACCCGGCGCATCCGCAAGGAGTGCGGGGACGAAGTGCCCATCATCGTCCTAACCGCCTACGACTGGGCCGACATCGAAGACGAGGCCAAGGAGGCCGGGGTCACCGCCTTCTGCGGAAAGCCCCTGTTCCTCTCCGAGCTGCGGGACTGCCTCCTCTCCATCGTGGGCACGGAGGAGACCCCCGAGGCGGCGGACGAGGCCGCCGCCCAGCCCCTGACCCTGGGCCGCATCCTGCTGGCGGAGGACAACGAGCTGAACCAGGAGATCGCCCAGGCCATCCTGGAAGAGGCGGGCTTCACCGTGGAGATCGCGGAGAACGGGCGGATTGCCCTGGACCTGCTGCAGCGGGCGGAGCCGGGCTATTACCAGCTGGTGCTGATGGACGTGCAGATGCCCGTCATGAACGGCTATGAGGCCACCCGGGCCATCCGCTCCCTGGAGGACCCGGCCCTCTCCGGCATCCCCATCCTGGCCATGACGGCCAACGCCTTCGAGGAAGACAAACAGGCGGCCCTGAAATGCGGCATGAACGGGCACATCTCCAAGCCCATCGACATTGCCAAACTATTGGAAACCCTGCAAAGCGTGTTGAGAAACCGGTGACAAAAAACGGGAGAGAGGCGGCGCCTCTCTCCCGTTTTTTCCGTGGGGGATTCAGTCCTTTGTCAGCACGCCGCCCAGGTCCAGGGGCTTCCCGTCGGACCAGAGGCGCTCCAGGTCGTAGAACTCCCGGGCCTCCTGGGAGAACACATGGACCGCCACGCAGCCGTAGTCCAGCAGCACCCAGGTGCCGTCCCGGTGGCCCTCCCGGTGGAGGGGGGCCTCTCCGGCCTGTTCCTTCATGGCCTTTTCCACCGCGTCACACAGGGCGTTGATCTGGGTGTTGGACCCGCCGGTGGCGATGACAAAGTAGTCCGCCAGGGTGGTCAGGTCCGTAATCTCAATGGCGGAGATCTCCTTGCCCTTTTTCTCGTCCAGGGCCTTGGCGGCGATGATGGCCAGCTCCTTCGGTGTCATAGACAATCCTCTCTTTCCTGAAAATATGTGAATGGTTTCTCACAGGTTCAAGCGGCGGGGTCCGGCCCAATGCTGTCTCTTATACAAATAT
>VSMY01000151.1 GCA_009773995.1 Oscillibacter sp. | reverse complement strand
GTTTTTTCGCGTTCACGCCGCCGGTGCAGCGGACGAAGGCCACCTGCCGCTCCCCGGTGGGAGCCTCCATGCCCATGATCTTGGCGATGGCAGCGGCGTTCTCCGCCCCGGCGGGGGCGCAGGCGGTGACGGGGGCGTCCCCCGCCAGGATGGCGGCGGCGCAGCCGCCGCAGCCGGGATAGCCACAGCCGCCGCAGTTCGCGCCCGCCAGCAGACCCAGGATGGCCTCCTCACGGGGGTCCTTCTTCACCTCGAAAATCTTGGAGGCCACGGCCAGGACCAGGCCGAAGATCGCGCCCAGGACGCCCAGGACGATGACAGCAAACAGAATATTCATCAATAACTCCCCCTTACCAAATCTTCAGGCCGGAGAAGCCCATGAACGCCAGGGCCATGAGACCGGCGGTGACCAGGGCCACGGGGAAGCCCTCGAAGCTCTTGGGATACTCGGCGAAGACCAGGCGCTCCCGGATGCTGGCAAAGAGCACGATGGCGACCAGGAAGCCGATGCCGCCGGTGATGCCGTAGACCACGGACTCGATGAAGTTGTAGCCCTCCTGGATGTTCAGCAGGGCCACGCCCAGCACCGCGCAGTTGGTGGTGATGAGGGGCAGGTACACGCCCAGGGCCGTATACAGGGAGGGCATGGACTTCTGGAGGAACATCTCGATGAACTGCACCAGGGAGGCGATGACCAGAATGAAAGCCACCGTCTGCATGTACATCAGGTCCAGGGGCACCAGGATGTAGTTGTTCACCGCCCAGGTGATGGCGGAGGCCAGGCCCATGACGAAAGTCACGGCGATGCCCATGCCCACGGCGGTGTCCACCTTCTTGGAAACGCCCAGGAAGGGGCAGATACCCAGGAACTGGGAAAAGATAAAGTTATTCGCCAGGATGGCGCCCAGCGTAATCGCCAGGAGTTTTGAAATCTGATCCATTTACTTGCCCTCCTTAGTCTTGGACAGCGCCCACTGCATGGCGGCGATCAGGCAGCCCAGCACCAGGAAGCCGCCCACAGGCAGCGTCAGGATGCCGACGGGGAACTGCTCCGGGATGATGCGGAAGCCCGCCAGCGTGCCCGCGCCCAGCAGCTCCCGGATGAAGCACATCGCCAGCAGAACGGCGGTGTAGCCCAGACCCTGGAAGATGCCGTCGAAGAAGGACGCGCCGATGCCGTTCTTATAGGAGAACGCCTCCGCCCGGCCCAGGATGATGCAGTTCACCACGATCAGCGGGATGAACACACCCAGGGACTCGGCAATGGCCGGGACAAAGGCCTGAAGCAGCAGGTCCACGCAGGTGACGAAGCCCGCGATGACCACGATGAACATGGCGATGCGAATCTTGTCCGGGACGATCTTCCGGATGGCCGAGATGACCACGTTGGAGGCCGTCAGGATGATGAGCACGGAGACGCCCATGCCTAAGCCGTTCATGATGGAGGTGGTGATGGCCATGGTGGAGCACAGGCCCAGCATCTGCACCAGGACGGGGTTTTGGGTCAGCAGGCCCTCTTTGAACTGTTTTCCGATATTCATAGCTTCCCCTTTCTCAGCCCAGCACGCCGGCCACGGCCAGCGCGGCGTTCACGCCGTTGGTCACGCCCCGGGTGGAGACCGTGGCGCCGGAGATGGCATCCACGTTGGCCCCTACCGTCAGCGTCCCGTCGGCGGCGCTCTTGCCCTCGAACTGGCTCAGCACGCCGACGCCGGAGGCCGTGGGCATGTTGGTCATGACCTTGGAGCCGATGCCGGAGGTTTCCGCGTTTTTGACGATGGACACGCCGGTAACCGTTCCCTCGGCGTCCACGCCCACCATCATTTCGATTTTGCCCTGGGAGCCGCTGGCCACCACCTTGATGGCGTGGCCCGCGCTCTGGCCGTTCACCTGGGCCTCATAGACGGAGTCCAGGGTGACGCTTCCCGCGGCGGCGATCATCTCGTCGGTAAGGGTCAGCTTGTCGGAGAAGGTGGTGTTGTCCGGATCGGCCACCACGGCCTTCATGGCGATTTCCGTTTTTTCCTTGTTGATGGCTTCAATTTTTTCTTTCGTAATGGCGTTGACGCCGCCCAGGGCCGCCGCCACGACCACGCAGGTCACCAGCAGCGTCACCGTCAGGGTGATGATGTATTTAGGGTCCATCTGAACCTTTTCCTTGCTCGCGGTACTCATTTCGCCGCTCCCTCCTTCTTCTCAACGCCGAAGCGCACGGGCTTGGTGAACTTGTCGATGAAGGGCACGAACAGGTTCATAACCATGATGGAGTAGCACACGCCCTCGTTGTAGGAGCCGAAGTAGCGGATCAGCACGGTGAAGAGGCCGCAGCCCACGCCGAAAATCAGCTGGCCCTTCTTGGTGACGGGGGAGGTGGCGTAGTCGGTGGCCATGAAGAACGCGCCCAGCATGAGGCCGCCGCCGAAAATGCTGTACAGCATCCAGTCCAGGCTGCTTCCCGCCTTGGGGAACAGGAAGGTGAGGACGGCCACGGTGCCGATGTACGCAACAGGGGTCTGCCAGTTGATGACCTTCCGCCAGATGAGGTACACGCCGCCGATAATCAGCATCAGGGCGGAAACCTCGCCAAGAGACCCGCCGATCTGGCCCAGGAACATCTCCTTTACGCCGTAGGTCCCGGTGAGGTTGGCGAAGCTCTCCGCCAGGGCGGCGGGGTCCGTGCCCTTCATATAGGAGAGCGGAGTGGCGGCGGTGACGATGTCCACGTTGGACCCAAACAGGGCCGCCTTGCTCTGGGCGGGGTTCACCCAGGTGGTCATGGACCCGGCGTAGCTGGCCAGCAGCACGGCCCGGCCCGCCAGGGCGGGGTTCACAAAGTTCTTGCCGATGCCGCCGAAGAGCTGCTTGACAAGGATGATGGCGAAGGCGTCTCCGATGAGGATCATCCAGTAGGGGATCTGCACGGGGCTGACGAAGGCCAGCAGCATGCCGGTGACCACGGCGGAGAGATCCTGAATGGACTGGGGCTTCTTCATCACCTTGCGGTACAGCCACTCGAAAAAGATGCACCCGGCCACGGACACGGCGGTCATGGTCAGGGCCCGGAGGCCGAAGTTGAAGCAGGCGAACGCCAGGGCGGGCACCATGGCGATGATCACGTCTTTCATGATGCCCTGGGTGGTCTCGCTTCCGCGGATATGGGGCGAGGAGGTGGCGATCAGCTTGAGATTCTTGTAGTCCGTCATTTGTTGGCAACCTCCTTTTTCGCCTCTTCGGCGGCTTTCTTGGCCTCGGCGGCGGCCTTGGCCTTGGCCGCGGCGTCCTTCACCAGCTGCTTGCCGGTTTTGAACATATGGGTCAGGTGCAGCCGGGCGGGGCAGGTGTAGGCGCAGGCGCCGCACTCCATGCAGTCCATGATGTGGGCGTCGTTCAGCTCGTCGACCAGGCCCTTGGAGGCATACTGGTACAGGAACAGGGGCTCCAAGTGCATGGGGCAGGCGGCGACGCACTTGCCGCAGCGGATGCACTGGGGATGCTCCACGGTCTGCTCTTCCTTCTCGCAGAAGGCCAGCATGCAGCCCGTGCCCTTGGCCACGGGGATGTCGGCGGTGTACTGGGCCATGCCCATCATGGGGCCGCCGGCGATGAGTTTATAAGTACCGTCCTTCAGCCCTCCGCAGTAGTCGAACAGAAGGGACACGGGGGTGCCGATGGGGCATTCCACGTTCTTGGGCTCCACCACGCCGGAGCCGGAGACCGTGACCACCTTTTTCACCACGGGCATGCCCGTGGTAATGGCCCGGAAGATGGCGCAGGTGGTGTTGATGTTGAAGACCGCGCAGCCGATGTTGCTGGGCAGCCCGCCCGGGGGCACCTGCTTGCCGGTGATGGCCTGGCAGAGCTGCTTTTCACCGCCCTGGGGGTAGCGGCAGCGGAGACCCTCCACCACCACGGGGGCATGCTTTTCGGCAATGGTTTTGTTCAGCTGGTCGATGCCGTTTTGTTTGTTGACCTCGACTCCGATAACCACTTTTTCCACGCCGAACATCTTGGCCAGGTACGTCGCGCCGCCGATGATCTCCTCGGAGCGCTCCAGCATGGCCCGGTGGTCTCCGGTGATGTAGGGTTCGCACTCCGCGCCGTTGATGATCACCGTGTCCACTTTTCCGATGCCGCCGGAAATTTTCACGTGGGTGGGGAAGGTAGCGCCGCCCATGCCGACGATGCCGGCGTTTTTCACGATTTCCACCATCTCGTCCACGGAGAGGGCGTCCGGGTTGGCCGGAGCCTGGACCTCTTCGCTGACCTCGTCCTGCATGTCGTTGTCAATGACCACCGACATGACGTTCCCGCCCATGGAGTAGGGCCGGGGCTCCACCGCCTTGACGGTGCCGGAGACGCTGGCGTGGATGGGGGCCCCGAGACCGCGGAACTCGCCGATCTTCTGGCCCACCTTCACGTGGTCTCCAACCTTCACCAGGGGGGTGCATGGCGCGCCGAAGTGCTGGGACATGGGGATGACCACCTGAGCCGGGGCAGGCAGCTGCTCGATGGCCTTTTCATTGGTCGCGGCTTTCATGTCGTGGGGATGAACGCCGCCAAAGAACGCTTGTGCCATTATTTCACCTCATTTTTTACTGCTGACAGCGGCCCGGGCGCGGACGGCTGGACCGCCCACCGTCGGGACGGCTGACGTGCCTGGACATACCATCACATACTTCCTTGCATTTTACACCATGCTTCTAAAAATGTCCAGTCTGTGAACTGCTTTTTTTCTGGATTTTTTGCCTTTTCTTGCGAAACCTTTACGGCCCCAAAGACTCCCGGACTCTGGAAAATGGAACGCGCCGCCCCTCCGTTTTCCAGAGAGACAGCACGTAATCGTTTACTTGGAAATTCCAGCCTTCAGGGGGCCAGGACCAGCTCCGCCAGCCGCTCCGCCGGGTCCAGAACGGGGAGGCTCGTCCGCTTTCGCAGGGCCTCCTTCACATAGGGGAAGTGGGTGCAGCCCAGCACCACCGCCTCCGCCCCGTTGTCCTCGAAGAAGCGGAGAAGAAGCCCCAGGCCGCAGTTCTCCACCAGCGCCTCCGGCGGTGT
>VSMY01000150.1 GCA_009773995.1 Oscillibacter sp. | reverse complement strand
GCCGTATTTCATCGGGCGGCCAGCCGGGGATGCCGGGCGGCCCGCGCCTCCAGGGCCCCCTGTTTCCGCCGCCCGATGAAATACGGCCCCGCCTGGGCCGCCGCCGCGCCGCAGAGGTTCGTCCCCAGGGCCAGGGGGAAGGGGAGGACCCATCCCGCCGCCGCCGCCAGGGCCGTGGAGGGCAGGGCCGCCGTCAGGCCCTTGAGGGCGTAAAGCCCCAGCAGGGCCAGGACCGCCAGCCAGGACCGGCCCGGCGGCCAGGCGGAGACGGCCTCCGGCGTCAGTTCACTCCGGCAGGACCAGGCCGCCAGGCCCAGGACGGCCCACAGGAGAAGCGGGAATATGCGCCTTTTCAAAGGGTCCCTCCTTTCCAAGCGTTGTCGAAACAAGGCTATTATGCCCCGAAAAAAGCAGTCCGTGACGAAGCACGGACTGCTTTTTTACGTTCATTCCTCCGACGGGGGGATGACCACAATGGCGGGCGGCTCCGCGGGCTCCGCCGGGGTCTCGGGCTCCGCGGGGATGTCGGCGGGTCCCGCGGCGGGAACGCTGGGCTCCGGAGCGCCGGCGGGAGTATTGGGCTCCTGCTCCGCCGGGGTGCCGGGGACCACGGGAGCGGAGGCCGGCGGGGCGTCCTCCTTGGGCGGGCCCACCAGGACCAGGCGGTCCCGGTGCTTGTAGTCGCTGACGTCCTCCACGTCGCTGGAGAGGAGATTTCCGCTTCCGTCGAAGAGGTTCCGGTAGGTCTTCACCCGGTAGCCGGTGTAGGGGGTGACCTTCACCTGCCGCTGGCCCGGGGCCAGGGAGGGATCCAGCTGCTCCACCTCCTCGAAGGGGGTGGTGGACAATGTCTCATAGGTCATCTTTACCGTCAAATCGTCGGTCTTAGTGCCCCAGAGCTGGACGGTGAGGTAGCCTTTGTCGTAGGTCGCCGTGATTTTCAGGGGGTACTTGGTGTTGTTGGTGAACTTGTAGTCCGGCCCGCCCCAGGACACCGTGGCGTCCATGCCCCGGGTGATGTAGGCGGGGATGTAACGGTGGGCGTAGCGCTCGGTGATTTCCATGTTGGCCAGGAGGCAGGCGTAATACAGCGTGGAGGAGGGCTGGCACACGCCGCCGCCGATCTCGTCCACGGTCTCCCCCTGGACGTAGGCGGGGGCGGCTTTGTAGCCCTTGGCCTCCGTCCGCTGGCCCACGGTCTCGTTGTAGGAGAACACGTCTCCGCTGTTCAGCACCGTGCCGTCAAAGGCGGCGGAGGCCAGCTTCACATTGCTGACCCGTGCGGCGGTGCCGCTGACGTGGGTGGTGCACTCTCCCAGAAGGTCCCGGAAGAGGACGGCTTTCAAATCCTCCGCGGTGATCTCCGGCTCCTGGATATCGGCGGGGACGGAGACGGTCTCTCCCGGCAGGGTGGCGTTCAGCGCCCGCTGGGCGGACACGGTGTCGAAGGACGCTCCCCGCTTCTCCGGGAGGATGCCCCCGGTCTCCTGGTCGTAACGGGCGTTTTCCATCTCGCCGGACACGGCCTCGTGAACCTCCTGGATGGACAGGGGCTGGGCCGGGCGGGTGGTCATGTCCACCCGGACCTCCGTCGCCGCCGAGGAGGCGGCGGCCTCCAGAACCAGGGCCAGGCCCGCTTCTCCCACAGAGCGCCCGTTGGCCTCACGGGTCAGCAAAATCTCGTCGTCCCGGACCTCATAGACGCCGTCCACCGGCTCCAGGGCCAAGTCCTCCGCCACCTGGGCCACGCCCCGGCGGAAGATCTCCTCATCCCGATCCTCGGCCGTCAGGCCGTCTCCCTCGCTGTCGGTGAGGAGGGACAGCACCCGCGCCCCCCGACTGAGGAAGGGGGCGGAGGCCTGCTGGTCAAAGTGTCTCTGGGCGATGCCGGGGCACTGATCGGCGGTATAGCCCAGCTCCCCCAGGGTGACGGAGGTCCCGGGCGCCTCCGCCGGCCAGCCCTCCTTCTCCGCCGTCTGAACCGTGGAGACGGTTAGCGTTCTTCCCGGCAAGGCTCCGGCCAGCACCTGGCCGGCCTGCTCCACGGTAAGGCCCCCCACGTCCACGCCGCTGATGGTCTCCTTCGGGTAAAAGACGGTCCGGGACCCGGCCCAGGCGCAGAGCCCGGCGTAGGCCCCGGCCATGATGGCGGCGGTGAGGGCCAGGGCGGCGAATACCGGAAGGGCGGAGCCCCGTTTCACCCGCGCGCCGCCTCCGGACTTGACTTCATTTGTCAGCTGTCCCATGAAGTCCCCTCCTTTTTCGGCCCCGCACCTGGGGCCGTTTCTCTCTTTGGGTATTCTAACACAGATTTTCGGAAAAAGTGATTACAATATAGTAACAAGAATGGCTATCCCCTCGCGGCCCTGCTCCCCGGCCGCCGGGGGATGCGGATGGTCATGACGATCTCCTCCTCCGTGTCCTCCCGGAGGCACTTGGCCTCCACCCCCGCCTCCCGGACGATGCGGAGCCCCCGGTCTACGCTGTTCAGGAACAGCCGCACGTCCTTCAAGATGTACGTCCGCCGTCCCGCTGGGGCCGCCGTCTGGAGCTCCTGGACCCGCCGCTCCACGTGCTGCTCCGTCTGGGCCACGTTCCAGCCCCGCTCCGCCGCCCGGCGGGCCATGGCCAGCCGCTCCTCCTGGTCCTCCAGCCGGAGGAGGGCCCGGGCGTGGCGCTCCGTCAGGCCCTTTTCCAAAAGCAGCGCCTGACAGGCCGGGGACAGCCGGAGGAGCCGCAGTTTGTTGGCCACCGCCGAGGGCGACCGGCCCAGCTGGGCGGCGGCCTCCTCCTGGGTGGCCCCGGTGCGCCGGAGATAGTCCGCGATGGCGGCGGCCTCCTCGAAGTAGTGGAGGTCCTGGCGCTGCAAATTCTCCACCAGGGCCAGCAGGGCGGACTCCCGCTCGTCCACCTCCGCCTCCACGCAGGGCACCGCCGCCAGGCCCGCCAGCCGCGCCGCCCGGAGCCGCCGTTCCCCCGCCACTAATTCCCAGCCGTCGGGCCTCCGCCGGACCACCAGGGGCTGGACCACCCCGTGCCGCCGGATGGACGCCGCCAGCTCCCGCAGGGCCCCCTCGTCAAACAGCCGCCGGGGCTGGCGGGGGTTGGGGCGGATGGCTTCCACCTCCAGCCGCAGCACCCGCTTTTCCTCTCCCATGGGACCGCCTCCTTCCAATTTGTCCCATTCTACAGGAAGGGCGGCAAAAATGCAGGGGGAATCTGTCGGCGGCGGGAAATACGGCTTGCGCCGGAGAAGAAAAAACGGTATAATATTTGCAAGGAGGTGTTGTTCATGGGAACTGAAAAGGAACGCAGGGACACGCAAAAGGCTTTGCTGTATGACCTCCGCCTGATTTTCAGCAACGGCGAAAAGGAGGACTACACAAGGCAGGAAATTCTGGACTTGTTGGACAAGATAGCCTTGGCGAAGGACCAGGAGTAAACAGTCGAAGGACCCGGCGGGCAATGCCCGCCGGGTCCTTCTCAACGCTTCTTTTCATCCGATGCAAAGGGCCTTTGCCCGGCGGAGACTGGCACTCCGCCCGGGAGGTACGCTTAGACCTTCTGGCCCTTCTTGGGATGCATAATGGTGCTGATGCCCTCGATGGCCAGGATCACCGCCAGGACCACCAGCAGAATGCCCAGGATGGCCTGAACATAGGGGCCCCAGTCGGCGCCGCCGGCGGAGATCACGGCGATCTGGTTCTTGGTGTTCACCAGCAGGGAGCAGATGGTCACGATGATCATGAAGCCCATGGGGAACAGGAACATCTTGTTGTTTTTCCCGATGTTTCCAAGCCAGGTGGCCACGGCCAGCAGGCCCAGGCCCGCCAGCAGCTGGTTGGCGGAGCCGAACAGCGCCCAGATCTTCTCGTAGCCGTTCAGGCCCAGCAGCACGCCCAGCACCACGGTGATGGCGGTGGAGACGTACATATTGGACAGGACCTTCTTGTAGCCGGTGACGTTCTCCGGGGTTTCGCCCTTGCTGGAATCCAGCCAGAACTCCTGGAACATGAACCGGGCAAGACGCGTGGCGGTGTCCAGGGAGGTCAGGCAGAAGGCGGAGTAGGTCAGCACCAGCAGGGTGTACAGGATGCTGTAGGTGCCGGGGATGGAGTCGTCGATCATGTGGGCCAGGCCGCCGCCGAAGATGGCCGTCGCGCCCGCCAGCTTGGCGTCGGGGTTCGCGGCGTTCCAGCTGTAGGCATAGGCCACGGCGCACAGGGTCAGGATGGCCAGGACGCACTCCAGGAGCATGCCGCCGTAGGCGATGGGCTTCGCGTCGGTCTCCTTATCCAGCTGCTTGGAGGTGGTGCCGGAGGAGACCAGGGAGTGGAAGCCTGAGATTGCGCCGCAGGCGATGGTGGTGAACAGGACGGGGAAGATGGGGTTGCCCGCGCCGGTGTCGGGGTTGGTGACCACGAAGGTGTTTACCGTGGCCATGCTGCCCATGTCGGGCCGGGCCAGGATGACCGCCACCACGGCCAGGGCCAGCATGGCGTACAGCAGGAAGGAGCTCAGGTAGTCACGGGGCTGGAGCAGAATCCACACCGGGGTGACGGAAGCGATGGCGATGTAAATGCCGCAGATCCACATCCAGGCGTCTTTGCTCAGGTAGATGGGGTGGAAGTTCATGCCGATGGCGATGATCACCACGATGGCGATGACGCCGACGACACTGGCCACGCTCATCGGGGCGTTCCGGCGGTACACCAGGAAGCCGAAGACAATGGCGATGGCGATGAAGAGCAGGGAGACCATGGCCACCCGGGCGTTGGCCTCGGAGGCGGCGTAATCCACCGCGCCCGCCTCGGTAAAGGTGGCGCCGAAGGTGCCGGCCACGATGGAGGCGAAGGCCGCGACCACCAGGATCAGGGTCAGGTAGGCGAAGATCAAAAACAGCATCTTGGCCCGCTTGCTCATGTTGGTGGAAATGATTTCGCCGATGGATTTGCCGTCGTGGCGGACGGAGGCGAACAGGGCGCCGAAGTCATGGACGCCGCCGAAGAAGATGCCGCCGATCAGAATCCACAGGGTGCAGGCCAGCCAGCCGAAGCCCGCCGCGCCGATGGGGCCGGTGATGGGACCCGCGCCGGCGATGGACGAGAAGTGGTGGCCCATCAGGATGGGGGCCTTGGCGGGGACGTAGTCGACACCGTCCTCCA